>JANYKD010000162.1 GCA_025361735.1 Phycisphaerales bacterium
AGATCATGCCGGGAATGATGAAGATGAACACGGGCAGAAGTTTCATGAAGGCGGCGGCAATGCTTCCGCGGCGCGCGACGGTCTCGTTCGGGGCGGCCAGGGCCCGCTGCACGATGTATTGGTCGGTACACCAATACCACAAGCCGACGATCGGCGCGCAGAAAAGCATCCCCAGCCACGGATAGTTGCCGTTGAAATACCAGGCGATTTGTTCGCTGTTCTTGACCGGGGCCCAAGTGGATTCCATACCCGCGGGCACCAGCGGTTTCCAGAGGTTGAACATGTCGGAGCCGCACTGGCTGTACAGTTCTCCCCAGCCGCCCAGTTCCCGCAGACCGAACACCGTCACCAGGGCTGAGCCGACGATGAAGATGATCGTTTGCAGCGTGTCGGTATACGCCACGGCGCGGAGACCGCCGATAATCGTGTAAAGACCGGTCAACAGAACGACGGCGAAGGAGCCGATCCAAAACGCGCCGATCACCCAGGGGCCGATCGTGACATTCAGCTCGGGCAGCAGCGTCGCGAAGACGACCCCACCGGCGAAGATCCCCACGGCAATTTTCGTTAGCACGTAGGCGACCAGCGAGATGATCGAGAGGCCCCACCGCGCCGCCGGAGTGAAACGTTTCTCCAGGAACTCGGGCATCGTGTAGACCATCGATCGGGCGTAAAACGGAACGAACACCCACGCGAGAACCAAGAGGCACCAGGCGTGCAACTCGTAGTGGGCCATGGCCACGCCGTCGGTGCAACCCGAGCCGGCCAGACCAACCAGGTGCTCCGAGCCAATGTTCGAGGAGAAGATCGAGGAGGCCACGACAAACCACCCGAGGTTGCGCCCCGCCAGGAAGTAGTCGGCGGCGGTGTCCTTGTTCTTGAGCACCGAATACCAAGTCAGTCCGAAGATGGCGAGGAAGTAAACCGCGATCACGAGCCAGTCGATGCCGCCCAGGATGGAAGCGCGGGCGGCGCCGACCGCCGGCGCCACTTCGGCGCCCAGCACGATGTCGCCGGTCAGGAGCAATCCGCCGATCCACCACAACAGAAGCCACAGGGTACGTTTGCGCATCGAACGACCTCCCAGAAGATCCGTTGACTTTCTTTTCAAACGATCGAGTACGCGAAGCCGCGACGACGCCTCCGCGAAGACTTCAGCAACCAGCAACCGCCGAGCTTCGTCGAGCGGTCTCGCCGCGGGGCGTGCCCGCCTCAAGGAGCGGAACGGTCCGACCCCGGCGACCCCGGCGACCCCGCCGCGACGCGCGACGCCCGCCACGCCAGGCCCAGCATCAAACCCGCAAAGGCCACCATCACCGCGCCCCACCAAAGGTTGATGTTGACGCCCAGCGAGTGCAGCTCGTAGAGCTTGGGGTCCGACAAAAGCCCGTAGACCATCAGGATCGTCCCGATCGCCGCGAACATCAGTCCGATAGGAATACGTATATCGAGCATGGCGGTCTCCGCGTAACAAACGCCGGCAAGGAGTTACCAGAAAAGGATGTTCAACACGATCGTCACAGCCAACATGATGGCGCCCAACACCATCGGACGAGCATACCACGCCAGGCGGTGGTCGTCGTGTTTCTGGGGCGTCAGCGAGTAGACCAATCCGCGTAGTTCGTCGTCGCTTTTGTTGGGGCGCGTGGCCAGCGAGACGACGATCGTTACTGTCAAACACGTGGTCCAGGAGTAGATGGCCATCCAGAAATTTTGGGCCATGTCGCTGCCGTATTGGTGAACGTTGACGAACCAGTGGCCGGTCGGGCCGGTCAGCGCGGTATGCAGCGCCGAGACGCCGGTGCCCGCCAACAGGCCGAAAAACGCCCCGTGGCCGGTTGCCCGCTTCCAGAACATGCCCAGAAGGAACGTGGCAAACAGGGGCGCGTTGACGAAGCCGAACACCAGTTGGATGAAGTCCATGATGTTGTTGAACTTCGCTGCGACATAGGCCGCCGCAATGCTCACGAGAATGCCGAAGATCGTGGCCATCCGGCCCATCCAGAGGTAGTGGGCGTCGCTCCGGTTGGGCGCGATGTAGCTCTGGTAAATGTCGTAGGTCCAGACGGTGTTGAATGCGGTGACGTTGCCGGCCATGCCCGACATGAACGACGCCATCAGCGCCGTCAAGCCCAAGCCCAGCAGGCCGGTGGGGAAATACTGGACCAGCAGCATGGGGACCGTCAGATCGTAGTCGGGCTGAATCTTGCCGTCGGCATCGCGTTTGACTTTCTTCAACGTCTGGATCTTGCCTTCCTTTTCGATCTCGACTTCCTCGTACTTGGCGGGGATCAAACCGAATTGCGGCGTTGCCATCCGTTCTTCCAGTTTGCCCTCAGCGGTTTGGGCAACCGGTTTGAATACCTCGGCGTGCGGCTTGGCCACCAGCGCGATCATGCCGGGCAGGATCACGATGGCGGGGATCAGGATCTTCGGGATCGTCGCGATCACGGGCGTGCGCCGAGCGGCCGACATCGACTCGGCGGCCATCGCCCGCTGCACCACCAGAAAGTCCGTACACCAATAGCCGAACGCCAGCACAAACCCCAGGCCAATTACCATGCCAAACCACTCGACGCCCATCGGATTGTCCTTCGACGTTCCCATGTTCGCCCAGACGCTCGTCCACGCATTGGCGGGATACTGCGGCGCCTTGGCCGCGGCGTCGCCCTGGGCCGGTCCCGACGCGGCCGCCGTCGCCGCAACGGCCTTCCCGCCCTCGGACGGCACCGGCGGGTCAACGATCAACTCGGGTTTCTCGGGCGCAATACCGTTGGCCGCAACCACCTCCAACCGCTGTTTCAAACCGCTCCAGCCCTGTATGTCGGATAGTCCGATAAACACCAGCGGCAAGAAACCCATGACGATCAAGAAAAATTGCAACACCTCGTTGTAGATGGCCGAGGTCAGCCCGCCCGAGTACCAGGTGAAGGCTGCCTACCTGTTCAACTTCGCCAAGTTCGTGGA
>JANYKD010000018.1 GCA_025361735.1 Phycisphaerales bacterium
TTCACAGGAACAGACCCCCCAAGCCCGACATCGAACGCAACGTTGGCGAACTCAGCATTTCGGACTCGGTAAAACTGATCCAGGACCTCTACTCTCTAGGCGCGAAGGAAGTGTTCGTGGTCGACATCACAAAGAACGGCCGATTTGAATCCACGGACACACTCGTCATCGTGCTGCCCGATGCCGCGGGCCAAAGACGCCGGCTGTTCCGCTACGCTGCTGAGGCGGATCGCAACAATGGAGTAGATCCCGACGTCGATTTCGGACAAGCACACTTGATGATCTGGTTCGACTGAACGATCCGAGATGACTCGAATCCGTGATTCAGAAGGCCGTAACCTCCTGTAAAACCTCCGGTTACGAAGCTCCAGACCATTTTGTCGGAATCAACAAAATGGTCGACCTGGGCTCGGGCGCCAAGTGGGAGGTGGCCGACGTCATGCTCACTCGCTACGCCTGCTATAGATCACCAATTTCAACATCAAACGCGACGACCTGAATACCGAGCCGGCCATCACGGGCGAGCATGTGAAGAACAACCGGGACGTGCGCAAACTCCTGACCGACCGCCAGATCGTGCCGGAGAATCTACCGCCTGCCGAAGACCTCAAGAAGATCGAACGACGCCTGGAATCGGAGCAGAAAAAACTGCCGGCGCAGGTGGATGGACTGAACAACGACGAGACAAGCGGTTAGTCGCTGATGTTCACGATCATTTGTCCATGCCGCATCGCTCCCTGCGCATCACGCACCTGTCGTATCGCGCAGTGTCGTATGGCGCAGCTACACCAAGTCGCCAAAATCGAGTAAACTACCCGCGTCCGCCGCATGATGATACGAAACTGCCGGCACCGGGTTGCTCCGCGGATGCAACCATGCGGGTGAGCAAGACGTGCCGGGTAAGCATGACGCGAAGGAATCCAACGAAAATGCCGTATGAACTCTTGCCGGTTCCGGTTGCGCCTGCCTGGGATGAGCCATGGGAATGAGACGAAGGGCCTTCTATCCTGCTGTGCTCCTGGCCGTCGTGTTTGTCGCGGCCAAGCTCGCGTGCGTCTGGCCGTTTGATGTGCGGCGGGCCGACGATCTTCACAAGCTGCTTGCGTTCACCATTGACGATATCCTGGTGGCGACCGTATTTGGCGTGGTCGCGGCGTTGCTTCTCCGGGCCACCCGCGGCCGCGAGAAGTTGAACCGGGTGGTCTGGTGGGCGGTCCTGGTCTGCGGGACTGCGGCGGTTGTGTTCTCGATGATCAACATCGGCGTCTACCGCAGTATGCGGCAGCCGCTGAACCTGCGAATCCTGACCACGATCGATCGCCTGGGCAACGTGCGCTCTTCCCTGGAGGCCCACACCGACCGGTGGATGCTGCTCCAGACCCTGTGTGTCCCGATTGCGTTCCTGCTGGCCTTGCGACAGCGGGCGGCGCTGTTCTCCCGCCGGCCGGCGTACATCGTTGCCATCGTGTTCGTGGTGGCCTGGATCGCCATGGGACGGTATTACGGCTACGAAGCCAAAGCCGATTGGCGGAACAGCGTGGCCGCCAGGAATCCGCAGCGCGATATGGTGACTTCGGTCGTCAAACATGTCCTGGGATGGCATGCCGAGATCAGCGGCGAGTTCCCACGCGAGTATCTCGATGACTTCCGGCCGGCGGCGGCGCGGCAGTATCCGGAACTCAAGGAATTCGGCCGGCCGCCGCGAAACGTCATCGTCATCGTGCTCGAGTCGACCAGCGCCCAGTACATGGCGGTGTGTGGTGCGCCCTGGGACACGACACCGCGCCTGTCGGCCGAGACAGGCAATGCGATTGTCTTCGATCACGCCTACGCAAACATTGGCTACACTTATTGCGCGATGATGCCGCTGGTCTATTCGATTTATCCCGGGCCGCCTTGGGCGTACCGGCCCGAGGGACCGCGCGCAATGCCGCGCGGGTTGGCCGCCGCGATGAAGGAAGAACGCGGCTGCCGCACGGCGTTCTTTTCCGCCGCCGATCCCTCCTGGGGCGGCATGGACAGTCTCGCCCTTAAAGGGGGTATGCAAGAGGTGTTCGGACCCGATCAGATGGGCGGCAGGCACGCCACCTCCTGGGGAACGACGGATCGCGCTGTCGTCGACAAACTCATCGACTGGATCGACACCGGCAAAGGCAAGCCCTTCTTTGCTCTCGCCTGGACGAACGAAACTCACGATCCCTACACGAGCGAGTCCTGCGCAAGCCCTGTCAACTTCACCGAGCCGGACGGCCGGCCTGTCGGAAGATGGAAGATCAAGTACCTCAACTCGATCCTGCAGGTCGATGGGCAGATCGGCCGGCTTCTGGACTTCCTGCGCCAACGTGGACTGGCCGACGACACGCTTGTGGTCATCACCGGCGATCACGGCGAGGCGTTCGGCGACTGGCACCCGGCCGTATCGGGCCACGGCGGAGCCCTGTTCGAGGAAAACCTGCGTGTGCCGCTGATCTTCTGGAACCCGCGGATGTTCGCCGGCGGCCGGCGGATCGGCCGGGCCGGATCGCATGTCGACCTCAACCCGACGCTGGCGCACCTGCTGGGTCTCAAGCCGCAGCCTGACTGGCAGGGCGCAAGCCTGCTGAGCGACACCCATCCCGGCCGGGCCTACCTCGAGGCCGATCGCGCGGGCGTGCAGTTCGGCATGATGAACGGGCGATACAAGTACATGCTGTGCATCGACGAGGGGTACGAGCGTTTGTACGACCTGCAGATCGATCCGCATGAGACGCACGACGTGTCGGCCGACCGGCCCGATCTGCTGCGGGAGTTGCGGATGCGCGTTTCGGCATATGTGAAAGCCGAGGATGCGTACCTGGCGGCGTGGCGTTTGTTGGCAAGTAACGCGGCGGGTGGAGCGGTGGTGGAGACCGACGACTTGCTGTTCACCTG
>JANYKD010000208.1 GCA_025361735.1 Phycisphaerales bacterium
CTCTTCGTTCACGGCGTGGATGTCGAATGTCTCCACATATTTGCCGTCGCGCATCACTGTGACGCGATCGGCGATCTGGAAGACCTCGGCGAGGTGGTGGGAGATATAGATGAACGAGACCCCCTGCTGCTTGAGGCGGCGAATGTGGGCGAAGAGCAGATCGGTTTCGACGGCCGTCAGCGACGAGGTGGGCTCGTCGAGAATCAGCACGCGCGGCTCGTGCGAGAGAGCCTTGAGGATTTCCACCACCTGGCGGTGGGCCATGGAGAGATCGCGCACCTGGGTGGTCGGGGAGAAATCCAGGTTGAAGAGCGCCAGCCAGCGGGCCGTCTGCTCGTTGAGCTGGCGCCAGTCGATGAGATTGAAGGCCCGGACGGGCTGGCGGTGGGCGAAGATGTTTTCGGCGACCGAGAGGTTGGGCACGAGGCTCAGTTCCTGGAAGACGACGCCGATGCCGTGCCGGGCGGCGTGATGGGGGCTGGTGAAATGCACGGGGCGGCCGGCGAGGAGGATCTGGCCGGAATCGGGGCGATGAACGCCGGCGATGACGTTCATGAGCGTGCTCTTGCCGGCGCCGTTTTCACCGACGAGGGCGTGGACCTCGCCGGGGCGGAGATCGAAACGAGCCCCATCGAGGGCGCGTACGCCCGAGAAGGTCTTGACGATGTCGCGAAGTTCCAGGGCGAGGTCCGCGGACATGATTATTTGCGCAGGAAGTACTGGTAGTTCGACGGATCGACGATGATGACGCCGGTGTCAACAACAGTGGGTGTGCCGGAGATTCCCGCTTTGGCGTTGTCGCTGGCGATGGGGGCGGGGTTGTTCTTGAGGTTGTAGAGAATCTGTGTCGCGTAGAGCGGCATCAGGGCAGTCTGCTGGGCGACGGAGGCATTGACGAGCCCATCCTTGATCAGTTCCAGCACTTCGTTGCCGCGGTCCATGGCGACGATCTTCACCTTGCCGGCCTTTTTGGCTTCGCGGACGGCGGTGGCGGCGCCGGAGCCGCCGGCCGCTTCGACGCAGGCGATGCCCGCCAGATCGGGATATTTTTGAAGCAGCGACGCGGCCGCCTGGGCCGCCACGTTGGGCTCGGACTGGGTGTCGGCGACCTGCACGACGGTGATATCGGGATGCTCGCCCAGGGCCTTGCGATAGCCGGCGATGCGCTCTTCGAGGTTGGACTGGCCGGGCTTGGTCATCAGGGCGACCTGGCCTTTGTTGCCGATGAGCGAGGCGAGTTTCCGGCCGCCGACGTAGCCAGCCTGGAAATTGCCGGTGCCGACGAACGCGGTGCGTTTGGAAGCGGCCAGATCGGCATCGACCGTGACCACGGGGATTCCGGCGGCGACGGCCTTGTCCACGATGGCGGCCAGGGACGGCTCGAAGCCGACGACGACGATGCCGCAGGGTTTTTTGGCGATGGCCTGCTCAAACGCGGTGATCATGGCGGCCATATCGTAGTCGGGTGGGCCGACGTATTCGGTCCGGACGCCCAGCGCCTGGCCGGCGAGTTTCATGCCGAGTTTGTGGTCGGAGAAATAGTCGAGCGAGCCGAGAGCCGAGACCTCAATGTACAACTGGCTCGATTTGTCCGTGGCACCCTTGCCCGGCTGCGGCGCAGGCGCGCGATCGCAGGCGGAAAGCAAACAGGAAAACACGATGAGCGATAAAATCCGGGTGATCTTCTTCATGCCTACCTCAATGATGGACCGCAGCCATTCTACTTGTCACCGTCCATGATGGCGAGGAACGGGCTTGAGAGTTGGTATACTGCCCGTAAAGGAGCCGCTCTATGGGTCATCCAAGCTTTCTTCGCGTGGGCTGGATGTGCTGTATTCTCACCCTGTCCTTCATCGCCCCTGACGCCCGGGCGCAGACGCTCTGGCGTATCGGCCAAGAGGATGGGAAGAACGCCGGGTTCGCCCTCGCGCCGCGCGGGTACAACCGGTTCAAGGAGGATGGGTTCTTCGTCGTCGGGCAATCCGACGCGAAGAAGGACTGGCCGTATGTACACCCGGGTCCGGTGGATCAATGGGCCGGCGGCCGCCCGCATACCTTCACGGTGCTCTTTGGCATCGGCCAGATCCCCGTGGCCGGCGATGGCACGCTGATGCTCGATCTGCTCGACACCCAGGGCAAGGCGCCGCCCGTGTTGCAACTGGCCATCAACGGCAAACCCTACGAACTCAAACTCCCGGCCGGCGCGGGCGATGCCTCCATCTTCGGCCAGCCCGAAGCCGGACGGAAACACAAAACCCAACTCAAGTTTCCAGTCACGCTGCTCAAACCTGGTAACAACCGGATCGACATCACCACCGCATCCGGGAGCTGGATGCTCTACGACAGCGTATCGCTCGATACTCCGGCCGGAGTGACCGCCGGCCCAGTGGCGGATTTCACTTCGTTAGTCTCGGCCAGTGTCTCGCCTGCAGCGATTGAGCGGGATGGTGCTCGCGTACATGTCGTTTCGGCATCGGTACTGCGCGTCGGTTCGCCCGTGGATGCCGAAATCCGCGTTGACGGCAAGGCAATCCAGACCGTGAAACTCACCGGCGACCGGCAAACGGTCGAGTTCGCCGTGCCCGCCGTCGATCGCCCTCGACAGGCCGTCGTTTCCGTGGTGATCGGGAACACCGAGATTGGCCAGCGACCAGTGACGCTGGTCCCCGGGGTGAGCGAAATCGTCATCGTCTTCAAAACCCACTTCGACATCGGCTACACGGATATGGCCAGGAACGTCGTGCAGACCTACCGCACGCGCTTCATGGACAGCGCGCTCAAAGTGGCTGATGAAAGCCGCTCGCTGCCGCCGTCGCAGCAGTTCGCCTGGACCATTCCCGGCTGGCCGATGCACAAGATTCTCCAGGATTTCCCCGGCAGCCTGCCCGAGCGCCAGGAGCGCGTTCGCCAGGCCCTGAAAGAGCGCCGGTTCGTGCTGCATGCGCTGCCATTCACCACGCACACCGAACTTCTCGAACCCGAAGATCTGGTGCGCGGGCTGGGCTATTCCTCGGGCATTTCCCGCCAGCTTGGCCTGGAATTGCCCCGCGATGCCAAGATGACCGATGTTCCCGAGCACACGGGCCTGATGGCCACGCTGCTCAAGAATGCCGGTGTCATCTTCATGCACATCGGCTGCAACTACATGAGTGGTTCGCCGGAGGTGCCGCCGCTCTATTGGTGGGAAGGCCCCGACGGCTCGCGCGTGCTGACGATGTACTCGCCGGATTACGGCACCGGGCTTTTCCCGCCGGCCGACTGGCCGCACCGCACCTGGATGGCCCTGCTGCACACCGGCGACAACCACGGCCCACCGCGCCCGTAGGAAGTGAAGAAGGCGGTCGATGAGATCGCCCGCCGGATGCCCGGCGTGAAAGTGCGCATCGGCCGACTGTCCGATTTCGCCGACGCCATCCTCGCCGAGAAACCGGAGCTGCCCATCGTGCGCGGCGAGATGCCCGACACCTGGATTCACGGCCCCATGTCCGATCCCGCCGGCGCCAAACTGGCCCGCAACACCCGACCGCTCATCGGCGCCACCGAAGCGCTCAACACCCAGCTTCGCGCCTGGGGCCAAGTTGTACCCGACGCCGCCGAGCCTGTCGCCGCCGCGTGGGAGCAGAGCCTGCTCTATGGCGAACACACCTGGGGCGGCTCGATCGGCTGGCTGCAGAACCACTTTGCGTTCGGCGAGGCGTTCACCATGGAGCGCGAGGCCGGCCGCTACAAACGCAGCGAAGAATCGTGGGAGGAACATTCCACCTACATCCGCCAGGCCAGCCAGTTCATCGCGCCGGTCCTGCAAGCCAACCTCGACGCCCTCGCAGCCGGCGTGCAACAGGGCGGATATCGCCTTGTGGTCTACAACCCGCTTCCTTGGAAACGCCGTGGCTGGGTGAACGTGGCGATCAAGCCCGATATCGCCGCCGTTCGTCTTCCCGACAGCGACAACGTCATCCCGGTCACGCCAACTGGTTTTGTCGCCACCGATATTCCGCCCCTGGGCTATGTCACCTATATTCCGGCCAAGGCTCGCATTGACACCTCACGCCTCACGGTCGATGCCCCGACCGCCACCATGGACACGCCCTTCTTCAAAGCCATCCTCGATCCGGCCAAGGGCACGGTCAAATCGCTGCTGGACAAGCGAACCGGCCGCGAATTTGTCGATGCCACGGCAAGCCACGGTTTCGGCCAGTTCTTCTACGAACGATTTGACCACACCCAGGTCCGCGGCTACATCGACGCCTACGTCAAGCACCACAACTGGGATCTCGACTTCGACAAGCCCGGCATGCCCCCGGCCGACAAGGCACCCTACACTTCGGCCGCCCCATCCGGCTTCAAGCTGCGTTTCGAGCAGGTGGCCAACTCCATCACCGCAATCATGGAAGCCCCCGCCGGCAACGGCGTGCCTTGTGCCGTCACTACCCGGCTGATCCTCCGCGACAACCTGCCTTACGCGGACCTGGAGATAACACTCCACGACAAGCTGCTCGAATCGTGGCCGGAAGCCGGCTGGCTCTGCCTCCCATTCCGGGCCGACGCACCCGGCTTCCGCCTCGGCCGCCTCGGTGCCATTCTCGATCCGGCCACGGGCATCGTCCCCGGGACAAACCGCCACCTCTTCGGCATCAACACGGGCGTTGCCATCCTCGACTCGGCCGGCGGCGCCGCGTTCTGCCCCATGGATCACCCGCTGGTCAGCCTCGAAACGCCGGGATGCTGGAAGTTCTCCAAGGATTTCATTCCGAAGAAGCCCGTGGCCTTCGTGAACCTTTTCAACAACCAGTGGAACACCAATTTCCGCCTTTGGAACAGCGGCACCTGGATCTCCCGCGTGCGCATCTGGTCCTTCGGCAAGTACGACGCCGACACCGCCCTGATCACCCCGTCGTTAGAAGCCCGCCTGCCTCTGCTGGCCACCGTGGCCGATGCCCCAGCCGGTAAACTTCCGCCTTCCCGTTCGGGATTGCAACTGTCGCGCTCGGGGATTTCCATCACCGCCTTCGGCGCCAATCCCGATGGCCCCGGCACCGTCCTGCGCCTTTGGGAACTGGCTGGCACGTCAGGGAAACTCAACGTCACCCTGCCGCCGGGCCTGGCCGCGCAATCCGTCCAGCCGCTTGATCTTCGCGGCCGGCCACTCGGATCGGCCATCCCCGTGAGTGATGGCAGCTTCAGTGTTGAATTGGGCGCTTTCGCGCCCCTGACCCTGCAACTGGTAAATCCCGGGTAGAGGTCTATTTCTCTCGGATCGGCGCGGCCGCCGGTTGCTCGGCCTCCACCACCACCCGGAACTTCTGGCCGGCGTAGCCTTTTTCGCCGATGAACTCGTGGGTGCCGATGGACCAGTTGTCCTTGAGAATGCCCCGGCCGCTGCGCTGCATCTTGTTGCCGGCATCCGTTGCCGGAGGCGGATGCTGGGGATCCGTTTCACTGTGACGGACGTTGTACATTCCCCGGTCGCCGGTGATTTCCCACCAGCAACTGGCCATGTCATACAGGCCCCACGCGTTGGGTTTCTTCGATTTGACGGGCAGGGTCACTTTAAACCCGTTGGGGCCGCTGCTGTTCTGGTCCTGATACTTCTCGGCAAACCCGGGGTTGGACGTGCCCACACGGGCGGCGTATTCCCATTCGGCGTCGGTGGGCAGGCGGACCTTGCGGCCGGTCTTTGCGGAGAGAATCTGACAGAACTTCTGGATGTCGGTAAAGCGGGGATCCTGCACGGGAAGTTGGGGATCCTTGATCGTGCTGGGATTGTGGCCCATGACCGCTTCGAAAATCTCCTGGGTGACCGGGATCTCGGCCAGGTAGAATGGGCGAGTCAGGGTCACCAGGTGCGGATATTCCTCGGCGTAATATGGCCACATGTAGAACGGCGTGCCCATGAGGAATTTGCCGGGCGGGATGGCGACGCATTTCAGCGTCAGCTTGTCGGTAACGGCCAGCAGCAAGGGCTCGACATCGCTGCGGGTAAAGGGCTTGTCGGGTGCGAGCATCTGCTCGGGGTACTTCAGTTTGGCCGGGATGATGCGGGCAGCGGTGATCCACTTGCGGCCGTCACGCTCCTCGACGATGCCGGTCACGGCGCTGGCCGCCGCCGGGTTGCAGTAGTGGTTCGGCTTGTTGCCCGCGGCGGCGAGCGCGGGGCTGTCGGCAGAGATGTAGAACTTCAGTTGCGCGGTGAACTGGTTCATCACTTCCTGGGCCGCGTCGGCGTCGAGGCCCTGCCTGGGGTAGTGCTTCGCCATGATCTCGGCCACGGCCGCGCGGACCCGGGGCGTGCCGTCGATGGCATAGAGGACCATGATGTGGTCGGCGGGCTTCGGATCGGGAATGCACGCGCCGTTGCAGAACACGCTGCCCAGGAGCGTGATCTCCGTCGGGCGCGATGCGGGAGCCTGGGCGTGGACCGAACCGGCGAACCACGCCAAGACACCCGCGGCCATGCACATTACCCGTGAAAACGCGACGGTGCTCATCTGATTCCATCGCCTCATGGCATTACCTGTTCTCGTCTTTCGCGAGGCAGCACTTCTTGTATTTCTTGCCGCTGCCGCACGGGCACGGGTCGTTGCGGCCGGCGCGCTTGGCGGCGACGGGATTACCGGCCGGGATTGCCGATGCCGGGGCGGACGCGCGCCGAGCCGACTTGGGCGCGCTCCTGTCGGTGGGCCACGCTATTGGCTTTCGCGAGAGCTTTAACTTCGCCGCCGGTTCCGGCTTGAACGAGGCCCATTTCCTCAGTTCCGCGATCGTGTCATCGAGAGCCCTTAGCCTGTCCAGATGATTCTGGACGCCCGCCTCGCCCGCCGCGATCTCGCGATCGACGTCTTCGATGCCGATGATGGATTCGTCGACCCGCCCTTCCCGGTACGCTTCCTTGATCTCCTCATAGGCTTCACGGGGCCACAGATCCGCCAGGGTGTCGATTAACCCGCTCACAACAAGGCTTTCATCCGCCGCGTCGATTTGTTGTCGCAAATTCCGGCGCAGATGTTCGACGGCTTCCTCCCGCCGCAGGCGGCCATCCCGCACCAGATGCGCGTAGGCATGAGCGGCTTCCCAGCGCACATACTCGTCCACGGCCGCATTCTGTATCAGTCCGTCGATGACGGCGAGCGGATTGTCGGACAACCTGACCAGCACCTCCGCCAGCGCCGCCGTCTTTGCATCACCGAAGAGATTGTACGGCGCATCGTCAGGCAGCGACATTGCCTCCAGAATGACCGGCAGAGCTTCCCTGGCCTTGAATTCGGTCAGCATGAACAGGGCGAAGAAATGCGCATTGCCCGTCCCCTTGCCACCCGCGCGGACTGTCACCGTGGCATCCCGGATTGTCTGGATCAAGCGCGGGACCATCTCATCCCGGTGTTCCCGCGATTCGCGGATGGCGGCTTCCGGCAGGCGTCCGAATGCTGCATCCAACTCGGCGATGATTCGCTCGGGGTCGAACGGCGGTGGCGAGGTCGTTTCGACATCGTCGATGTGCGTTGGTTGCTCGGGGATTGCCTCGGACATGGTATTCCGTTCTGCCTCACGGCTCCGAGAGTCATGGGATTACCGACCGGGCGATTCAATACGCCGTCGGCGGGATGCATGTTCAGTGCATCGGACCGGAGTCGGGGTTCAACTCTCGTTCCCAATGGCCGCGATTTGCCGTGCAAATCGTGCTTTCAGTGCGTCTTATAGCCCACTCGATGCGAATAACAAGGTTCACGGATTACTGCAAGGTGCGACTCTGACGCCCCATCTCACACCGCCGTGCTGACATTGCGGCCGGACGACTGTGTCGCGGTAGAATGCAGGCATGAAGTTCCGGCCGGGTTTCTTCAGTCTGCGGTTCATTGCAGCGTTCGTGTGGTCAAGGTGAACCCGTGAGAAGGCGGTTGCCTGCTGCATGGCCGGCCCACACAGCCACTCGCGAACCGCCGGATACGCCGACGCGGGAACGTCATGCTTGGCGACATCCTCAAGGAGAAGAGGTTCGCATCACTCACCGAGACTCATTGCGAGACAAACCTGGAATTGCCAGCCATGCGAGCTGCACCACCCGCGTATGGGACCGGCAAACCACGCAACAACCACTGACCGGGCACTTCCGATGGTGGCGATGGCACGGTCAAACTGGTGAGGCTCGCGAATCTCGCCTGGAGGCTGCCATTCTGTTGGTGCCTCTTGTGTTCTGATGAATGCATTGCGAATGTCGTGCAGGAGCAACGATCATCCCGCAAAGGGCCCGGGTGCCGCCTGCAAAGGCAGCACCCGGGTTTGGGGATTCGGATATGAACTCGGACTCGCTCAGCGAGCCTGCCGCCGACGGCGGACGAGGCCAGGGACACCGAGGCCGAGCAGGGTCAACGCACCCGGCTCGGGAACGACGGTCAAGGGTCCGCTCTCGGCCGCCGCAATGTTCGCAGGCGCCGCGAGCCCGGGGGCAAAGAACGGCAGTGACTGGCCATAGTTGGGCAGCATCACCGACAAGTCGGCCACGTCAACGCGACCGTCGTAGTTGAAGTCGCCCATTTCCCAGGTCGCGCCGGTGGTCATGCCGTAGTTCGGCAACACCACCGACAGGTCGGCCACGTCCACCTTGCCGTCCAGGTTCGCGTCACCCAGCAGGGTATACCTCACCAGGACCGAGCTGTCGGTGACTGGCTCGTTGTCAGGACCCCACGTCGGGTACAACTGATTGAAGTTGTCCGCATAGCCGATGCCGTGTGCAACCGGATCGTTGACCGCCGCCGAACTCCAGAGACCTCGCTGGCCGTCCCAGAATCCGCCGCCGCTGGGGTTATTGGCTGCGGTGATGTCCGTCTGGACTTTGGCCATCACCGCATTCTTTATTGGTCCGAAATCCTGGGCAGTATGTATCGCCAGCAAGCCGTCCGAAATATCCAGAACGCCCGCTGAGCCGATCGTCAGTGTGCCCGGAACCGACGAGTTGTTATTGGCCGGATTGGCGACGCCAAGCACCATGGTCTTGCCACCGGCGGCTCGCGTGGCCAGTGCCAGGCCCGGGATTGCCGGGTAGGAAATCCCGTTGCCACTATTGACCGTCAGGTTGGCCTGACGCAACGACGTGACCGCGAGGCTGGTGGAACTGGTGCCCACCGGACCGACCGTCAGGCTGCCCGTACCGGTGATCGTCTTGATCGCGCTGTTGCCACCGGTGAAGTTGGCGGTGCCGGCGTTGTTCAAGGCGAGCAGGTTGAGGCCGGGGGCGTCGGCCTGCAGGGTGCCGGCGGCGCCGACAACCGCCGAAGCGGCCGGGCCGCCGAGGGCGTTGAGGTGCGTGGTGGCGAGGATGCCGGCGTTGATGTTCGTGCCACCTTTATAGGAATTATCGCCCGCAAGGGTCAGCGTGCCGAGGCCAGTCAGCGTGAATGATCCCGATCCACTGACTTGCGCGGTGAGTTTCAGCGAACCGCCGGCATCGGCCACTTCGATCGTCCCGCCGCCATCGGCCAGAGCGATGGGGCACGCACTGGAAACCGACCCGGCGTCTGTGATACGGAGGGTTCCGTGTGTGGTGGCATCCCCGAGCGCAATGAGGTTTGTGCCCGATGTTGGGACGTTGGCCACGCCCATCGCCAGCGTGCCTTCCTTGATGTTGATTGACACCCCGGTTCCAAAAGTGACTCCGCCGGTGATGGTAACCGTGCCTGCGGTGGTCTTGTTGAGCGCCGTCGTGCCGTTAAGTACGCCACCCGTGGCGGTGCCGGTAAAGCCGGTCGTTACGACGCCAGCCTGGAAGTCGTAGCCCAGTGCCGCGACGGCGACGGAGTTTGTACCCGTCTTGACGGCGCCACTCATGCGGAATGTGCCTCCCTTGAGGACGACGCCGCCGTAGTTCTCGCCCTGACGAAGATCGAACGTGCCTCCCGCATTGACGGTGACAATTGTCTGGTCCGGGAAATCGACGTTGCCATCTTCGCCAAAGATGAACATGCCGCCGTCGTTTACGATGATGGAGTTGGCGTTGAGGTCGCCACTACCGCCAAGGTCATTAAGCAGGACGGTGCCTTTGTTGACCATGAGGGTGCCCGTGAAACCCGTGCTCGACCCAAGGAGCGTGAGTTGGCCCGCACCGTCCTTGGTGATTGTATAGTTGCCGGCGCCCAATGCCGGGGCGATCGACACCAGGCCGCCTTCGACGTTAAGCGTGCCACTGCTCGAATAAATCCCCGTCAGGCTCAGGGCGTTGCTGCCTCGCTTGATGAGCGTGCCGGTACCGGAGATGTTGCCGGAGAACGTGACGTCATCGGCACGGTTGACGACGGCCGTTGCCCCGGCGTCGACGAACAGGTTGCCCGTGATCGATCCAGTGGTGCCGCCGGCCCCGATCTGCAGCGTGCCGCCGGAAACAGTCGTGCCGCCGGTGTACGAATTGTCCGTTGCCAGTACGAGCGTGCCGGTGCCCTGCTTCACGAGTCCGGTTGCACCGGCGATCGACCCGGGGCCCTGGAAGACATATGTGTGGACGTTGTTGTTGACCACAAGAGACGCCGGCCGCAAGACGGTCGTCAGGTTCACGGTGTAGTTGCTGGTGGCCGTATCATCGAACACCACGCGATCCCCCACGATGAAGTTCGTCGGGATGCCATTGCTCGCGAGTTTGAAGTTGGGAGTGCCGCCGACATCCGCGGCCGTGCCCAGGTCCCAATCGGCCGACCCGAGACCGTTCCATTTTGTGAAATCGATGGCGATGACATTGAGGTCAATCGACGTGTTGGCCGTGTTGTACACGAGGCTGGCGCTCGCACGCGTCGGGAGTGTGCCGATGGCAAACCCGGAAGTGATCGCGGAACCGTCGTAGTCAATCAGCGTGAACTGACCGAGGGGCATCGGCTGAAGATTGGAGACATCAATGGTATGCGTCCCACCGTTTGTGGCCAGGCCGTCAGTGCTGCTGACCACCAGCAGCGGCGCGGTGGGGAGACCGGCCGCATTGAGCTCGAAGGACAACCTGCTTCCGACCGCTCCCAGCGACGCGCTTGGTAGCGTAACGGAGGCGGAGCCATCACCGGCAGCGATGGCCAGTGTCGCCGCATCATCGACCGTGAACGGGCCGCCTGCGATACCGGGTGTCAGTCGCAACGTGCCGGCCTGCGCTCGAGTGGTTCCGGAGAAGCCAGAAGCCGCTGTCATCGTCAGGCCGCCCGGGCCGGTCTCGGTAATCGTGCTGCTCGACCCACCGTATACAGTCCCGGTAAGTGTTTGCGATCCGGCCAGATCGGCGATGTCGAAGACGGTGTCGCCGTTGATGGAGATTGAGCGATTGGTCGAGGCCGCGCCCGCTGTGGTCAGCCTGTAGGTTGCCAGCGTGCCGTAGCCGCCCATGTTGATGGTCCCGGCGCCGTCGCCCGGCGCGTTGCCCGCTTCGAAGGCGAGCACGCCCTCGTAGATGTTGATGGACTGGGCGGCCGGAATCAGCACCCTGCCGGTGATATTCACCGTTCCAGCCGTCTGCTTGCTGAACGAAGGCCCGTTGAGCGTAGCGACGCCTGTGCCGGTATTGGCCGCGATGATCGAACCGGACTCCACCAGATAGCCCAGGAACGGCCCGCTCGACGCGTTCATGGTCATGCTGATGCCCGCGTTCTTGCCGGTGAGGCGGAAGACGCCGCTCTGCAGCCAGATGCCGCCAAGTTGCTCACCCTGCTGAAACTCCATTTCGCCGCCGGCGACGGTGAT
>JANYKD010000022.1 GCA_025361735.1 Phycisphaerales bacterium
CGAGGAACCCCGCGCCGAGCGCCATCCCGATGGCCGGCCATGCCCAGCGTTTTTCATGGAACACGGCTTCCACGAGGAACAGACTGGCCAGTGCCCAAAAGAAGTAGGCCAGCGGGTCGATGGTCATCAGCACGCTGCCGGCGATGAACATCGGCACCGCATGGTTCAGCAGCACTGCTCCCAAGGCAATGCGGTCGCTGCCGAAGAGCCGCCTGGTGGTCCAGTAAGTGGCCAGTGACACGCCCACGGCCAGCATGAGCGCCGGAAACCGCACGCCGAGCATCGTGTCCCCAAGAACCGCGCAACTGGCGCGAATTACCAGTGCCACCAACGGGCCTTTGCTGTAGTAGCTGAGGTCCAGCTGCCGGGACCAGTCCCAGTAATATGCCTCGTCCTCGGACAGATCGACAGGGCAGTTGTGCGTGAGATAGCGGAGATGGAGCAGGAAGCCGGCCGCCAGAATAACCGCCAGCAGCCAGCGGCAGCGCGAAGGCGTGAGCCATTGCAGGTGCCAGGCGGCGGACGAGGTTTCGTCGAGTGTTTGCGGTTCAGTCATTAGCGGCGGCGATTGTACGGGAATTGGTCTGGATGGCCATGAGGGGTGATGGGGCGGCGCGCTCGGAGTACCGCCTTGCGGCGGTGTTGCAGACCGCCTGAAGGCGGTACTCCGAACTGGCCCTACTTCGCAAACAGGCTGTCGATCCGCTGGGCGAGGAACTTCAGGCGCTTCTCATCGCCGCCGTCGACTTCGGCGGTACACCAGCCGTCGTAGCGGATGTCATCGAAAGCCTTCATAACCGCGGGCCAGTCCACGTCGCCTTCGCCCAGTTCGACGTCAAAGCCTTTGCGGAGGCCGAGGTCGTCACGTTTCTTGCGGCTGAAGTCCTTGAGGTGGACGCGGAAGATCCGCTTGCCGAGAATGCGGATCCACTGTTCGGGCCAGCCGTAAGTCACGACATTGCCGATGTCGAATTGCCAGCCGACCAGCGGGTGGTTGATTTCCTCGAGGTAGCGCACGGCTTCCATCGGGCTCATGATAAACTGGTTCCAGACGTTCTCGATGGCGATCTTGACCTTGGTCTCCTCGGCGGTGGGAATGGCCTGGCGGATGACTTCCTGGGACCGTTTCCAGACGTCGTCATATGCGGTGGTCCGGTTGACGACGCCGGGGACGAGGAGCACGCTGCCGCCGCCCATTTCCTTGCACTCGTGGAGCGCGGTCTTCAGATCCGCCAGCGCCCGCTCGCGTTTTTTCGGGTCCGGGTCGGACAGGGGGATGGACCAGTGGGTTGCATCGATGGCGCCTTCGATTTCGATACCGGAAGCGTCGCGGGCGGCCAGCACTTCTTTCATGGGCATCGACGTCGGCAGGGGGCTGTCCATCTGCACGCCGTCGAATCCAGCGGCCTTGAGAGCCTTGAATTTGTCAGTCAAGTTTCCTTTGACCGTAATCATGCTGACGACGACGGCCTTCTTGAACACGCGTTTCCAGGTCGGCGAAATGGGGACTTGGCCCATGCCGGGCGTGGCTGCGGCAAGAAGGGCTGCGGCAGTTGCGGTGCGAAGGAGGAAATCTCGTCGGGTGGTACCGGGCATATTGCTTCCGCCTTCCGTACTGGGGTGGTGCTGAGGCATAGGAGTCAGACGATGCTATAACGCGAGCGGGCGTGGAGCAACTGTTTTCTGCGGCTTTTAAAAGAGTCCGTCGTCCGGTGTTCGCGGTCAGTGGTGGGTATCGTCGGGTGTTGTCGGCAGCGATAACAAGTCCTGTCGGAAAGTGAAACTCGGGATTCGACCGCGTCGTCTGTGGGGCGTACGATCAATGTGTGGGCGGATGCATTATATCATGCGAGTGAGGCAACTATGGTCGGCATTGTATCTCAGAACCAGCGGGCGTGGCGTCGATTTCTGCTTCAGCATCCGATGGAGAGTCTTGAGCCTCGCGTCCTCTTGAGCGCCGCGCCCGGTATCGCGGCGACGCTCGTGTGTGTCCTGATCGCCAATCCAGTGTCTGATGTCGCTCCGGTCATTTCCGGCACGATCTGCAGTGTTGATGGATCGACCGATGGCAGTTCTGGTGAGGCTTCGACGGATTCTCAGGCTCCGGCGGCAACTCCAGTGGATGCGTCAGGCGCGGCCAGCGGGAACATCACGGACCCAAACCAGACCGACACCTATTCGTTTCAGGCGACGGTCGGCCAGAACTACAGTGTGCAGATCGATACCGCAACGCTGGCGGACGGCTCCGTCGCGATCGTCGATCAGGATGGCGTCTCTCAACTGGATTGGGCAGAAGCGATCGGCACAAGCGATTCCGGATCCGTCATCTGGAAAGCACCGGCCGATGGCACCTATTACGTGCAGGCGAGCAGTGGCGATGGAGAGTCCACCGGGACGTATTCGGTCTCAGTCGCCGTGGCTGTGGCTCCCGTCGCGACTCCGCTGGATTCTTCCGGCTCCTCCAGTGGCAATATCACGGACCCCAACCAGATCGACACCTATTCGTTCCAGGCAACGGCCGGCCAGAACTACAGCGTACAGATCAATGCGGCCGCTTTGGCGGATGGCAGCGTGACCATCGTCGATCAGGACGGCTTCTCGCAACTGGATTGGGCCGAAGCCGTTGGCACCAGTACGTCTGACAGTGTGGTGTGGCATGCGCCGGCCGACGGAACCTATTATCTTCAGGTGACCAGTGGCGATGGACAGTCCACCGGGACGTATTCTGTCTCCGTTTCCGTCGCTCAACCCCCCGTGTCCGTTCCCCTGGACTCGACGGGCGCTGGGAGTGGGAATATCACCGATCCCAACCAGACCGATATGTATTCGTTCCAGGCAACGGCCGGGCAGAACTATAACGTGCAGATCGACGCGACGATGCTTGCAGACGGCTGGGTATCCATCGTCGATCAGGATGGCGTATCGCAACTGGATGGGGCGGAGGCCGCCGGCGCGGGCACGTCCGGATTGGTCGTCTGGCAGGCCCCCGCGGATGGAACGTATTACCTTCAGGTAAGCAGCGGCGATGGTCAGTCCACGGGAACGTACGCTGTGTCGGCAACGCCGACGAGCCTCGGCCCGACAACTTACGATGGATCGGGCTCTGATTTCTCGTACGTTTATGATATGAACGCCCCAGCGCCCGTTCAGTGGTTCATGGGCGACGGCCGGGTTCTCGCGAGCGCCGGTGCTCCGATCGCATTCGATGTACCGGTTGCGCTTGGCCGGTCTGCACCCGCCGCGCGGAACGAGAAGGCTCCCATTCCGACCGCGACCCACACCACTTCCGGTGGCAGCGCAGTCAAGACGTCCGGTGAGCCTGTCCAGCAAAGCAAAGGTGTTGTTGCGGACATTGCCAGCTCGAAAGCAGTTTCGGACCTCTTTGCGTCTCAGAGTAGTCCGATCGAGAGCGGCGATCTGTTGCACAAGCCCGACGACCTGTTTGGTAATGATGGTTCTCTGTTGTAGCGTGGTGGAGTGAACCAACGGGAAGCGACTCGTGCCCACTTTCCGCAGGCAGGAAGTGACTTCCGGACCTTTCGCACATCGCGCTATCGCGGCCCTACTTGTAGCGCCTTACGCGTGGAGATGCTGCTCGCGCCGCTGCAAAGTCCACTTGCGAAATTGGCCGACAAGGAGAATCGCCAGCCCACCACCTCCGAGCAGGGACGCGCCCGGCAGGGGCACCGCAGCCGCCGTGTTACCGCTTGAGTCTACAAGCCTGCCCGTGGTTGTGTCCAAGCGAAGGCCACCGCTGAAGCCCGGGCCGTTGTTGGGCGGAGGGCAAAGATTGCTGATGGTGTTGGTATCCATGGTCACTGCGCCGGTCATCGCAAACGCTCGACCGTTGTCGATCTTGGCGGTGGTGTTGAGGGTGACGCTCGCCTGCGCGAGGATGTTGCCCTCGAATGCGGTGGTGGTGCCCAGTGTGGCCGAGCTGCCCACCTGCCAAAACAGGCCGTCATCGAAACCATGGTTGGAACCCGTGTTGATCACCTGCACAGCCGACGCGCTGGCGGTCGTCAGGGTGGAACCTATCTGGAAGACCCAGAAGGCGTTGTTGTTGCCCTCGGCGTCGAGCGTGAGGGTTCCCGTCAACTGCGCCGATGTGGCAAAATGATAGACCCCCGGCGTAAGTACGAGTCCACCGAGGTCGGTGCCTGTCAAGATTCCGCTATTGACGTTGCCATGAGGTGATAGGCTGGCGAAGGCGTTGTACGCCGTGGTGACATCGCTCTGCGCCTGGTGTGCGACCGCGTCGCCCGCATGTACCGTCCCTGTCTGCGTGATGGTCCCGCTGCCCGTAATCGCCAGGCCCGGGTACACGCCAAGGTCTCCGATGATGGTCGTGGGGCCGGTGTTGGTCACGGTTGAGGCCCCCAGCACCGCGAAACTCTGGGCCGACTGCAGCACCGGCACGGTGCTGGCGAAAACCCTGTTGGAAGCGCACACAAGCACACTCGCCGCCGTAACGACGAACACCCGACGCCTGCTAAATCTCATAAACTATCTCCTGTCTCTCTTGTGAAAAAAGAGGCCAAACAAATCCATGGACGACGACCTCGTGAGGCCTCCGTGGTCGTGACTGCCCTGTCTGTCCCACCTGCGTTGCACGCTGCCCTACATACGCCCCGCGGCAGCGAGCCGCATTGCCAAGCCGTAGCATTCCAAGTCTTCATAAGCGTAGCGAGGCAAGCGCGCCAAATCAACAAAAATCGGGACATCGTCGAATCCGGGCGCGACCAGAAATCCGGGCAAGTTGCAAACCGTTTGCGCCGCAACAGTTGTAATGCTGAGCGTACTCGCGAAGCATCTGGCCTTGGACTCCATAGCCGATCAATCGGCGAATGTGTCATCGCGACTGGCTCTGCGCTCCGGAACAGTCCGGCCAACCCGCAACGACGGTTTGCGTCGGATGGTTGAGGACGCTTTGACCGCAAGGCACGCGTATTCGCCAAAATAGCGGCGTGGAGTCTTGCTATTCGGGTCTACATGCATACAAGTGATCTCTCCGGCGTATCCCCGACACACAACCTGTAAGGAGGCGGAGTGGAATCTGCGTATGCTTTGTTTGAGACCCTCGAACCAAGGCGGCTGCTATCGGCCGCGGCGGCGGGGGTGGTTGGGACTATCGTTAGTCACAATCTGGCGCAGAACGTGGTGGTGGTCAGCCCTCGCCGGGTAGCCAAGGCGACGGATGCGCCTGTGTCCATCGCCGCCCAGATTGCGGCCGCAAAGTTCAGCGGGCCGATCATCATCAGCAAAGGCGGCGTGTACCGCGGCAACTGGCAAAGCGACAATCCCAACATCCCGGCCGTTCGCGTGCGGACCAGCGAGCCGGTGATCATCGAGAACTCGATCATCCGCTCGCGGGCCGCATGCATCGACGTCTATGGCGCCCGGGCCCGGGTCACGGTTCGTAACACGATCGGAATCGGCCTTAATCCCAACCTGGCCGGCAAGGTCGTAGGGCGGTTTCTGGATGTGGACGGGTTTGCGAATATCGTGGCGCAGAACAATTACCTCGAAAGCACGTCGGGCATTTATGTGAGCAATTATCTTGGCGATCGGACTGCGGGGCAGACGGTGAAGGTGATCGGCAACGTGGCCCGGAACATCGACGGCCGGGCCAGCAATGGCAAGGGGGGTTGGCAGGTGGGATCGCCCGACTCGGACTTCTACCGGCAGTTCTTTCAGATCAACGGGGTGAAAAATCTCGCGGGCATCGAGATCGCGTGGAACCAGGTCGTCAACGAACCCGGGCGCAGCCGTGTGGAGGAGAGCATCAACATTCACGCCAGCAGCGGCACGGCGAAGAGTCCGCTGGCGATTCACGACAACTACATCCAGGGAGCGTTCGCGGCCGACGCCGTCGACGCTCGCGACTACACCGGCGGCGGCATCATGGTGAGCGACAATGGATCCAGTTTTGTGCAGGCGTTTAACAACCAGGTGGTCGGCACCGGGCAACAGGGCATCACCATCTCGTCCGGGCACGACAATTCTTTCTTCAACAACCGGATTGTTTCCAGCGGGCTGGATCCCAATGGCATGCCGCTGGGGTATTCGAATACGGGTGCCGCGATCTGGAACGCCAACCATGAATCGGGCTTCGTACGCAATACCGGCTACAACAATCTGATCGGTTGGATCGCCGGGCGCAGCGACGGTGCACAGTATGGGAATGCGATCGTCTACGACTTCCCGAAG
>JANYKD010000273.1 GCA_025361735.1 Phycisphaerales bacterium
CCGGCTCTACTATCCCGCGGTCCGATCGCATGGACACACCAACATGAGCAACCCCGCGTTCAAACTCGGCATGGGCCAGATGCTCGTCGAAGGCGGGCAAGTGGAAGCCAACCTCCAGCGGGCGGAGGCGATGATCGCGGCTGCCGCTAATGCCGGCTGTCGCGTTGTCGTCCTGCCGGAGTGTTTGGATGTGGGCTGGCTCGACGAGAGCGCGACGCGGAATGCCGAGGCGATTCCCGGACCGCGCAGCGAGCGTCTGGCCGCGTCGGCACGCCGGCACGGCATCTTCGTGGCCGCCGGGCTGACGGAGCGCGACGGCGACCTGTGCTACAACGCGGCCGTCCTTCTGGGCCGCGATGGCCGGCTGCTGCTCAAGCATCGCAAGATCAACGAACTGCGTTTCGGTCCGCCGCACGACGTGTATGCCACTGGCAACGTGCTCGGCGTGGCACACACGGAACTGGGCTGCTTCGGGCTGAATATCTGCGCGGACAACTTTCCTTCGAGCCTGGCGTTGGGCCATTCTCTGGCTCATATGGGTGCGCGGATCATTCTTTCCCCCTGTGCCTGGGCCGTGCCCGCTGAGCATGACAATCTCCAGACGCCCTACGGGCAGGAATGGGTTGATCCCTATGCGGAACTGGCGACGTCTCACGACATGAGCGTCATTGGCGTGAGTTGCGTCGGCTGGCTCGGCAGCGGCCCATGGAAAGGCCGGCGTTGCATCGGCAATTCCCTCGCCATGGGTCCTGGCGGCAGGATCCTGGCATGGGGCCCGCACGGCGTGGATGCCCAGGAACTGATCGTCGTCTCGATCCCGCCTGCTGCGTGATCTGCTTACGGGTTTGACTTTGCGCGATGCCCTTCCGGCGTCACCGCTCCGCATTCCGGACATCGCTCCGCGCTGGCGCGGAGGTCGTAGCCACAGTGGACGCACAGGCCCTGGCATCTTCTGCTGCGGGCGCAGCGCCGCCGCCGCCATGCTCGCAGCACAGGCGGGATGACAACGAGCCCCGAGACAATGGCCAGACCCCACACAGGCACGGCGACAAAGATCCCGTCAATGGGGACTTCAGAGGTCGGAATTCGCCAGTAACCGAACACATGATGATTCGGCCGGGTGCTGCCCCAGACACGGACGAATTGTGAATGCCCCCTCGCGATCGGCTCCACGGTGTCGGACCCGATGGATCTGGGGTCCAGCACCAGGACGGGGGATTGGCAGCGAAGGTAGTAGAAATAGAGAATCGACTGGTTGGAGTCGAGGCCGCATGCGTGCCACACGCCGGCGTCGTGGTTCCGCCAGCCCGCCCAGCCGAATACCGTCCGCCGCCACTGGCCGCTGATCCATGCGAACAGCGACAGCAGAAGCACGATGGCGGCGAACGCGATCAGGGTCTTGCGAAGCGCTATCAGCATGCGTGGTCCGCCTGGTCCCTTTAGGGTTTGAAGAACGCCATCATGATCTTGCAGAGGATCTGTTCGCCGTATTCGTTGGCATGCACAACATCGCGGTAGAACATGTGCGGATGCAGCTTGCTCGAGCGGATGTACTCAGCCCAGGGTGTGGTCATGTCGAGGTAGGCGCACTTCTCTTCGCCGGCGAGCTTCTTCAGTGCCGCGCCGTACGACCCGGTGCCGGAATGGGGGGCCTTGGCGAGCTCCTCGGGTACGCGCGGGTCGGCCGTGCCGAAGGTGCCGGTCGCCAGGAGAATCTCCACGTCCGGCAGCGCGGTTCGCAAATCGCGGATGACCGTGCGGATGCTGTCGATATCCTTCTGGCTGATGCCGCCGATGAAGACCAGATCGGGCTTGCGGGGGATGACGTACTTGGCCAGCCGGCCTTCCTCCTTGTAGTGCTGGCAGCCGCCGCCACCACGAACGTAGACCGTGGCTTTGATGTTGGCCTTGGGATAGGCCTCCTGCAACCTGGCCACCCAGGCCGAGCGCATGGTGTCATTGACGATGCTGTCGCCCATGGCCAGCAGCCGCAATTCGCCGCCCTCGGTGAGTATCTTGCGGGTGCGCTGCAGGTTCGCCCAGTCGGCCGGCGGCGCGGTGAACTCACCGGCCGGCATCTCTGCCTGGATTTTGGCGATCTGCTCGAGCGAGCGCTCGGGGGTGCCGAAGATGCCATAGTCTTTCTCGGCCGGCTCGCGTGCGCCCGAGCGATCCAGCGGAAACTTCGCCGGCAGCGCCCCTTGCTTGGGGAACGTGACCGGAGAATCCTTGGTCATGTCGGCCTGGGCAATTGAAAGGGGAAGCAGCGAGAGTAGTGTAAGTGACATCAGAAAGCGATGCAGCATCCGAATCTCCTGTTGATGCGGACATCTTAAGGAGAATCACCAATAGAATCACCTCAGCACTCAGGACTCAGCCCTCCTACCGCCACCCCGCCAGCGTGGCGCGGACGCCCGTGGTCGCCAGGCCGACTTGTTTCGAGGCGTTGATGCCGATGAGCATGCCGGATGTCGTGTCGTAGGTCAGGTCCGAGCGGTGTGACGGGCCGGCTTCGGTGATGGTCACCTGCCGCGGGCCGATATCCGCGACGCTCTGGATCGTCTGGGTGATCTCGTTGCGGTCAAGGATCTGGCCGCGCTGCAGCTTGGTCAGACCTTCCGGGCCGATCCACAGGCCACCGAAGTTGGCCATGCCGCAGGCGATTCCCTGCGTGTCCTGCATCGGGGGCATGCCGTTGATCGACGGAGTGACGGTGGCCCTTTCGCCGCGCAGCCAGCCCGGACCACGCGCCGTGACCTTGACCTGTGACGTCATCGGCAGGTTCATCGGCGGCATGCCGCCCATCACGGTGTACTGCACGCCGCGGTACTCAAACTCCCGCACTTTGGCCACCCACGCCGGAGCCGGGGCATTTGCCCACGGCAGGGGGGCGTCCTTGATTTCCATGAGCCATCCGGTGACCAGTTGGGTGCTGCCGCGGCCGACGCCGGCCAGACCGCCGCCGTTTAGCGGGGCGGTCAGCACGTCGGCGCCCTGCGTGCTGGAGCCGTGGAAGACCATGAGCCCGGTTTCCAGATCGTACACGTAGGCCGAGTAACCCTTGTCTGATTCGGTTTGCAGACGGATGGCGTTGTAGCGATGGTTGTTGACCGCATAGGGCATCCGCATGATGCGAACGCCATTGGCGTTCATGTCCTGCAGCTTCTTGAGCGCCTCGGGATGAATCCAGAGGTCCAACCCGCACCCGGAGTTCGTGGCCGAGCCGGTTTCGCTGGTCAGCATGCTCTTGCGCGTGGTTGTATCCAGCAGATAGAGCCTGCAGGTCAGCAGGGTCACGTCGCGATCGACGTAGCCAACCTGAAACGTGCTGTAGCCCGCGCCGCTGCCGCCCACGACTTCCTGTTCTTCCCATCTCTCGCCGGTGGCTTTGTTCTCCCACTGGCCATTGGCGTTGAGCACGAGCTGCGATCGCTCACCGCGTACCGACGCCGAGGCCCCGAAATAGACCAGTCGCGTGCCCGGTTTGATGCACGCCGGTGGCCCGGCTTGTGCGGCCTGGGGAACCAGCGGCAGCATCGAGCCCGGATCCGGCACGGTTCCCGGCAGAACCTGCGACGATGCCCGGGGAGCTGCGATCGAAAGAATCACTCCACTGACGATCGCGAGCAGCTTGCAGGAAGCACGCAACATTATCGGCCTTGCCTTTCACCGGAACGAGGTTCCCCGAAGTAAACAGAGCGAGCTGTTATATACAACATCATCGGTCCAACGGGAGTCGCACGATAGCGCGTCGCCGGTCGCTGGATGTGCCACGACCGCGATTCAGAGAATCAGGCTGCTCCCCATACCGCGTTCCTCGTTTGGTTGGGATGCATCGTACACGCCTGCGGCAAGGCGCACTACATTCTCGGCTCGCAGTACGCGAGCGCATTGTCCCAGTAATTTGCGCTGGCAACTCCCGCGACAACGCCGGGTATCCAGAGTGGATGCAGTCCGCAAATGGTTCTTACACCGGGCAACATCATGAAAACCACCTGGGTGCTCGCAGCAATGGCAGTAATGCTCATGCATTGGCCGGCACACGGTGCCGAGCCGACTTCTCGCCCCGCCGGCGGATCAGTTAACCAACTCACCGTGGAACAGCTCATCGATCGTCTCCCGGAAATCACCAACAAGGAATACTCCGTTCGAACAAACATCTTTGCTTTGGGCGGGGACGGCAAGGGACGGCTGGGTCAGGGCTTGCTCATGCTGCAGGATCCCGGCCCGACGCCTGCCGAGGCCATGACGGAACTGACGCGGCGCGGCGTATCCGCCCTGCCGCAGTTGTTGGCCCATTTGGACGACGCCCGCAAGACCGAGGCCGCGATTCCCGTGAATCACTGGTCCGCCGAATTTGACCGAAACCTGCGCACGAGCAAGACCCACCCCAAAGGCGTGATCGCCCCCGGTAGTCTGGATCATGATGCGAAGCCGAGCATCAACATTCCGAAAGACCGCCCGTACTTTGTGGCCGTCGGGGATTTGTGCTTCAACATCATTGGAGAAATCGTCAACCGCCGCTACGAAGCTGTCCGCTACCAGCCAACCATGGTGGTCATCTCCAATTCACCCGTCCTCTGCCCCGACTTGCGGGATGCCGTCCGGGCAGAGTGGGCGAACCTGACACCGGAGCAGCACCGCGAATCGCTGCTGGCCGACGTGACCCGACCCGATCACTGGGGTCGAGATTCCGGGGGGATCATTGCGCTCTGGAGGTACTATCCCGAGGCGGCGCCCGCGGCAGTCAAAAAGCGGCTGGAAGCGCCCCATTTCGATCATCAGGAGATCGAGGACTTCGCGGAGAAGCAACTCTATGTGACTGTCGATGCCAGGGAACGCAAGCGATTGATCGACGAGTTCATCGCCAGGAACGGCCCGGCGTATCGGGATGGCCTTGTCGTTCGCCTGTGGCAAGACAGGTGGATGAACAAGTCCAATGGCAACGTCCAGGTGAGAACCGTTCCCGTGGCGCCGACGCAAATCCTGGACGAGCTTGTTCCCAACCGCGAGGCCGATCGCATGCCCGAGGTCAGTGCCGTGGCTTACAACGCGACCGACGGGTTCATCGAGGCATTGCAGGAAGTTCCCTCGGTCGAGATCAATGCCCTTGTGTGGGGGATCTTCAAAGAACACTGCACAAACCACGGTGATACCTGGAGTCATGATGACGGGACTGCCTCCAGCTGCGTCAAACAACTGGCACACAAGGGCCACGATGCCGAGTTGCTCGCTTTCTGCCGCCGCCGACAGAAGGAGCTGGCGCAACCGGGCAACGCATTTGAGGAGTTGATCGGGTTGCTGACGAACGAGCATCGACGTAACTCCGATGGGCCAAGGTGAAAGCGCGGCACGGAGAGTTCAACGGGGAAGGGGACTTCGATGGGGAGGCGGTTAAAGACCCATCATTCCCTAGCTGCGTCCCCGTATCATTTCCGCGTCCCCGTATCATTTCCGCCGTGGCGCGGTGGCCAGACGGTCGATATTAACGGCTCCGACACGACAGAGTATGATGCTTGTCAACATGAAACACGCACGATTGAGAGCCATTCTCGCCTATGTGATCGCCAGTTATGCCTTCATGTTTGTGCTTGCGTTAGAGGCAGTCCTTTCGGGACAGGAGCGATGGAGGCTCGGTTTCGATTGGGAGACGGCGCTCGCACCTGTAGTCAGTCCATTCATCCTATGGCACACGCTCCAACCTTCGCACATACTGAGCAACGCGGAAGTGTTGCGGTATGTGGGTATGTGGGTTGTCTACCTTGGTTTGTTTGCCATTGTCTTTGGGTTGCTTGGCTGGAAGCACCTGACCTATTCCCGTCATGCCAAACGTGCGTTGGCCATCGTTGTCACCGTGTCGCTGACACTCGGCTTAAGGATCGGTATGAGCCTGCAAGTAGGCTGGATGACCGAGCATGATTATTACCCGCAGATCGCCAAGGGTGGCTACGCTGACAGGAATGGCAATCTGGTAATACGGGGGCAGTTCGCCGACCAGCGAGTGTTCGGCGACGGGTTGGCCGCCGTTTCCGTCGCCGGAAAATACGGCTTCATCAACCTTAAGGGAGAGATGGCCATTCCGCCGCAATTCGAGGAGGCCTACGGATTCGATTCAGGCTTGGGGCGAGTGAAAGTGGACGGCAAGGTAGCGTTCATTGATCGGCAGGGCCGTATGGTAATTGGGCCGCAGTTTGATGCTGCATCAGGTTTCTCTGAGGGGCTGGCGGCTGCCAAGAAAGGTGACAAGTGGGGCTTTATTGATACCAGCGGGCGATTCGTCATTTCCCCCGAGTTTGCCGAAGTACGCAGCTTTGCAGAAGGCATGGCCGCGGTGACCAGTGACAACAGCAACTGGGGGTACATCGATCGAAGCGGCAAGTACGTCATCGAACCGCATCCATGGTGGCCTTGGCCGGGAGAGTTCCATTGGGGATCGGCCAGAGTGCGTGATGGCTCCTGGTTGCGACGGATCGACTGGCGAGGTGAGTTCGTTGACTGAGCGGCGTGGCGGATGACGGGGAGACAAAATGGGGAAGGGGCGATGTAACCGAGACGTCAGTCAACAAAAACGCCGCCGGGGGTCTTGGTGACTGCCCGGCGGCGTAATTATCTGGGATGTCCGAAGACGTGTCATACGGGACACATCTCTGGGCGCATCAATACTCGCGCTTCTTCAAACCGGGCTGGGGCTGCGGATAGACGCCGTCGGCGTCGGGCTGCACCGGGGCCGGGGAGTCCTTGGTCAGCTTGTCCAGGCCGGGGGCGAACTCGTGGTCGCAGTTCAGCATGGCGTCATAGCTGATTTCCTGGCCGGTGTGGGCGGCCATGCGGCCCATGCTGGTGACGACGCTGGCCTCGACGCCGCGCTTGGCCTCGTTGTGGGGCTTGTCGTTGCGGATGTCCTCGATCAGGGAATCCCATTCGTTCTGATAGGGATTGCTGTTGTCGGTCGACGACCAGATCTTGTTCTTCTCCGTCTGGCCCTTGTAGGTGGC
>JANYKD010000297.1 GCA_025361735.1 Phycisphaerales bacterium
CCGCATCCGCCGCGGTGGCCGATTGCGTGATGATCGCCGCAGTGCCCAGCGCCGATGCGGCAACAAAATGTCGGCGGGAAAGACCGTGTGTGTTGGATTGGTGGATCATGATGCATGCTCCAAAGAAGGCCGGGTGACACTTCTACTTGCGTTAACAGGGTGACGGATCGCCGCACCAGACCAGCTCGCTTGGCAGAACCGTGCCGTTTGCCAGCAGGCCTTGCATCGTCTGGTCATCAATTGGTCCCACCTGCTGGCCTTGTTTGGCGTAATACCATTGACTCATCACAGTCTCCTTCCAGTCACCAACCCGCACGAGCCGCAATCCCGCCTGAACCCGAGGCAGTTGCCCGGCAGCATACGGGAACCACATCATTTGACATCCGATGCCCAGTCAACGCAACCACGGTTGCGGAGTCAACATGTCTATTAGCCGGTATTTCGGACCCGGACCATAAGCGATGCGGATCGGCAGATACCTATCCCGGCAACGCGCCGTGGAGGATTGAGGACCCGGGGCTGGCCGTTTACCGCGTAAGCGACTGTCCAATTCCGCCTTTGTTCGACGCGCTATTCTCTCCTCTTCGGCTTGGCGACTGAGTTTGCGTTCCTGCAGTAGAGCCGTCTGTGACATGGCTTGGTCCTCAGCGGTAGGTCAGCGTCATCGTATTATGCACGCTGTTCTCGGTAAAGGCCTGGCCGCGGGTCTGGTCGCTGGTGGCGATCTGGGCGAGGCCTTCAGGCAGAAGCAGGTTCGGGGCGTGAAGGGACGTTTCCGGAGGAAACAAGTGCGACCGACATGTGAGCCAGTTCTCGGATGTGCAACTGATTCTATTCCCGCCCGCAACGGGAGCATTGCCACAACACGGCCGCTTCACAGACCGAACCTCACTTGCCCGGTGGCCGTCGTTGTCGCCCGCTGAGCGTACCCCCATCGAGAAGTACCCGCGAGCCGGCCCGCAACAGCGGCGGGCGGGCTCGGGTATCACCAGTGGTCACTTCAGGGAGAAGACAATCATGGCAATCGAAGTCAAATGTACCGTGTGCGGCCGAACATTCAGCTCGCCCGAGTCTGCTGTGAACACAACCGTGAACTGTCCCACCTGCGGCGAAGCTCGCCACGTTCTCGCACCGCCGGCAGCGAAGGCGGAAGCCGGACAACGGGCGCCCAAGGCAAAGGTTGAGGCTGACGATAGGTGGAATTCCTGGGCAACTCTACCAAAAAGGGAGGTGGGAAAGGCCAAACCCATAGCGGCCGGACAGTATCTGTCGATATTGAAGCACGCCGACGATATGCATTGGGGGGCGAGGATGATTCGGGCGGCTGGCAGGGCTGTTATCGTTCTCACAATCGTCGCGTTCCCGGCGTGTATGGTCATTTCACTAAAACACGAAGACGTGCGGTTCTTTGTCGAGGGGATTATGGGATGTGCCATCTACCTCGTGATCGGAATTCTTCTCATTGCCTTGTCGTCGTTCATCTCCATGATTGCCGACACCTGCGAAATGGCTCGGGATTACGTCATCGGCAAGCAAGCTCTCTGACGCGAGCGCAGGCGGCGGGATGATTACATTGGGGTTGTAGTAGAATGTGACCCATCGGGACGGGCGTTCGCCCCCGACATAGATGTGCGCCTGACTGGTCGCCTTGTGGACGCGCAACGGGGGAGCAGTGAGAGGGGTAGAGACAAACACAGCCGTCTCCTTCGGACAGCGTCGGGGAGTGCTACCCGACTTTTCGTTGGGTTACGGCCGTCATCGCCCTTAGGGGATTCTCCGTTACTCACGGAGTCAGCATAGCTTATAGAAATGGGCGTTACAGGGCTCGAACCTGTGACCTCCAGCGTGTCATGAGTCCAACAAGTCACTGCCGAAATTGACAAATCTACGAGAAAATCGCTGTTTCTCGGCTTGCCACTGGTTTTGCGAACCATTGCATTATACCGCGTTCATTGGGTGGATAAAGGGGGTTTCGGTGGATTCCGGTGGCGCGCCATAAATGGTACATCTGCCCGCGGTCCTGTCTGGCGGTCATGTGATTCGCGGTAGGGGGTTTCGGAGGATATCGGCGTCGCAATGGTCCAGCCCTTCGAGGTTCTGTCGGCGGTGTTGGCCAGCGGTAGCCGTGCCGTGCCTTCTGCCGCGTCTGGCATCCATGTCGACAATGACACCCTGGCGACCTCGATCTCGTTTCCTCCGTGCTGGCATTGGCCGTGCTGTTGAGCCTAGGGCCGCCGAGACGTCGGCCATGTCCTACTTCGTGTGATGGCCGCATTCGGGACAGCGATCCGGCGTCGCTCGCAAATCGTACCCGCACTTCTGACACGTTCCCGGTGGAAACGGCTGCCGGATTCGGCGCCAACAGAGCCAGGCCACCAGTGACGTCATCGCGACGAGCAACCAATCCTCAAGGCAGACAATGCGAGAATGGCTCCCCGCGTCCATCGTCCAAACCCCCAGCCATTTTGATCCCCAATCCTGGGTTCCCCAATAGGCCATGCCATCCGATGCGAAAATGCGCGACGCGACTGCCACGGGCACGGCGTCGGGGTTATCACCGTATCGAAGCGACACATTTCCACCCTCAAAGACGATACCGCACGCGCCCCGATCGACACCAACATGGTAGATCGACAGTCCATATCTGTAGGACGCTGGCCAAATTACTGCGAGGGACACCATCGCGCCGCACGACAACACGAAAATGACCTTGTGGAAGGCGACGGCCATGGCCCAATGATAACAGGCGTTCAGCATAACACATGCTATCTTCAGTTGCTGTTTGCTGCCTTTCCGCACTCTGGGCAGCGGTCGAGGGTGGCTCGTAGGTCGTAGCCGCACTGCGGGCACATCCCCGGTGCAGGACGTCGCCGTTGTCTTCTCCACATCCGATGCGCTGGCAGGATTGCCGTCAGGAGGGCCGCAAGCCAGTGGGATATCACGATCTCTCGGCGGTGCCACCTGCTGCTCGGGAAGACGTCGACGATGCGAATGTCCTGCCAGCGTTCAATCTCGATGCTGCCGATGCCCTCGATGACAGCGTCGGGGTCGGCGGAGCCTGAGCTAAACGAGAAGCCCGGCTCGGAGGGAATGTGCTGCGGATGGAGTTGGAGGGGAAGGTAGATGCCGCCACGGCTCGACTCCACATGCCATACGTCAAAATCGCTGGTAATGCGCCACAACGTGAATGAGTGGAAGTAGCTCATCGGCCAAAGGATCGCGGCGACAATGCAGATGATGGCCGACAGGATGCAGGCGGTGTTGTAGGCGATGCGCGGCAAGGGCGGAATCGTAACCGGGCTGATGGCGCCGTGACAATGCTGGTCCATGTCATCGCTGACGGTGGCGCCGACTTCAACCTGGGTGACGGGCTCGACGGTGGCAAGCTCGACGGCCGGGGTGGGAACGAGAAATCCCCGACAGCCGACGCCATCGGAGATCTTGAATCTTGATGCGCTCAGTCGCTACGCAATCGCTTCAGCATACTACTTTCGCAGACGGTCACACTCGGCGTCGGCGGCGTCGCCAGGGCGGCGAACGACGCGGATGTCATGGCCAGGGTCTTGGAAGTCGTCACCGGCCACTTGCGCCGCCCGGTCGGTTCTGCGCGGCATGTGGCGGACGCCACGGGCAGCGTCGCCGGCGAGCGCTGCTCGCCACGCGCGGTGGAGCGATCGGGGCCGGGTCGCGGTTCTGGGCGTTTGTGATGTCGAGGGCCAGGGAGGCGGCTGCGAGGTCGGAGGCGGCGGTCGGGGAGGTTATGGCCGCGCAGGCCCAGCGCCCGACGGCGCTGTCGTCGTGGCTTGGCTGGACCCATCGCGCCGGTGCCAATCCCTCGCCAGGGGCCTGGGCTTCCGGGAGGAGCGGCTCGAAGGCTGGGAATACCAGATAGCCGCGGGGTTGGCAGCGCTCAAATGTGTCAGGTGGTCGATGTAAGGGCGGACCGGGTTTGGCGTCACCTGGTGGCGAGCGAGGTGAGTTCGTCGACGTGGTGCATGACCCAGTCGAAGTCACGGCGGTGGGTGGCGATGGTGTTCTCGCTGTCCCGATGAGCGGTGAATTCTTCGTCTGAGTAGGGCGAATTGCTACTCGCTTCCTCGATGGCTGGAATCTAGTCGGCAAGCACTGCCAACCCACCCGCAGATCTTACAACGAGGTCATTTCCCATTCGGCATCCGGATAATTAAGAACTTGTCATGCGCTCAATTCTAGCGCATAAGTACATCTTTCTTATGCACTACAAGCGAACGGCCGGTCGATTGCGCCGCCAAGGACGGCAAGTTGTCTCATCAGAATCATCCAAGGCCACGCAACTGCCCAACCGTTGGTCGCCCCATGCAGGTTTGGCCAGGCCCTGGCTATCCATGAAAGGCGTTTGGATGTCAAGTGACTCTCATCAGCGCAATCTCTCCGTCCGGGTATCACCAGTTGGCCGCCGTGGAGGATAGGGCTCTGCTGGCAAGCAACCCGAGCGCCATCGGCGGGGCCATACGGCACGGGCGGTTCGGTTCGCCGGACCGCCTGCCTTCTTCTCCTCTGCCCGATGCCGGTGGCACCATGCGGTAAATGCCGTTCCGCGGTACTCCGCGGAACGTCTTCCCGCCACCAAAACACCTGCGACTCCAATGCCGTCGTGCCGATCTGAGGCGCCAGACCGATCCGGCCGCCGCCGGAACTTCGGTCCGCCCAACTATCCTATTCGCCTCGGTCCCCAACCTTTCCAGGAGGCCAGGCAATATCTCGCTCCGGCACGCGGCGGCTCATTTATTGAGAGGCTCACGGCCGCACGGGCCGGCCGCAGCCATAGCCAGGTCGAGCCTCGCCGCATACACGGATCGAAGTCGCAGACGCATCGGGCTATTTCCGTCCGCTCTTGCGGCCCCTGGCCGCGGGTTGCTCCTTGGCCGTCTGCCCGGCCGGTCGTGTTGTCTGTGTGATGACCTCGGCCGCCATCGGCGCCGCCGGCCGGTAGGCGCGGCCTTCCTTCTGGCAGATGTATACAATGTAGCACAACTGTCGCGCCACGGCGATGTAACCACGGTTGCGGTCTCTATTACCACCATCCGTGCGCCGGTGGAAGATGTCCCGGAATAGGTGTCCTTGATCACCGCGCCGTGCGTGGCCTCGATGAACGCCCACTTCAGAGTCCGCCGCCCGGCGTGGCCCACATGCCGGCCCTGGGGCCTGGAATCGTCCTGCTCGCCGCTGTCATCGGCCAGGGGAGCCAGGCAGGCATAGGCGCAGAGCTTGCGGCCGTTGGCGAAACGCGCGAAGTCGCCCACCTCCGCCAGGATCGTGTAGGCCAGCACCAGGCCAATCCCCGGACAGGTCCGCAGCCGCTCGCCGACGGCATTGCGGACCAGGTGCTTGCGGAACAGACGGGTGGCCACGGCAATCTGCCGCCGCACCTGGTCCAGCAACTGCAGGTGCCCGCGCAGCGTCACCCGGGCCGTGTCCCGCAACGTGTCGCTCTCCACCAGCGTATCCAGCAGCTTCCGGCCGGCCACGCCGAACAGATCCGAGTGGGGCTGGATGATCCCGTGCCGGTGCAGCAAGGCGTGGATCCGCAGCTTGGTCTGCGTCTGGCACTGCACCAGTCCCATGCGATACTGCAGCAGTTCACGTTCGTCCCGGACTTCCTGTGGTGCCAGCCACACCCGCCACCAGTTCTCGTTCCGCGGCAGGTCCGACAGCGTGTTGGCGTCAATCTTGTTCGTCTTGGCGTTGGTCGTCAGTTTCCGATAGCCCGACACCTTCGCGGCCGACGCCAGCCGCGGTGACAGGCTCAGCTCGGCCAGTTCGTCGCAGAGCCAGCCCCAGCCGAAGCTCGACTCCACAATCACCGGTGTGCCCGGCGGCAACTGCGCCAGTTGCTTGGCCATCGCCCGCCGATTGGTGTAATCCAGCTTCATCCGCGCCACCACGTTCTTCTGCGCATCCCGGGCCGTCAGATTCCCGAACTTTCGGTGGTTATCCAGGCCGGTCTGTGTTACGTTACTCAATACCTTCATGGCTGTCTCCTTTGGTTAAAGCCGCGGAAATCGTAACTTCTGCGAGGGGACAGCCTTTCATGAGATTATTTCCAGACCAGCAGTATTCAGAAATGCAGATCCCGAAGACGATGTCGTAACTTCGCTTGCGATTTAGTATAATCACCTGCAACGCTTGAGGTTAGGGCGTGCATGCGAAAGTTGCGTCGCCGACCCAAGGATTGTGTGGCTTGGTTTTTAGAGTAGACGTCGCCATGACACAAATCGAGAAATATTCGGAAGCAGAACTCGAACATATTATGGTGTTCGAGCGACTGCTGGCCGATCTCTCGGCCCGGTTCGTCAACATCCCGGCCGAGGACGTTGACCGCGACATCATCGATGCCCAACGACAACTCTGTGCGTGCCTTGGGGTGGACATCTCGTCGGTCTGGCAAATATCCGCGGAAGACCTCGGGACGCTCCACCTGACACACTTGCATCAGCCTCCCGGAGGTCCGCCACCGTTCGACAACTTCAGGAGTCAGGATTACTTCCCCTGGATGCATGCGCAAATCTTCGAGGCAAGACCGGTGGCGATTTCCAGTACGGCGAACACGCCGCCGGAAGCCGCTCGCGACCGCGAAACCTGGTTGCACTTCGGGGTCAAGTCGGCCTTAGCGCTTCCGCTGGCGACAGGGGGTGGTCCGGTGTTCGGCCTGCTTTCTTTCGATACTGTCCACAACGAATTCGACTGGCCCGAGGCCCTTGTGACCCGGTGCCGGGTTATCGCACAAGTCTTTGCCAATGCGCTGGCGCGCAAACGCTTCGATCGGGCGCTGCGCGACAGCGAGGAGCGATATCGGTCCATTACGCTAAACTTGCCGGGCCTGATCTACCAGTCCTATGCCCAAGATGACGGTACCTGGGGCTTGTCTTATGTGGACGCCTGTGCCGGGGATATGCTGGGTCTGAGCCCGGAGCCCCTGAGCACCTTCTTCGATCGTTTCGCAGGTTTAGCCCAGGAGCATCGGGGTGAATGGTTGATCTCAATTCGGACGGCGATCGCCACGCTGACCCTGTGGGATCAGGAGTTCAAGTTCATCAAGCCAAACGGCGAGGAAATATTTCTCAGAGGCGTCTCCAAACCAAGAAGACTGGGCAGCGAGGTCGTCTTCTACGGCGTCATGCGCGATGTCACCGAACGCAGACGCGCCGAGGATGAGCTACGCCGCCTCAAGGAGCAGTTGCAGCAGGAGAATCTCTACCTCCGGCAGCAGATCAAACTCTGCAGCGGCCACGAGTCGATCATCGGCGAAAGCGAACCGCTTGTCAGGGCAATTGCCCTGGCGGAGAAAGTGGCGCCGACGGACTCGGTCGTGCTGATCACGGGTGCCACGGGAACCGGCAAGGAACTGATCGCGGAACTGATTCACGACCGGAGTTCTCGCAGCAAGAGGGCGATGGTCAAAGTGAACTGTGCCGCACTTCCGGCCCCGTTGATCGAGAGCGAGCTGTTTGGCCGGGAAAAGGGCGCCTATACCGGGGCGATGACGCGACAGAGCGGCCGGTTTGAGATGGCCGACGACTCCAGTCTCTTCCTCGACGAGGTTGCCGAATTGCCACTGGACTTGCAGGCCAAGATGCTGCGCGTATTGCAGGAGGGCCGGTTTGAACGGCTGGGGAGCAGTCAAACCACCAAGGTCAACGTCCGCATTATCGCCGCGACCAATCGCAACCTGCAAGCCATGGTCAATGAAGGCAAGTTCAGGGCGGACCTATTTTATCGCCTGAGCATATTCCCGATCGAGGTTCCACCGCTTTCTGCCCGGGGTAGCGATATTCCCCTGTTGGTCTGGCACTTCGTTCAGGACTTTGCGCGAAAGATGGGCAAAGGCATCGATTCGATCCCGCGGAAGACCATGGAGCAGCTTGAGGGTCACTCGTGGCCTGGCAATGTGCGCGAATTGCGGAATCTGATCGAACGTGCGGTAATTCTGTGTGAGGGTCGAGTGTTGCACGTCGAACTTCCGCCAACCAACCAACCCGATGCAGCCGCACCGGTGACACTCGAAGAGGTGGAGCGCCGCCACATCCTCCAAACCCTCGAACGCACCGGCTGGCGCGTCGGCGGAGAGAACGGTGCCGCCGCGCAGCTCGGGCTTGAACGCACCACGCTCCACTCGATGATGAAGAAACTCAACATCGTCAGGCCAGCACAATAGCGTTCTCCTGGATACCGCACTTATCGAGTACGGGTGACTTAATTTCGTCAAAATGGCGAGATATCGTCACTCCTATTGATGTGGTCCTAAATCCAGATCACGACCAATCCATGCGTAAATAGCTATAGACTGGGCGCTTACGGCTATTGGGTTTGAGCCCAAGAGCCTGGCGCGCTATTCGCAATATGAAAGCAATGAGCGCGCACATGCCGGGCATAGAACCAGTGGTGTTGCGAACGTGTTCAGTCGTCATGCGATTTGACAGTACGCAATTGCCCCAGGCAGTTGGGTTGCTTTCAAGTGTAACGGCTCGGACTCAGGCCAAACATGGATGCCGGTCTTGTCGCGTAGAGCGGGATGTGACGGATGAACGAGTGCTTCACTACATGGAAGAGTGGGATGGCGACGAAGCCTTCCAGCAGCACCTCCATTCCGCCGAGTTCTGGCGCGTCCTGCTGGCGATGGATCTTTGCTCCGCGGAGCCAGAGATTTCAATCGGACATCTCTCCGCCAGACAGGGTATGGATGTGTTGTGTGAGCTACGTAATGGGTCCCAGCCACCACCGGAAGGTGGATTGCCGCCGCTGAAATCTGCTGCTGGCCAGCAGCCGTGAGTGAGACATGGCGTGAATCTTCCCCCTGATGGCGTTCGCCTGAATGGGTTCTTTATGTGTGTGTGGTGGCAGATGAACAATTGCTTGTTCAATTCGGAGATACCTATGCGTCTTTCAGCTTTGGTGATTGCCCTGTTCGGTCTGGTGCTTTCTGCCGGCGGTTGTGCCACGGCAAGTGGTGACACCAACCAGGAGAAACGCAGCACGATCTGGAACATGAAGAATGAAACCCTGGCGACTCTCTACCAGCAGCAGCCGTCGGCGAAGGCTGAAATCCAACGCGCTCCGGGATACGCCGTGTTCAGCAACGTCGGCGTGGGATTACTCATCCTTGGCAGCGGCCAGGGTTACGGCGTTGCGGTCGACAATCGCACGGGCAACCCAACCTACATGAAAATGGCCCAGGGATCCGTGGGACTGGGCGTTGGCTTGAAAGATTTCCGGGCGGTCTTTGTTTTCCAGGATGCGGCGGTGTTCCGGCGGTTTGTCGAGAAAGGCTGGGACTTTGGTGGCGAAGCTGAAGCCGGCGCAAAATCCGGAGACAAGGGCGGCCAGCTTGGCACCGCGGGATCGCTCACCAACGGCATTCGGGTCTACCAGTTGACCGACGCCGGTGTTGTGCTTCGTGCAGCCGTGCCGCTGACCAAATATTACTGGTATGACGAACTGAATTGACATTGCAGTGCCGTGCGCGGGCACCACGGGCCAGATTTCAGAGAATGTACATCGTATAGCAAGGAGACACGAATGAGAACGCATCACCGAGTCGTGTTGTTGGCAGCATTGGCCGGCTTCATCACCGCCATTGCCAGTTGCAACAACGTACAGGAGTCCACTGGATCCCAGGCGACGAGTTCGCCCATTTTGGCAGCGCAGATCGCATCGGATCGCACCGTGCTGCCGATTCCGGAACCCCAGTATCCGCACAGTAATGTGCTGGATGTGCGGAAAGCCCCGCCGCCGCCGCCGAGGTTCGAGGTCAAAGCGCCGGGCGGCGCGCCGAATGTACTCATCGTCCTCATCGACGACATGGGATTTGGACAGTCCAGCTCCTTTGGCGGGCCGATCAACATGCCGACCGCGGATCGCCTGGCCAACAGCGGCCTGCGTTACAACAACTTCCACACCACGGCACTCTGCTCGCCGACCCGCATGGCGCTGCAGACGGGGCGCAATCACCACTCGGCCAACACCGGCTCGATCATGGAAACCTCGACGGCGTTTCCGGGCAACACCGGCCAGCGCCCCGAGGCCATCGCGCCAATCGCGATGACCCTGCGATACAACGGCTATACCACGGCGCAGTTCGGCAAGAACCACGAAACCGCCGCCTGGGAAGTCAGCCCCTCGGGTCCGACCGACCGCTGGCCGACGCGCTGCGGCTATGACAAGTTCTACGGCTTCATGGGCGGCGAGACCAACCAGTGGGCGCCGGCCATCTACGACGGCATGAACAAGATCGAGCCGCCGCAGACCCCCAACTACCACTTTATGACCGACATGACCAACCAGTCGATCCAGTGGATGCAGTCGGTGAAGACGCTGACGCCGGACAAGCCCTTCTTCATGTATTTCGCCCCCGGCGCGACGCACGCGCCGCACCAGGTGCCCAAGGAATGGATCGCCAAGTACAAGGGAAAATTCGACCAGGGATGGGACAAATTGCGTGAGGAAACGCTCGCCCGCCAGATCAAGCTGGGCGTGGTGCCCGCCGGCACCAAGCTGGCGGCCAAACCGGCCGCGATCAAGGACTGGGACAAGCTGACGCCGGACCAGCAGAAGCTCTTCGCCCGCCAGATGGAAGTCTTCGCCGCTTTTGGTGAGCAGACCGACTACGAGATCGGCCGGCTGGTTGACGCCATCCAAGACATCGGCCAGCTCGACAACACGCTGATTTTCTACATCATCGGCGACAACGGCGCCAGCGCCGAGGGTGGCTCCGACGGCATGTTTAACGAGATGACCTACTTCAACGGCGTGCAGGAGAAGGTCGAGGACATGATCAAGAGCTACGACAACTGGGGCGACGCCAGCACCTACAGCCACTACGCCGCCGGGTGGGCGGTGGCCGGCAACACGCCCTTCATGTGGACCAAGCAGGTCGCCTCCAGCTACGGCGGCACACGCAACGGCATGGTCATCCACTGGCCCAAGGGCATCAAGGCGAAAAACGAGATTCGCTCGCAATGGCACCATGTGATCGACGTCGTCCCGACGATTCTGGATGCGGCGAGCCTGCCCCAGCCCAAATTCGTCAACGGCATCCAGCAGAGCCCGATCGAAGGCGTGAGCATGCTGGGCACCTTCAACGACGCCAAGGCCAAGGACAACCACCTGACCCAGTACTTCGAGATCTTCGGCAACCGCGCCGTCTACGACAACGGCTGGCTGGCCGGGACGGTCCACAAGGCTCCGTGGGAGCCCAAGCCCCGCGCCATGCTCGATAACGATGTCTGGGAACTCTACGACACCCGGGCCGATTTCAGCCTGTGCAATGACCTGGCCAAGTCCAACCCGGACAAGCTCAAGGAGATGCAGGCGCTGTTCTTGAAGGAGGCCGAGAAGTACAGCGTGCTGCCCATCGACGACCGCGGCATCGAGCGCGTGAACCCGGCGCTGGCCGGGCGCCCGGATCTGATGGCCGGCCGCACGTCCCTGACGGTATATGCAGGGATGGCCGGCATGTCGGAGAACGTGTTTATCAACACCAAGAATCGTTCCCACACCATCACGGCGGACGTGACTATCCCGGCAGGCGGCGCCAACGGCGTAGTTCTCTGCCAGGCCGGACGTTTCGGCGGCTGGAGCCTGTATTTGAAGGATGGCAAGCCGACGTACACCTACAACTTCCTGGGCTTGCAGCGCTTCACCATTCCCGCCACCAAGGCTTTGCCGGCCGGCAAGGCGACGATCCGCTACGAATTCGCCTACGATGGCGGTGGCCTGGGCAAGGGCGGCGTGGGCACGATCCTGGTCAATGGCGAGAAGGTCGCCGAAGGACGCATCGAGCGTACGCAGCCCATGATTTTCTCGGCCGACGAAGGCGCGGACGTCGGCGAAGACGACGAGACGCCGGTAGTCGAGGACTATGGCATCCCGGCCCCGTATCGGTTCACTGGCAAGATCGCCAAGATCACGGTTGACCTCAAGGAAATGAAGGCGGCCATCAAAGCAGAAGCCGACAAGGCCCAGGCCCAAGCGGCTCTGAAGAAGGCGATCGCCGATTGAGTGACATCAATTCATCAGGAAGGAAAGGGTTTGTCGTCCTTTCCTTCCTGAAATTGCGGAGAGAGGTAATCGAAGCAGTGGAATCGAAGAGACTGCAAAACATAGCAACTGAAACAGGTGACACATGAAACAAACTGTTGAATCGATGCGGAATGTCGTACTGTGTGCGGGTCTACTGATGGCGTCAGGTCCGAGCACTTTTGCCCAGGATCCAACCAAGCAAGCGCCAACCGCTGCGGCACCCGCTGCCGCACCTGCGGCTGCTCCCACCGCGGCTCAGTTCAAACCGGAGGAACTGGAGCAAGTCGTCGCCCCGATTGCGCTCTATCCGGATTCGGTGGTGGTGCAGGTGTTGATGGCCTCGACGTATCCCCTGGAAGTCGTGCAGGCCGAACGCTGGGCCAAGCAGAACACGGCTCTCAAGGGCGATGCGCTGGCCGCGGCTCTCAACAAGCAGACGTGGGATCCCAGCGTCAAGTCGCTGATCGAGTTCCCTCAAGTCCTCAACATGATGAGCGAGAAACTGGACTGGACCACCAAACTCGGCGATGCCTTCATCGCCCAGCAGGCCGAAGTGATGAACGCGGTCCAGAAGCTGCGGGCCAAGGCACAAGCCTCGGGTAACCTGAAAACGACCAACGAGCAGAAAGTGATCGTGGAACCGGCCGCACCGACGACAACGGTGGTCGTGCAGCAACCGGCAACGCAGATCATCAAGATTGAGCCAGCCAGCCCAACAGTCGTCTATGTGCCCGTGTACAACCCGACGGTGGTGTATGGCACCTGGCCCTATCCGGCGTATCCGCCGCCGGCCCCGGTCTATCCGCCCGGCTATGTGGCCAGCAACGCGCTGTCGTTTGCCGCGGGCGTGGCCGTGGGCGCGGCCTGGGGTCATGCGTGGGGCGAGGCCAATTGGCATGGCGGCGACGTCAACGTCAATGTCAATCGAAACACCACCTTGAACCAGAACATCAATCGGGAAAGCTACCAGGCCAACATGCAGAAAACCGCCGCTGCCAGGCCGGGTGGCGCGTCGGGAGCGCAAGCCGGCGCCAACAGCTTCCAGCACGATCCCGCGCACCGCGGGGGCGCCTCCTATCGTGATCCCGCAACCGCACAGAAGTACGGCGGCGCCAGCTCCGCCAATGCCGCCCAGGCGCGCGAACAATACCGCGGGCGCACCGACGCCGGCACGGCCGGTGGCACTGCCGGGGCTCGACCGAATACCGGCGCGACGGGTGGAGCAGGCGCTGGCGCAGGCACTGCTCGGCCAAATACCGGGACACCCAGCGCCGGACCTGGTACGGCTCGGCCGGATGCCGGGCAAGCCGGCGGCGGCAGCGCCGGCGCGGCCCGTCCCTCGGCCCAGCCGTCCGGCGGTGCGGGCGGATCGGCCGCCCGAAATCCTTCCGCAAGCCAATCCGGCGCATTTGACGGCGCCAAGAGCAGTGGCAGTGCAGCCAAGGCCGAGAGCAGCCGGGGCGCTTCCAGTCGTCAGGCATCCCCTTCTGCGTCATCCAGCGGATCAAAAGGCAGCGGATCAAGAGGCGGTGGCGGTCGCCGGTAGAGATCTGTGGAATTGGTGAATGTCATTGGAAGAATGTCTCTTCTCAAATCAAATGGTGAGCTTACTTATGAACCACTCAATAACTTTCGGAAATCTCGGTGAATCCCTTGGCCGACCCGTTCGCTGTGTCCTGGTAATGCTCGGTCTGGCTTTGGTCGGCGCGCTGGGACAGGGCTGTGCCAGCACGCAGAGGTCCTTTGCCACGCCGGAGGAGGCCACGCAGGCACTGGTCGCAGCACTGCGCGCCAACGATGCCGCGGCGCTTAGCGATATCTTTGGCTCCGATGGTGATCAGATTATCGCTTCCGGCGACAAAGTGGCCGATCAAAACGGCTATGCCACGTTCTTGGGACTCTACGACGAGAAGCATGCGTTGGTCGGCGAGAATGACAGCAAAATCCTGCAAATAGGCAAGGCTGAATGGCCGTTCCCGATTCCCCTGGTTCTGGCAGACAAGGGCTGGGTTTTCGATACCGAGAGCGGCAAGGAAGAGATTCTCAACCGCCGCATCGGCCGCAACGAACTGGCCACGATTCAGGTCTGTCTGGCGGCCGGGGACGCCCAGCATGAATACGCCATGCTGGATCGTGATAACAACGGGCTGCACGAATATGCCCTGAAGTTCCTGAGTGACCCGGGCAAGAAGAACGGGCTGTACTGGGAAACCAAGGAAAGCGAGGCCCCCAGTCCCCTCGGAGCATTTGTATCCCGAGCGACCGAGGAAGGATACACCCGCGGCGCCAACGACGAACCGGTTCCCTATCACGGCTATTACTACCGTATTCTGACCTCGCAAGGCGCCAACGCCCCCGGCGGCGAGCTCGACTACCTGATTAACGGCAAACTGATCGGCGGCTTTGCCATCGTCGCCCACCCGGCCGAGTACGGCAACTCCGGCGTGATGACGTTCATCGTCAACCACCAGGGTGTCGTCTACCAGCGCGATCTCGGGTCTGACACCAAATCCATCGCCAAAGCAATGAAGGCGTACGACCCAGGGCCGGTGTGGAAGAAGGCTGAATGAATGAACAGGGACAACCATAGAACGGATAAGAAGGAGACAGCATGAAGCAACCCTTCGCCACGCTCGCAGCATCAGTAGTAATGATCCTATTAGCGGCAAATCTTGGTTTGGCATCCGAGATCGTGACGGTGGACAACTTCGTCCGTGCAGAGACCGACATGACCATCGGCCGCTACGTCAAGCTGGGAGCTTTCGGGAAATTCCTCCACATTCGCCAGCCCACGCCCATCGACAAGCAGGACGTGATTCGCATGAATCGCGACACGCTCTATTCCATGGGCGTTTTCGATCTCGCCACGCCGGTCACGATCGTAAAGCCGGCCTCCCAGGGTCGGTTCCAGTCGATGATGGTCATCAGCCAGGACCACTCGATGCTTCCCATCGAGCATGGCGCGGGCGAGTTCGCATTGACGCAGGAAAAGGTCGGGACGCGCTACGCGATCGTCCTCTTCCGCACCTTCGCCGATGCCAATGACCCGGCGGACGTCAAGGCCGCCAACGCCCTGCAGGACAAGATCGCCATGCGGCAGGAGAACCCGGGCAAGTTCGAGATTCCGGATTGGGATGAACCCTCACTGAAGAAGGTCCGCGACGCCATCAACGTTCTGGCGGCGACCCGAACCAGCGCCAAGGGCATGTTCGGCGAAAAGGCGAAGCTCAACCCGATCAGCCACCTGCTGGGCACGGCCTTCGGCTGGGGCGGAAACCCCGAAGAGGCCGCCGTCTACGACAACGTCGTGCCGCCCAAGAACGACGGCAAAACACCCTACATCTTAACCGTGAAGGAGGTGCCGGTGGACGGCTTCTGGTCCATTACCGTCTACAACAAGGATGGTTTCATGGAGAAGAACGCCCAGAACGTCTATTCCTACAACAACGTCACTGCCAAGAAGAACGCGGATGGAAGCATCACGATCCATTTCGGCGGCGAGCCCAGCGCCCTCAACAACCTGCCGACCACTCCCGGCTGGAACTACATCGTGCGGATGTACCAGCCGAAACGGGAGGCCATTTATGGTTCATGGAGTTTCCCCAAGGCACAGCCGGCGAAGTGAGGGGCGAACGGCCCATGCGTTGAAACGAATCAATCTTAACCCCTGCCGCGAGGCGGAACACAAAGGAGAAAAGTTATGAGAACGACGAAGATGATGAGGGTAGCCATGTTGACGGCTGCGTTTCTGACGGCAACCGTGTTGGTGTCCATCACCCAATCGACGACCGCTGACGACAGCCCGAAGGCAACCGCCACCTCGCCTGCGGTGCTTGCCGATGGCGACGGCGCCAAGACCGTGCGTTTCGAGAACATGCACCAGACGCGTTTCATCGAACTGTTCTTCGGCACTCGTGATCCGAAGACGGGGAAACTGGTCGCTCCCTGCTACAACACCATGTACTCAAGCAACAAGCTTCCCGCGTCCAAAGACACCGCGCCACAGAAGCTGGTCGAAGGCCTCGACCTGGAGAAGGTGGCGAAGGACCATGGCGTCACCAAAGTGATGCTGAACGGCCCCAAGCTCTGGATGCCGGATTGGGTTGAACTCAAGATGGGCAAGGAAAGAGACTTCAATGGCATGACGGCCGGCTGGGTTGCGCAGCTCAACCTGCCAGAATCAGGCACGATCGAGGGTGCGCCCTGGAAGCCCATGCAAATCGCGCGGACCAGCAAGTGGGCCTGGACCAAGGGCACCAAGGTGGCGCTCCTGGACGATTCTGATGGCAACACCTGGATCCTGAAGGGATTCCAGTTGGGCCTCAAACCGCAACAGACCTGGGAGGAATACCTTGCCAAGGCGGCTGCCAGCTACAAGACGCTTCCCGCAGGCTGGAAGCTTCGGGTGACGACGCTGGAGAAGGATGTGATCGAAATTCCAGATAACAACCTGGCCACGATCATGACGGACGAGCTTTTTCATGTGTGGGACAAGTGCGGGCCGGGCATGACCAACTACAAGCCGTAAGTCATGCGACGACCGATGGCGTGCTGCGTGGAAGCGCTTGCAGCATCCGGTGTGTGGGCGGCGTCCCCGATAGCGCAGAACGGGCCAGCGATCGGCCATTGATTGCGGTGCTGGCCATGTGTCGTCCGTCATCGACATCAGGCCGCTTCCGCCCGCAAGCGGACGCGGCCCTTTATCGGCTCGCCCGAGCCGGTGGCAGGATGGGCACTTAGAGCGATTGACATGGAGGCCGCGACCCAACAACTTCCGTCCCGGGACGACCGCTCCGCAGGAGATGCGGGCGGAGGCTCTCTCGCCGCGCCGGCGGTCGACTTCTCGCTCGTTCTTGGCGGGCCGTTGTATCAGCTCTGGCGGCGGGTGCATATGACCGGGGATGGGATGGACCTTCTCCGCCGCCGCATTGTCACCATCATACTGCTGACGTGGCTGCCGCTGCTGGTGCTCTCGGCCGTGCAAGGATCCGCCTGGCGCGGGGCGGTGAAGATGCCGTTTCTGCGCGACATCGATGCGCATATGCGGTTTCTGGTGGCGTTGCCGATGCTGGTACTGGCCGAGATGGTCATTCATCAGCGGATGCGGCCAGTGGTGCTGCAGTTTGTGGAACGTGGGCTGGTCACGAGAGCGGCGCGGGAACGGTTCGATGCCGCGATGGCATCGGCGATGCGCCTGCGAAACTCCATTGTGGCCGAGGTGATGCTCATCTCATTTGTATATCTGGTGGGTGTGCTGTATCTGTGGCGGACACACATGGCGATCGATGTGACGAGTTGGATCGGCGTGGTGACGGGCGGCCGACTGGAGCCTTCGCTGGCCGGTTGGTGGTTTGGCTGCGTCAGTCTGCCGCTGTTTCAGTTCATCCTGCTGCGCTGGTACTTCCGGATGTTCATCTGGGCGCGGTTTCTGTGGCAGGTGTCGCGGCTGGACCTGGCCCTGATGCCAACCCACCCGGATCGCTGCGGGGGACTGGGGTTTCTCTCGAACGTGAGCTTCGCCTTCGCGCCGCTGCTCTTTGCGCAGGGCGCACTCCTAGCGGGTCTGATGGCCGACCGAATCTTCTTCGCGGGTGTCAAGCTGTCGGATTTCAAGATGGAGATCGGCGTGATTGTCGGGATTGCCGTCGTGGCCGTGGTAGGACCGCTCCTGCTGTTCGCGCCGGCGCTGTCGCGAGCAAAGAAGGCGGGCCTGCGCGAGTACGGCGCCCTGGCCCAGCGGTACGCCCGCGAGTTTGACCAGAAGTGGCTGCGTGGCGGCGTACCGGCCGGAGAGTCGCTCCTGGGCAGCGCCGACATCCAGTCGATGGCCGACCTGGGCAGCAGTTTTGAAGTCATCCGCGAGATGAAGATGGCGCCCATCACCCGGCAGACGCTGATCCAGCTTGTGGTGGCCACGCTACTGCCGGTGGCGCCACTGCTCCTGACCATGGTTTCCTTTGAGGAATTGTTGAGCCGATTATTGAAGGTTGTCTTTTGAAAGGACGGGAATGAACATGAGAAGCTCGATCCTGTCCTGTATGTACGTTCTAGGCATGAGTTTACCGGTATTGGCGAACGAGCCGGTCGGGCCGGGCGGTGGGCCGTTCACGCTGATGCCCAAGTATCTCAGCGATGCCCCGGCCACCAGGCCGAGCGCTCCGGCGACCAGAAATGCCGCTCCTTCCAAGGTCATCTCACCCGAGGACGGCTGGCTGGACATCAGCGGCTTTCTGGACGAGGCCTACGGCTTTGTCCCGCTGGTGATTCCAATCACCGAGCCCGCGATCGGCTATGGTGCCGCGGCCGGCTTGGCGTTTCTCGACAAACCGGAGCGTGAAGGCCAGGACGGGTTCGGCCGGCCGAACATCACCGCCGTCGGCGGACTGGCAACGGGAAACGGCACTTGGGGTCTGGCGGCCGGCGACATTCGCCATTGGCTGGACGACCACTTGCAGACTCGCGTCGGTCTGGCCTGCGCCTCGGTGAATCTCGACTTCGCCGGCCTTGGCAAGGACCGCGAGCTCAACGACCATCCGTTGTCGTACAACCTCGAACCGCTGGGCGGGATGGTCGAGGCCCGATATCGACTCGGCGATTCGCCCTTCTGGGCCGGGCTTGGTTATACGCTGGCAAGCACCGACATCAGCTTCAATCGCGAGGAAGCCGGGTCTCAACTGCCCGAATTCAGTCGCGAATCCCGCATCGGCGGGTTGACACCATCGCTCTCCTACGATTCTCGCGACAACATCTTCACGCCGACGCGAGGAACCTATGTCGAAGCCGCGGCCGGCCTGTTCAGCCAGGCTTTGGGTGGCGACAACGAATTCCAGCGTGTCGGCCTGATCGCCATGCACTTCATGCCGCTGGGTCCGAGACTTTTCCTGGGCTTGCGGGGCGATGCCACCTTCAGCTTTGGCGATGCGCCGTTCTACATGCGGCCCTTTATCATGCTGCGCGGCGCGCCGGCCATGCGCTATCAGGGCGAGGAGACAGCACAGGCCGAGGCGGAATTGCGCTGGCAGTTCTGGAGACGATTCAGCATTGTTGGCTTTGCAGGCACGGGTGTGGCGTGGAATGACTTCGAGCGATTTGACAGCCCGAGGATCGTCGTGACCGGCGGCACCGGATTCCGCTACGAGCTGGCACACAAGTACGGATTGCACATGGGCATGGACGTGGCATTCGGCCCGGATGGTCCGGCTGTCTATGTGCAGTTCGGCAGCGCCTGGGCGCGGCCGTGAATACGCAATTATGAACTGCAACCGGCAACGAACGTCAAAATGCCGACGGCAAGTACTTGGATTGAAATGCAGCCCGGATTCGTTGGCAGCAGGTGCTAGCACAACATCTGGGCCTGAACAAATAGGTTAGGAGACAAATGAGGAACCACATATGGTGCATGTTCGCGGTGGTGATGGCCGCGCCGCTGGTGCTGGCCCAAATGACCAGCGTCACCGAGACCGGTACATCGTTGTCCGGTAGCGCGCTGCTGTCGAAGCTGGATGTCCCTGTTGACCTGTCCCTCCGGCCGCAATTCATGATGAATGCGGCCGCCCCTGAGGTCAAAGAGGCTGGCGGTGACGCTGGCGCCGCGGATCTGGCCAAGAAGCTTTCCAATCCCGTCGCCAGCCTCATCAGTGTGCCGTTTCAGTTTAACTATGACGAAGGATTCGGCCCGAAGGACGCCGGGAAACTCCTGCTCAACATCCAGCCGGTCATTCCGGTCGCGCTCGACAAGGACTGGAACCTGATCATCCGCACGATTGTTCCGGTGATCTATCAGGATTCGCTCGCCGATGGCATCGACAGCAAGTTCGGTCTTGGCGATGTCGTGCAGAGCTTCTTTTTCTCGCCCAAAGAACCGACCGCCGGCGGGTGGATCTGGGGCGTCGGCCCGGTGTTTCTCTGGCCGACCGCCACGGATGACGCCCTCGGCTCCGGCAAATGGGGTGCCGGGCCGACGGGGTTGATTCTCAAGCAGGAAAATGGCTGGACCTACGGCCTGCTGGCCAATCACATCTGGTCTTATGCCGGTGACAGTGATCGCAGCGAGGTCAACGCCACATTCCTCCAGCCGTTTCTCAGCTACACGTTCCCGACGGCAACCACGATCGGCATCAATACCGAATCCACCTACGACTGGACCGGCCACCAGTGGACGGTGCCGCTGAACGTCTTTGTTAACCAGATCGTGAAATTCGGCAAGCAACCCGTGCAGTTCGCAATTGGCCCGCGCTATTACCTGGAGTCTCCCGATGACGGTCCCGAATGGGGCGTGCGCTTTACCATGGTCTTCCTGTTTCCGAAGTAGCGCGTAGTCGCCGTCACGTTCCGCGCCTCAACGGATGCGGGCCACGACGGATCCCAGAAAAGGGTATACAGGTTCTGAATCAAGCCACAAGGAGCCAACGATGAAACGGGCGTCAACCACAGCTTCACTGCTTGTGTTGGTGCTGGCTGCATCGGGTCTGTCAGCATCAGTAGCGGCTGCGGCCAGGCGATCAGCCGTTCGCCGCTGCCGGCGGAACTTATCGAGCGAGCGGAAATTCCCGGCATGCCCCGCGTGCGTTTCTGGGGCGACAGGATCGACCCGGACCTTCACGCGGAATTTGTCCGCGTCGCCAGGGAGCATCCGGTGCTTCCCGATCCCCGCTCCGAAGAGGGGCCAGGCATGGGCGGGCTGATCCTCTCGGGCGGTGGTGATTGCGGCGCTTACGGCGCGGGGCTGTTATGCGGCTGGACCGATCGGGGAACGCGCCCGCGATTTCGCATCGTCACCGGCGTGAGCACCGGCGCCCTGATCGCCCCTCTGGCGTTCGTGGGGCCAAAGTACGATCATGTGCTGCGCGACTCCTACACCAAGGTATCGGCCAAGGATGTACTGCGCGAACGCCCCATCCTGGATTGGCTGACTGCCGACTCCGTGGGCGACAGCGAGCCGCTGATGAAGATGATGGAGCGGCAGTTTCCGGACGAGCTTGTGCGCGACGTGGCCGCCGAGCACTCCAAAGGTCGCCGGCTGTTTGTGCAGACTGTGAATCTCGACGCCCAACGCCCGGTCATTTGGGACATGGGGGCTATTGCGTCCAGCGGTCGTCCGGACGCGCCGACGCTTTTCCGCAAGGTGCTGGTGGCATCCGCTTCCATTCCCGTGGTCTTCCCGCCGCAGTACATCAAGGTCGAGGCCGACGGCGGAACCTATGACGAGATGCATGTGGATGGGGGTGCCGCCAGCCAGATGCTCCTGAGCACACTGCCAGTCAATCTGGCGGAAGTGCGGAAGGAACTGGGGCCGCTTGCACAAGCCCCCGCGGTATACGTGATCCGCAACGCCTTCATTCGACCCGAATGGCAGCAAGTCGTGCCAAAGATCTTCCCGATTGCCGGACGAGCCATCTCCTCGATCATCAAGTCGCAGGGGCGTACCGAACTGGAGCTGATGTATTATGAGTGCAAGGAGGCCGGCATCGACTTCTATCTCACCTCCATCCCCGACGACTATCAACGCCGCACCGACGAAGAGTTTGACACCGACGAGATGAACCGCATGTTCAATCTTGGCTACGAACTCGCCCGCAACGGAGATCCTTGGAAGCGCCTGCCACCTAAGCTTGAGAAGGCTGCCGGCTCATCCAATCAACCAGTTAAAGGAGGTGGGAAATGAGAATGGCGCACCGGCAACGGTTCCTCTCCCCCGCGGACGGCCCGCCAATGGTCGGCTGGGTGACGCCACTACGCTCGCGGCCCCCGGCCCTTGCCCGATTTGTGTCGATATATGGTCTCAATTCATCAGAACTCAACCAATAAAAGGAAACCAGACATGAAAATGCACCGTCTCCAGAACCCGTCTCTGATTGCCCGCACCTGTGCGCTGGTCATTGGCATGGCCACGGCGCCGTTGCCGGCCTTCGCTCAGTCCGCCCCGTTCACGCTGACCGATTCACCGGTCGCCGCAGTCGCACCGTCATCGCCCCTGATGATGTCCGCGGCCGCATTGGATGCCGTCGCCGACGCGCCCGCGCAGGGCGGAAACACGGCAGGAGCGGACGATGGATGGCACTTCCGTCTGGCCGTGCCCATCTGGATTCCAGGAATGAGTGGAGATATGACTGTAAGAGGGCATGAACTGTCGGGAGGTAGTGGCGAGGGCGATCTGGCCAGCACACTCGACTTTGCCGCCACGTTCCATTTTGAAATGGAGAAGGGGCGTTGGGGTGCCTTCGTTGACACGATGTACCTTGCACTCAGTGACGACAAAGACCTGCGCACCGGCGGCACTGCGGACGCCAAACTCAAGTCCTTCATCGGTGAATTGGGCGGATTCTACACCGTGTTCGCCCCCAAAGCGGGAGAGAAGGGCTGGGGGATGTTCCGCGCGGATGCGCTGGCCGGCGTCCGGGTCACCTGGCTCCAGTTGGAAGCCGAGACGAGTCGCTTTGATGCGACCCGCGAACGCACAATTGTCGATGCCCGCATGGAACTAGGCCTTAAACAAGCGTAGTCTGTTAGCTCATTATGTAGCACAATAGATACGTACCACAACTTTCCGCGCCGGATCTCGTGTCGGGCGGCATCCTGCGATTGTCTTGTGTTGGTCTCTGTTCTGCTCCCACGTTCGG
>JANYKD010000395.1 GCA_025361735.1 Phycisphaerales bacterium
GTTTGGCTCGGTGAAACGATGCGTCCCGAAACGTCGCGTCGATCAGATTGGCCTCCACAAGACTGGCATCGGTGAACACCGCATCCGCCGCGTCCGCACCCGTAAGATCGGCCGATGACAAATCGGCACCTGTTGCGTCGAGTTCCACGAGCCGCGTCTTGCGCAAGACGGCCTTGCGCAAATTCGCCTCCACCAACACGGTCCGTGCGAGATTCGCGCCCGACAAGTCGGCTCCCCTCAGGTCCGCCTTCACAAGTTCGCAGCCCGCCAGATTCACCTGCGGCCAGCGCGCCCCGCCCAGCCGCGCGCCGCTGAGATGTGTCAGCTTCTTCCCGGCCGGATGCCAGGCGGCATCAGCAGCCAACAGGAGACTGGCGCCCATACTCTGTATCGACTGTTCCTGCTCGAGCCGGTCCGCCAACGGTTCAAGCGTTCCGGGGCGAGTCCTCAACAGCCGCGCGGCCTCACGAAGCAGATCGGACGGGAGCCTGAAGCCAAGCCCCTCGAACCGGCCGCCCGCCACATCCATCGCCAGTTTCTCGCTCGTGAGCAGGACGGCCATCATCCGATGACGCAGGAGCCCGGCCACGGCGCTCGGCCCTCCAACCCACAGCGCGTCACTTTCGGCAGCACCGCGCAGCGACTGCTCGCACGATCTCGCTGCCTGCACATAGACATGCGGATCGGCCAATTCCCTGGTGAGCCGGCGACGCAGTGCGGCCCGAATGTCTGTCAGCGAATCGTCGCCCGCAAGTTCCTCCAAAACGATCACCCAAAGTTCGGGCAACCCTCGCAATTCCTCGCGGTGCGGCGCGGCCCGCACCCGCGCCATCACCGAGGCACATCGCTGATGGTGGCACGCCAGCAGATATTCGATCAGGTCGTCCTCCTGCCACGGGACCATTTCCAACGCCACCCGGCAGTCCGGCCAGCGCTGCGTCGTTGTGAAGATGATCACCTGTTCCGGCCGGGCGACGGGAATCTCCACCACCGGCACATCATCCGCGAGATGAATGGAACCACCCGGAAAGACCCCCGCGAGATGCCGCAGCGCCCATGTCTTGCCGGATCCCGGAGGACCGTACAGATTGACTCTCCCGGACACGCCCCTGTCCACAAGCCGGCGGATGTGGTGTTCGAGCGGCAGGGCTTCGCCGTCGGGAAATACGCGAGCCCTCGGCACAACCGGCGCCCGTCGCACTGGCGCTGGATCGTTGAGAACCCGATCTGACCCCGATGTACCGGCCATGATCACACCATTGTACAAAATCCAACGGGCGAGAAGGACTCTCTCGAACCCGAATTATGACTCAATTTCCCCTGTCGCGCATCTACTGCGGCGTAACCATGCCCAATACAATGGAAGGATACGCCATGACCGATCAGCAAGCCCTGACCCAATACGCCGCCTCGCAGGATCCCCAGGCCTTTCGAATCCTGGTGGACCAGTACCAGCGCCTCGTTTACTCGGCCGCCCGACGCCGCCTGGAGCGTATTGCGGACATTGAAGACGTTGTCCAGATCACCTTCCTGAAACTGGCTCGCGCCGCAGGCGCCATTCGTCACGACCTCGCCTCCTGGCTCTACACCACCACCGTCAACACCGCCAATGAACTGATCCGCCGCGACGCCACCCGTCGCCGCCACGAAACCGCGGCCGCTGCCGATTCTCCAACCACCTGGCTCGCCGACCAGGAAGAATGCCACAAGCTCAGTTTCCTCATTGATGAAGCACTCCTGGATCTTTCCCAGGACCAGCAGTCACTCCTCATTGAGCACTTCTTCCGCGGCCGAAGCCAGCGCGACATTGCCGAAGAACTGAACACCAGCCAGTCCACCATCACACGCCGCATCACCGCCGCCATCGACGAACTCCGCGCTCGCCTCGCCGACCATGGCTACGTGGCTGCCGCCCCAATGCTGGCGTCGACAATCCAGAGTCTACCGTGCCCGGCTGTTCCCGCGCGCGTCACCGCCGAACTGACTAAGATCGGCCTCGCCGGCGCATCCAGCGTCTCGGCCGCCCTGATCCCCGCTTCGCTGGCGCTGAAACTCACGCTCGCGGCCGCCGTCATCGTGTTCGTCACCGCGTGGCTCGTGTACCTCGAAAGACCCCCGGTCGCGCCGACTCGCGCCGTTCCATCGACCATTCCCGTCGCCGCCACGCCGGCTCAGGTTTCCGCCGCTCCTGTCCCCGTTGATCCGGCCGACTGGCGCGCCATCTTCAACAACGCCTACGCGCTCGCCCCCGGCCAGAACCTCAAGTTCATCCCGCCCGGCCGCTTTCCCGAACGCGAGAAATATTTCACTGAAATCGAACACAACGACAGCCCCATGCCCTGCATCCAATGGCGCTGGATCAACGGCACGCTCAAGCGCCAGTGGATGACCGCCTCCGGCCCGGACGGGGCTCAGCTTTCCTCGATCCTGCAGTTCTGCGTCAACCTCGACCAGCACCACGCGCCCACCGCCGGACTTCCCGCCATCAACGGCGATGGCGACTGGGTCGTCCGCGATGGAGCCCCCACGGAAGCCATTCTGGCCGACCTTCACACCATCCTTCTCGATCAGTTCAAGACCGACATTCGCTTCGAGAAGACCCGGGTGACCAAGGATGCCCTGGTCGCCACCGGCGACTACCAGTTCCGGCCGCTGCCTGAAGCGACCGGTCAGGAACTCCAGATCTTCGCCGACGTTCTCGATCACCCGCGTCCCGGCGAGAGCGTCCGGGGCGGCGGCACTTCCGATCCCGCCGAGGTCTGGGCTCACGTCGGCCGGATTCTCGCCATCCCCGTGGTCGATGAAACCCGAAACGAACCACCCAGAATCCGTTGGCTCCTCTCCGAATCCATTACCGACGCCGACAAAGAACCCGGCCGCCGCCGGCAGATCCTCGACAACATCACCCGGCAGACAGGCATTACCTTTAAACCGGAGAAACGCCCCTTTATTACCTGGAAACTCACGTCCGCCACCGCCGCCACCCAACCCGCAACGCGTTCTGCCCGATAGGTGCGGAAATCGCTGCGACGGCGTGCGCGCTCCACCGGGAATTACATCAAGACAGCACTCACGTCACCCAATCTCGCCACCACGACATGCATGTCCTGCGGCCTCTTCAACGCATCGGATCGCACGCACTCCATCACCAGTTCCGACAACAACGCCGGCACCTCGGGCTTGAGCTCGGACGGAGTGGGGAAACGACCCTTCATCACCACGTCACGGTCGGCCTTCTCCACGGTGAACAACGTCGGCACCGGCCGGCCGGTCAAGGCCCAGTAGAGCGACGCCCCGTAACAATAGATGTCCGTGCGGATCGTCACCGGCTTGAGCCGCACCTGCTCGGGCGAGATGAAATCGGGCGTGCCCTGCACGCGCTCCTTGATGGTGTTGCTGCGGCAGCACTGGCCGAAGTCGATCAATTTGATCTTCCCATCGGGCTGAACCAGGATGTTGTTGGGCTTGAAGTCACAATGCACGTACAGCAGGTAGTGTACGGCCGACAGCGCGCGGCCGGCCTGCATGAAGATCTCGACCACAGTCTTCAGCGGCATCGGCGGATGTTTGTCCAGCGCCACCCCGTCGACCAGTTCCAAGATCAGCGCGGCCTCGGTGATGCGGCGAAAGAGCGACTTGTTCACCTTGTAGTCGATCGCCCGCCGCAACAGCCCGTTGCGAAACTGCTTGGCTACGGTGAATTCGTTCTCAAGCTGGGCGATATAGCGCATGTCCTTGTCGGTTTTGGGGACAACGTGCTTGAGCGCGAAGATCTGCCCCGTCGACGGCTGGCTGACCGCGTAGACCCAGGCCCCGGCGCCTTCGCCAATGCGATCAATCACCTCATAGCCAAACAGGCTCGTGGGCATCGGAGGAGTCGAATTGTCCTGTTCGCTACTGGCCATTGGATCCGGTAGTGCAAGGCTGTACAACATAACCATGTTTCGTGCAACTCTCCACCTCCGGCGATTCACATTTCTTGGTCTGGTCATTCTATGCGTCTCCACGCCATGTCGGGCGGCCGACAAGCCGCTGATCGGCACCGACTCCGGTTTCGACACGAAGACCATCAAGGCTACAGACGCCACAACTTCGCTCGTCGCTGCCGCGGAGCGCCCGGCGCTGCGGGTTGTCGCCGGACACGGCAAGCCGTGGCCGGGCATTACGCTGCCGGCTCCGCAGGGGCATTGGGATCTCTCCGTGTACGAATACGTGGCCGCCGATATCCGCAACGCCGGCACGCAGCCGCTGACGCTGCACTGCCGCGTCGACAACCCCGGGGCTGATGGCTCCGCCAACTGCAACAACGGCCAACTCACCCTGCAACCCGGCGCATCCGGCACGCTGACCGTCAAGCTCGTCCGCACGTCGCCGCTCAAGGCCAAGCTCTTCGGCATGCGTGGCTACCCGTACGGCGCTTCGGGAAATCCGATCGATCCGGCCAACATCACCGAGATCATGTTCTTCGTCACCAAGCCCACCGCCGACCACGCCTGGGAAATTACCGCCCTCCGCGCCGGCGGCACCTACCAGCCGCTCCCACAGAACTTCTTCCCGTTCATTGATACGTTTGGCCAATACATCCACCGCGACTGGCCGGGCAAGGTTCACTCCCTGGACGAACTCCGCCAGAGAATCCAACAGGAGGACCGCGATCTGGCCGCCAATCCCGCGCCGGCTGACTGGGACGCGTGGGGAGGTTACGCCGGCGGCCCGACGCTTAAAGCCACGGGCTTCTTCCGCGTCGAGAAACACCAGGGCAAGTGGTGGCTCGTCGATCCCGACGGCAAACTCTTCTTCTCGCAGGGCATTGATTGTGTGCGTATGGCCGACGCCACGCCGATCGATGACCGCAAGGACTGGTTCGCCGATTTCCCCGGCGACAAACCCGAGTTCGCCCAGTTCGCCAGCCAGCCTGCCTGCCTCAAGGGCTACTACGCCGGCAAGAATCCGCACTGCTTCGGCTTCGCCTCGGCCAACCTCAAGCGAAAGTATGGCAACGACTGGCCGGCACAGGTCGCCCCGGTCATTCACCGCCGCCTGCGAAGTTGGGGGTTAAACACCATCGGCAACTGGTCCGATGGCTCCGTCGCCCGGCTGCGTAAGACGCCGTACACCGCGACGCTCGGCTTTGGCCGCCGGAACATTGAAGGCAGCGACGGCTACTGGGGCAAATTCCCCGACCCGTTTGACCCGGCCAACAAGGCCGCCGTCGAGAAAGCCATGCAGCGCCAGGCCGGCAACTCGGCCGGTGATGCCTGGTGCATCGGCTACTTCGTGGACAACGAGATGAGCTGGGGCGACGAAACCTCGCTCGCCATCGCCACGCTCAAATCCCCGCCGGAACAGCCCGCCAAGCAGGCGTTCCTGGCCGACCTCAAAACCCGCTACACCACCATCGACAAACTCAACGCCGCCTGGGGCACGAAGCACGAATCGTGGGATGCCCTGCTGGCCTCCCGTACGGCGCCGGACAAGGCCAAAGCCGACGCCGATCTCAAGGCGTTCTACACGCGCCTGGCCGAGCAGTATTTCCGTACGGTTCGCGATGCGGTGAAGCAGGTCGCGCCAAATCAGCTTTACCTGGGTTGCCGTCTGGCGTGGTCCAATCCGCTGGCCGCCACCGCCGCAGCCAAATACTGCGACGTGGTCAGCTTCAACATCTACAAGAAGACGCTGGCCGACTTCAAGATGCCCGGCGGCCAGGACGTCCCCCTGATCATCGGCGAGTTTCACTTCGGCGCCCTGGACCGCGGCATGTTCCACACCGGCCTGGTCCCCACCAACGACCAGGCCGCCCGCGCCAAGGCGTACACCGAGTACGTGCAGAGCGCCCTGCAACACCCCCAGTTCGTCGGCTGCCACTGGTTCCAGTACCAGGATGAGCCGACGACCGGCCGGGTGTGGGACGAGGAGAATTACCAGATCGGCTTCGTGGACGTGGCCGACACGCCGTATGCCGAGACCATCGCGGCCAGCCGGGAAGTGGCGAAGGGCATGTACAAGTTGCGGCTGAAGTAGTAGTCGATAGTTGATAGTGAATAGTCGATAGTCGGTAGTCGGTAGCCGTACAGAGCAGGACATTATGATGGCGAAGTCTCGCCATCCGGCTCATTGTATCGGCCGCGAGGAACCTCGTGGCACAGGCGTCTCGCCTGTGTTGTCGGTACTCCGACACCTCCGCGTTGACGCGTCCCTCAGAACACGACCCCTGCGACCTCCGCAGCCCCGGCAGGGCGGCGGAAGCCCACTGCCGGTCCCGACGTAATCTCGGTCGCGACCGTCAGCACTACCTCTGTCTACGTTTTGTGTTAGTGTCGCATCCTGACTGTCGCATCCTGACCTTCTCCTGTGGTTGCCTTTCGATTACAATGCCCGCGCACGATTTCAAGGTAAGGAGCAGATGCACAATGACCCTATTTGGTGAAGGATCCGATGGATCGCCTTCTAGTTTGCGCCTTACACCGTCGGTGTTCTTGATGTCCCTGCCAAGTCTGCTTATGGGTTGCTGCGGTATTTTCTTCATCCTACCAGGGGCACTGCTGGACTATTCGCCATCGACGGTCGACGGATCCGTTCTAATCGCATGTCGTAGGATGATGTGCCTAATATGCCCGGTGGGCTGGTTAACCCTGTTGGTGTCGCTTCCGTTGGCGGGAGGCGGTAGGAAGAAATGGCTGCATCTCAATTGGATCGTCTTCGTGCTCTACTTCGGGACGCTTAAGATATTGTTGGCTCATCTCCCTCAACAACCAGACCCATCACGTTCGCCCCAGACAGCTCCATCGTCCGTTGTCATCCCTCCAACCACTCAAGCCCAGCCGTAGGTGCTTCGCAGAACGCCGTGCGCAGGACGCTAAAGGGGACACTTCGTATTTAGGCACACTCCGTATACACAATGTGCTCGACCTGAAGATCGTACGCTTGTTCGATCAACTCAGACCGATCGCAAAAGAGATGCGCGGGCGGGAGACCTGCCGTTTCGATGAGTCGTGTCTCGGCCT
>JANYKD010000503.1 GCA_025361735.1 Phycisphaerales bacterium
GGGACGGCGTGGTGAAAAACATTTAAACTGGGCATGGCCGACGAGGGGCGTCGGGCATAAGTCACTGATTTTGCTTGGGTTGCGTCTTTGATCGGGTTGGCGAGGGGCGAAAAAAGCGATCCAGAACCGATCCAGTATCGATCCGAATCCGATCCAATACCGATCCAGAATCGATCAAGAACCGATCCCAATCCGACATGGAATCGATGGGAGTTGCCGGTTGTTGGTTGTCGGTGGCCAGGAGAAGTCGGGAAGAAAGAGCAAGAGACCCAGCGCGAGCTACGCCGGCAACGCAAGGCAGCCAAGATAAAGGTAGAAAAATGGGACGTAAAAGATGAATCAGATGGGATCACGGTATTCATTCTCTAACCTGCCATCTTTCTGCCAGCGATCCGGCTTCCGGGCAGCAGAAACCTTTACGCGCTGCGAAAAGCTCTTGGCCTGTGACACAGAGCCGGACCATGGCGCGCCAAGCCAGGCAAAGCAAGTGGGCGACACCAACGACGGCGGTATTCGGTTTTAAAAGAGCGGGCCGAGCATACGCTGTTGTTTGGAATATGTCAAGGAAATCTATTCGATGTTTGTTCAGTTACTTGCGACGGGTCGCTGGGTGATTGCAAGAGATTGTCTGGACTGTGGTTACAACGTAACAAAATACCCTGTCGACGATCCGCCTCGAAGTACGGTGGTGGAGCAATCCGTTACGCGTACGCAAGCTCGGCCTTGGTGTTACTTCTTTCCGCGATTTCGATCGGTTTGCGGTAGACTTCTTTGCGGTAGGTGAACGTCGGGATGCTCGCGGGTTCAGGTCGGATGTACTGGCGGCGCGTGTCGGGCACATGCTCGGACATATAGCGACGAAAACCTACTGAAATCGTCACACAGGCCAAAAGTGAGCCAGCCTCCCGACCCATTGAACTCATCGTTGCCCGTATACTACCCCCATATGCCCCGCGACCCGATTCCAACCTGGTGTTTCGCGCTGGTTGTCGTTCGCCGCGGCGACCGGTTTCTGCTTGTCCACGAGCGTAAGCACGGCCAGCTCTGGTATCTCCCGGCCGGCCGGGTGGAGTTCGGCGAATCCTTCATGGCCGCCGCCCGCCGCGAAACCCTCGAAGAAGCCGGCATCCCCATCCGCCTCACCGGCGTGATTCGCGTCGAGCATTCGCCTTTCGAGCGCGGCGCCCGCATGCGGGTGGTTTTCCTGGCCGAGCCGGCCGACGACGCGCCGCCCAAGACCGTGGCGGACGACGAATCGCTCGGGGCCGAATGGGTGAGTCTGGCCGAGTTGGAGCGGTATCCATTGCGCGGCGAGGAGGTCCGCGATCTCTTCGAGTACGTGGCGTCGGGCGGACCGGTTTCCCCGCTGTCGATCCTGCAACATGAGGGGATGCCGTATGCCCGTGAGTAGCCGTTCAGTTCAGGTAATTCCCGATTTGGGGCCTTCGCGCCGGGTCTATGCCATTGATCTGAATAATCCGAGACGAACGCGAGTCACGGATAGCGCTATGCCGACCGCCGAGGAATTTCGGGCTCTATATCCGGCAAGCGAAGGGCATCGAATCTCTGAATGGGATTTGGCGACCGATCCGGATGCAGAAGCCGAAGCGGCCGGGAACTTCGATATCATCTGGTTCAATTCGCACGGTCTTGGTGGCACCTGGCTGTTCGGCAAGAACTCCCCGCGTAGTGTGACGGCTGAATCCTGGGATCACCCGGGGCTTCAGAAACTTACGGAAGGCAAGGTGGTGATCTTCAGCGCCTGCTATTCCGGTACCAATCTGGAAACGTCACCAGGGCGCGCCAATCCGCACTCGCTCCTCCATGCCGCGGTAACCAAGGGAAGAGCGAAACTCGCGATCGGCTATCGTGCCGACTCGCTGCGACAGATGGATGACTACCTCGTTCGCTTGATCCTGAAACATCCAGGTCCGATTCCGATCCAAGGCCCCAGCGTTCCACCGGAGATGCGGGAACTGAATGACCTGATGGAAGCCTGGGCTCACGTCTATCCGGCGCTGGCCGTGGTGGAACCCACTGGTGAGCCCGGGGCATCGGACGCCGCCGAGGATTTCGACGAAGATGCGCCGGCCGAATGAGGCTTCCTCACGTTCGCATTCGAATGAATCGTGCGTTGCCGTTCATCGCTGGTCCAGGACGGCCAGTGACCGATGCGGCCGGGCGCGGTCGGCACGGGGCGGCATGGCGTCGTAGGTGTGGCCGTCGAGTTCGCGGCCGGTCTTTTTCTTGTTTACGCCGCCCCATTGTTTGAAGAAGAATGCCACTTCGGCGCGGCCGCACTGCTGGCGAATATCGGTGACCCATTCCCGGTCCATGGGCCGGGCGCCCGGACCCGACTCGCCGCCGACGATGACCCAGTCGATGCCGTCGAGATTCAGCCCGGCCAGCGGCCCGAGCAGCGGTTCGAGCGAGAGGAACCGCGTGCCGGCGCGGACGAGGCGCAGGTCGTCGATGCGCGACACATAGGCCTGCGATTCCACACTGACGCCCATCCACACATTCGCCGGCCAGTCGATCACGGCATCCATCTCCCGCAGTCGCTCCGAACGTTTGGTGAGAATCTGAAACTCATGCCAGTGGGCCCGGCGCATGACATCAAAGATTTGCAGGATGTACGAGCCGGGAACGTCAGCGTGGAACAGATCGCTCATGGAGTTAACGAAGATGGTCTGGGGCGTGCGCCAACGCAACGGCAACTCCAGCATATGCGGCTGCAGCGTCAGCTCAAAGCCATGGCGATAATTCGGCTGGCCCATGAGTTGAAGCCGCTCGGCCATGCGCTCGGCATAGCAGTGCTTGCAGCCGGGACTCACCTTGGTGCAGCCGGTGATGGGGTTCCAGGTGGATTGGGTCCATTCGATGGGAGATCCGTTTGCCATGTTAGATGTTATTCAGGATATGCTCTGCAATCCTCAAAGCAATCTCGCCGCCCCGATCAGGGTTGGCCGCCGCGAAATGCAACTGGAACAGAGGGCTGTTGCGGCTATTGAGCAGCATTCGCGGGTTCGGCGCTACTCTGGAGAAGACCTTCGCCAGTCGCTCCCGATAATACGAGCCCAGCCCCTGCAACGTGAGCGCCTTTTCCACTACCTCTTCCGGGCCGCTGAAGATGTTGGCGGTCGTCTTCGTTCTATAGAACCTGCGTTGCCAGTCTTCCGACCCAAACATCTTGTTGAGCCGATCCTGCCAGCCCGGCGGGATGTCCTGCGGATCGCGTGTGAGCAAACGGTTGACCGCGAACGGAAACAGAATCCAGACGTCGATGGATCGAGTCTTGGCGATGGCCTCAATCGTCGGCCACTCCACCTGCATGCCATACGGATCGAGGAACAGCACGCCGCGTGACAGTCGTGTGTTCCACGAGCGACACAGGGCTTGGATGGCGACATTGGCGTCCCCGCACTGCACGTCGATTGCGCTAGCCCGCCTGGGGAATTCCTGCCTGAGTTTCTCCAGTTCGGCCGCCCTTCGCTGCTCCATCTCGACGAAGACATACCTGTTGAACGGGGGTTCAATCTTGAGCGCAATTCGTGCGGAGCCATCAAGGAACTGTTGCGGCTCTTCATCGCCTTCAAAGACATCAAACATAGTCCCGTGCTGCGCCGCAGGATCGGTTCGCTGTTCGCGGTAGCCGGTCCCGGCGAAGGCGTCGATGTAGACTCGCTCGAACGGCTGCTTGCTCAGTACCTTTGCATACACGCGGAGGTATTGATCCAGAGCGTCCAGCTTGGACTCGGTCCAGTTCCCGCCGAAAAGTTGAAGACCTGTTTGCGCCATGATGCTGGCTCCGTATGTGAGATCGCGGGCTCTCCGTTGACGCCGGTGTTCCCAGCCAACATCGCTTGTATCGTCATCGTGGCATCATTTGGATCACCGATTTTCACCACTACCCATGGCCTTTACCCTTCCATATGGCGCGTCGCAACCGCTGGGGTGGTATCATGTTGCTCGTAATGTGCCGGGGCGTGGTTCCGGCCAGAGAACGGTCTTACATCAGGTGGACGCATGGCACTGCACCCTGCCGAGGAAGCAACCCTCCGGACATTCGTGGTTCCGGCGAAGCGAGAACGACTCCTTGGTCTGCTCGGCAGTCGCAAGCGTCGGAAGCAAGCGCTTGACTCGCTGAATCATTTTGCCGGATGGGAGCCTCGGTGCATCCAATCGCTTTCATCGTCGGCGGACATGGTCCGGGTTCTTCGGCAGGCGGGATCGCCCGATGAGTGTCACCTCATTTCGGACGACCCGGAACTCGATGGCCGCGACCTGCCATTGGCCGACGCAGTCGCGGCCGCCGAAACTTGTGACTTCGCAACTGTGTTGTGTTGTTTACCTGGAGAAATTGCGTGTTTCTTCGACGAGGTCGCGGCACCCCGTATTCGCCTGCTGCTTCGCCGAGCCGGCAGTGCCAAATAACGGTGTTGCCTTCATTACCACGTTTCTTTCCTCAGCATCCGACACGACACGGCCGTGGCAACGGCGTCGCATGCGCTGCCAACCTCGTCGCAGACTTTGTTCATGGCGTCGGTCACTGCGTCCGGGGCGTGGAGGATGAGGTATTCAGTTATGGCATGGGAATACAGTTGGCTGCGGGATTGTCTCATCGTACGCGCAAGACGCTCGTCGCGGAAGAGGCGATCGGGGATGGAAATGGCGATCTTCACACCCCGAGCATAACCCGCGCTGATTCGCGATTCCACGGTGATTAACGCCGATAATCATTCCAGCCTTGACTCCCGGTAGGATTGGTCAAACAATGTATCCGGATGAACGGATGGATTAGAAGAAAGGAACGGATTATGGCCGAGGTAAATCCTGTGCGGATCGACGAACTTCTGGGCAAGGGCAAACCCTCGATCAGCTTCGAGTTCTTTCCGCCCAAGACCGAAGAGGGGTTTGTCTCGCTGTACAAGACGATCGACGATCTGCGGCCGCTGTCGCCGACGTTTGTCTCCGTCACCTACGGGGCGGGCGGATCGACGCGGTCCAAGACGGTGGAACTGGTCTCGCGGATTCAGAACGAGATCGGGCTGCGGGCGATGGCGCATCTGACCTGCGTGGGGCACACGGCCGAGGAGATTGGCGGGATTCTCGACCAGCTTCACGCGGCCGGAATTCGCAATGTGCTGGCGCTGCGCGGCGATCCGCAGCAGGGGCAGATGTTCTTCCAGGCGACCAAGGGCGGGTTTACGTACGCCGATGAAATGATCGGGTACGTCGCCAAGCGGCATCCATTCTGCCTGGGTGTGGCCGGGTATCCCGAGGGACATCCGCAGTGCTTGAACCGCACGCGCGATCTGGAGAACCTGCGGCGGAAGCTCGACGCGGGCGGCAACTTCGTCATCACGCAGTTGTTCTTCGACAACGCCGACTTCTACCGCTTCCGCGACACGGCGAGAGCGATGGGCATCAAGGCCCCGATCGTGGCCGGGATCATGCCAATTTTGAACGTGTCATCGATCAAGCGTTTCGTGGCCATGTGCGGGGCGAAGATTCCGCAGCATTTCCTGACCCAGCTCGAGCGCATCGAACACGACCCCGAGGCCGTGTATCGGCTGGGCCTGGACTACGCCATACGCCAGTGCCAGGACCTGTTGCAGTTCGACGTGGATGGGCTGCATTTCTATACGCTGAACAAGTCGAAGGCGACGGTGGAAGTGGTGAAGGCTCTGACAAGGCAAAAGGAAGACGGGGCCAAGGAAAAAGGAAGAAGGTAAAAGGAAAAAGAAAGACGCGTTGGAACCGCGCGGACCGGCCACGCCTCCGCCGCATTTCCTTCTTCCTTTTACCTTTTATCTTTTACCTTTTTCCTTTACACCACATCCGTCTGCAACTGCGCATTCGTCGCCGGGATATACGTCGTGGGCAGGCCGAGTTCCTTGCGGATGATATTGCACCCCTGGGCAATGGCGGTGGCTTTGAAGAAGGCGATCTCGCGGTTGCAGCCCTGACGGCCGAAACCGCAGTCGCTGGAGGCGATCAGCCGCTCGGCCGGGATGTGCTTCAACGCCTTGCGGAGGATATCGGCCACGTCCTCCGGCCGGTCGGCCTGTAACGAACGGTGGCTGACGGTGCCGATGCAGACTTTTTTCTTGCTGTCCTTGAAGCGGTCGAACAGTTCGATGTCCTGCAGGTTGCGGTCGCGCATCTCCACGGTCCAGATATCGCCCTTGCACTCTTCCATGTACATCTGCATCGACTTGGCGTAGCTCGTGTCCTCGCGGACGCGCTGCATGTTCGGGTTGCCCCAGCAGGTGTGGACCCAGATCTCCACATCGTCCAGCCCCTGCACCTCGCGGTTGAAGGCTTCGAGCAGGAATCGCACTTTCTCATGGTCGCTGCCGAAGGTGTTGGACATGAAATGCAGACACGGCTCCTCGATCTGGATACATTTGCAGCCGGCATCGCGCAATGCCAGCAGTTCCTTGTTCATCGCTTCGGCCAGGTCCCAAATCACCTGGCGCATGTCCTTGTACTTGGGCGTGTGGATGTCCAGGAACAGGGACATCACCTGCGAGCAGCAGGTGCCGAAACGCACGGGCTTGGCGCTCTTGGCCTGGGCCATCCGCCAGAGCTTGGCGTAGTCCAGCGGCCGGTGCTCGATCTTGTCGGTCACCCATGGCCAGCGCCAGCCGGTGTAGATTTCGTACAGCAGCGTGCCGGGCGAGTAGCGCAGCCATTCCGAGCGTTTGTCGGCCGCCTGCATGTGGTCGCCCTCGAGGCCGGCCCAGCGCTGCAGCGGGTAATGGTGCCACGACCGCCCGGCCATGTCCTCATCGAGGTGATAGTCGCCATTGGTCAGCACATCCAGCCCCGCGCGTTCCTGGTCGCTGATGACCACCGCCAGTGCATCCTGAAGCTTCTCCCGAAAGCGGATATCCATCATGCACGTATCCAGCGGCCGGCCCCACATACACGTATCAAACCACCGTGGCCGAGGCCATGAACCCGTAACCGTGCTCGGAAGCGTCAAACCGGCCGTGCTTGTGAACATGCGTTTGCTCCTTGTTTGATGTGACGGAACAATGGTAGGAGGGGGGGGAAGGTAAAAGGAAAAAGGGAGAAGGAAAAAGGGAGAAGAGGCGGACCTGTAGTGCCGCCGGTGTCCTTACCGGCGGAATCCGGGCTACGGGTCAACGCCAAGCCCCGCCAGTGAGGACACTGCCTGCACTTTGTTGCGTACATGTGTTTGCCATGACCCGCATCAACACGTGGTGTTGCCACCGCCGCCATCCACGGCCGCAGTTGGTACAATGAGCCGGCCATGGACGCCCCCACATCAGACAACATGCCACTGGGCCGCCTCGCCGACGCCGGACGCTGCCGGCAATGCGGCTATTTGCTGCGGGGATTGACCGAGCCGCGCTGCCCGGAGTGCGGCCGGCCGTTCGATCCGGAAGATCCGAACACGATGGATCTTCCCGAGCACCTGCGGCTGGGCAAACCGCCCAAACCGCCGGAGCCCTTTGCCTACGTCATGATTGGCTACGCTGTGCTCATTGCCATCCTTGCGTATGTGTGGTTTCGTAGCAAGGAGTTCCTCTTCCAATGTCTCGTGGCAACGACCTGGGTTCCGGTCGGGATTAGCTGGTACAAACGTAACCATGCCTCGCCCGAGCAGTTGCGGCTGCAACCGGAAGGCTATCGCCACTGGCGCCGTGTTCTGAAGGTCGCGCTGCTGTTGTCGATTCTGTCATTCCCTCGCCACTACACATGCTGTCACGCCAGCACGACCTGGCTCGGACCCATCGGCATTTCGTACAGCACCAGCGGCGGCCCTTGTCACAACAAACCGCACAATGGAGGCACACGCATCTCCGAAAGCTGGTATTGGGCGTGGTGACTCACTTGGAAGAATGAACTGTGCAAAATGAGGAGCGGTGGGTTCAGGCCACAAAACACAGGATCGCGCTGATCCTCGATTGCATTTCACTGTGGATTCTTCATTTTGCACTTTGCATTTTGCATTTTGCATTCCCCGCTGGACCCAACGACATCGCTACCGCCGCCATCCAGAGCCGCACTTGGTACAATAAGCCGGCGATGGACGCCCCCACATCGGACAACATGCCCCTTGGCCGCCTCGCCGACGCCGGCCGCTGTCGGGAATGCGGCTATTTGCTGCGGGGATTGACCGAGCCGCGCTGCCCGGAGTGCGGCCGGCCGTTTGATCCGGAAGACCCGAGCACGATGGATCTTCCCGAGCATCTGCGGCCGGGCAAACCGCCCAAGCTGCCGGGGCCGTATGGCGACACCATGCTGCTCGTGGCGGGCTTTGTTGTATCCCTGTCGATCATCAACTTTATCCTGCCGTCGGCCCAGCTTCGTTTCTTTACCATGTTGTGGATCGCCATCACCTGGGTCCGGGCGGGTGAATCCTGGTATAAGCGCAATCACGCGACACCCGAGGAATTGCAGTTGCGGCCGGAAGGCTTCAGGCACTGGCGGCGAGTGATGCAGATAGCCCTGGTGATAACGATACTGGCGCTCCCCCGCTACTACAGTTGTTGTCACGCCAACACCGTCTGGCTCGGACCCATCGGCATCTCATACAGCACGCACGGCGGGCCCTGCAACAGCGAACCGCACCACGGCGGCAAACAGCTCGGTGGGAACTGGTACTGGGCGTGGTGAGCTATCTCGAAGAATGCAAAATGCAAAATGAAAAGTGCAAAATGAAGAGCGGTGGGTTCAGGCCGTAAAGCCAAGGGCCGCGCTGAAGCTCAAGCGCATTTCACTTTGTGCTCTTCAGTTTGCATTTTGCACTTTGCATTTTTGCATTCCGCCCTACTCCAGCTTCGTCTGTCCCGGCATGGCGACCGGCGGGGTGGGCATGGGGCCGAAGGCCAGCGCTTCGGCGGGGAAGGTGTTGAGCTTGGAAGCTTTCATCGCCCAGTCCCAGCTCACTTCGCGGCCGGTGTAGGCGGACATGCGGCCGATGACGGCCATCATGGTCGAGTTGGCGACATTGCGGGCGTCCATGATCGGCTTGCCGGCGCGGATGGCGGCCACGAGGTCGCGGTGTTCGAGTTCGTAGGGATTGTTGTTGGGACCCGCGTACTTGAAGAGCTGCTCGCCCTTGGGGCCGGTGATGATCGCGTTGCCGGGCTGGTCGGTGTAAACGATGCCCTTGGTGCCCTGGATGCGCTCGAAGACCTTGAACCCGCAGCCGTTCCACTGGCGGCACATGCTGGTGACGGCGACGCCGTTGGGGTATTCAAAGGCGCAACTGAAGTTGTCGAAGATGTGGCCGAACTCCGGGGCGTTGCGGACCATGCGCGAGCCGGAGCCGAAGACCTTGGTGGGCGAGCCCAGGGCCCAGTTCATGATGTCCAGATTGTGGACATGTTGCTCAACGATGATGTCGCCAGATAGCCAGACCCAGTAGTTCCAGTTGCGGAGCTGCCATTCGAGGTCGGACCACTTGGGATCGCGCGTGGGTGGCGTGTAATAGCCCCAGTCGCCGATCCAGTAGGCCTGGGCCGCGACGATGTCACCGATGGCGCCGTCCTTGATGCGCTTGAAGATCTCCAGGTAGGACTCCTGGTGGCGGCGCTGCGTGCCGGCGACAACGCAGAGGCCTTTCTTCTCGGCCTCATCGGCCGTCGCCAGGATCGACCGCACACCGGCCGGGTCGACCGCGACGGGCTTTTCCATGAAGACATGCTTGCCGGCCTTCACCGCGGCCGCGAAGTGCTGTGGGCGGAAGCCCGGCGGCACGCAGAGCAGCACGATATCGACGCCGGAGTCGATGAGCTTCTGGTAGGCATCGAAACCGACGAATTTCTTGTCGGGGGTGACTTTGAACTTATCGCCCAGTCGGTTCTTGAGATCGTTGTAGGCGCCGTCAGCGCGATCCTGAAGCGCGTCGGCGATGGCGAAGAGTTCGACGCCCGTGTTGATCTTGAGGTGGTCCTGGATGGCCCCGGTGCCGCGCCGGCCGCAGCCGATCAAGCCGACCTTGAGTGTCTCGTTGCCCGCGGCATACACGGCCGGTGCGCCCAAAGCGGCAAAGGCGCCAACCGCGGCTGCGGTCCTGGCCAGATCACGACGGGAGAACGACTGGGAGAGTTGATTCATTGAAGGTCTCCTTGGTTGCCGCAAGAGTATCTCGTACAGCAGATCATTACCATACCACGTGGAAGGCGTTTTGCGACGTCCACGCCCACCAGCTATCATCGCCTCCACACACACGACCGAGAGGATCCACATGCTCCGGCGCGATTTTCTTAAAGTCTCGGCGATCACGAGTGGTTCGGTGTTGATGGTCGATGGTGTTCAGGCCGCCGAGCCGGCCATTGAGCCGGTGGCGGCGCCGGCCGGGGAGCGGGCGAAATTGCCCGATCTGGCGCCGGCCCGGTGGATCTGGTATCCGTCGGAGCGGACGCTGCAGAACACGTTCATCCTTTTCCGCCGCGAACTGAATCTCGCGGCCAAGCCAAAACGAGCCACAGGGTGGATCTCGGCCGATAGCCGATATCGGCTGGAGGTCAACGGCAAGCGCGCGGGTTGGGGTCCGGCGCCGGCCGATCCGCGCTGGCCGGAGGCGGACCCGGTCGACCTGACGGAACACTTGGCGGCGGGCCGGAATGTCCTTGGCGCAACCGTGTTGTTCTTCGGTGTGGGCGATGGCACCTGGCCGCTCGGCAAGCCGGGGTTTCTGTTCTGGTTGGAGATCGAGCACGCCGATGGCCGGGTGGAAAAGATCGTGTCGGATGCATGGTGGAAGGCGATGCTTGCGCGGGCCTGGCGGCCGGGGCAGTACAAGCGGTGGTATCTGCGGGCGTTGCAGGAGGAGTTTGACGCCCGGCTGTATCCGTACGGCTGGAGCCGGCCGGATTTTTTGACGACCGCGGACTGGCTGGACGCGATGCAATTGACGGGTTCGCCGAACAAGCCGGCGCTGCTGGCCGGAGCGTACGAGTACATGAACGACATCGGCGGCGGCCCGGCCGACTGCGAGCTTCGGCCGCGTTCGATTCCACTGTTGCGCGAGCAGGTCGTGCCCATCAAGCGATTGGTGGAAAGCTACGAGATGACCTGGGTTCGCCCGGCCGAGGACTACTTCGACTTCCGCACGCCGGGCGCGTACCGCGCCAAAGCCGTGCCGTCCGCGGCGGAGTCAGCACCGGGGCAGTGGCGCGTCGAACTGGATGGTACGCATGCGCTGGCGATGACGTTCGAACTGGCGGAGCAGGTGGTGGGCTGGCCGATGTTCACGATCGAAGCCCCGGCCGGGACGACCGTGGAATTACTCGTCCACGAAGGCCACAAGGCCGGCGGGCCGCCGCTGCTGAACACGCACTTCGATTCCTGGACGCGGTTCATCTGCCGCGAGGGGACGAACACGTTTGAGACATTCGACTTCGAAAGCCTGCGCTGGCTGCAACTGCACATTCGTAGCGCCAACGGAGCGATCACCATCCGCGACGTGGCCGTGCGACGCCGGCAATTCGCCTGGCCGGCCGAGCCGCGAGTTCGCTGCACGGAGCCGGCGCTGCAGAAGCTTTTTGATGCGAACATCAACACGTTGCACAACTGTGCCCAGGAGACGCTCGTTGACGGAATGGCCCGCGAGCGACAGCAATACAGCGGAGACGGCGGGCATCAGCTTCACGCGGTTCATCTGGCATTCGGCGAGACGCGGTTGCCGGCGCGGTTCCTCACCACGTTCAGTCAGGGGCTCACCAAGGAGGGTTTCTTCCTCGATTGCTGGCCGGCGTATGACCGGCTGGCGCGGCTGATCGGGCGGCAGCTCGACCTGACTCCGTGGGGGCCGATCCTGGATCACGGCGTGGGGTTCAATTTCGACTGCTGGCATCACCACCAGTACACCGGCCGGCTGGACGACCTGCGCGAGCCGTATCCGCGGCTGCTGCGGTTTGCGCGTTATCTGCAGACGATCGTGGGATCCGATGGGCTGCTGCGCGTGGAGGGCCTGGGGGTTCCGTCGGTATGGATCGACCACAACGCGTTCCGCCAGCAGCGGCACAAGCAGTGTGCGTGCAACCTGTACGCGGCCGCCATGCTGCAGCATGCCCTGGCACCGATCTGCCGGGCGATGGGCCATCAGCCGCAGGCCGAGGCGTGTGAGGCTTTCGGCAAAAGCCTGCAGGCGATGGCCGTGAAGCGATTCTGGAGCGCCGAGCGCGGCCTGTTCGTGAACAACCTCCCGTGGTTGGCCGAGGATAAGGGCATCCGCATGTGCGACCGGTCACTGGCGACGGCAGTGCTCTACGATCAATGCCCGCAGAGGCAGACGAAGGAGGCGCTGCGAGTGCTGGCCGACTGCCCGGCCGAAATGGGGTTCTCGTACCCCTGCAACGCCGGCTGGCGGCTGTGGGCGCTCGCCAAGGGCGGCCGGGCGGATGTGATCGTGAACGACCTGCGGACGCGCTGGGCGCCGATGACCTCGGTGATCGAAAACAACACACTGCAGGAGGACTGGGTCGCCCGCCACGATTCCGGCCAGCAGTGGAGCCACTGCGCCATGGTGCCGCTGTATCTCGCGTTTCACGGCCTGATGGGCCTGAAACCGCTGGCCCCAGGATTCACCCGGCTTGAATTGCGCCCGCAACTGGCCGATCTCGCCGACCTGGACCTGACGGCCCACACCGTGCGCGGTCCTGTGCGGATGACGGCAACGGGCAAACCCGGGGCGCGCGAGATCACGCTGGAGATTCCGGCCGGGTGCGAGGCAGAACTTGTGCTCCCAGCCGGACAAGAGACGGGCTTGCAACAACTGCGCGCCGAACCCGACGGCCTGGCGCGGTTCAAACTGCCGGCGGGGAAGACGACGGTGCTCCGGGCAAAGGTGTAGTGTTTGTATAAATGTGTGACGTTCTATTTGACAGGCCCACCCGGCGCGCCGATAATTGTGTTAATGCGGTTATCCGCAGGTGGACAGCCCGTTAGGGCTGGCGAGAAACCGACCCCGATGAGGGGTCGTTTCTTTTTATAGCAACACCTTGCCGTACTCCCAGACCTGCCCGCGCCCTTCGTGACGATTGAGCTTATCCTCGCAGCACTGGACAACGCGTTTACCGAAGATGTTGCCGGGATCGGGAGTCAGTCCCTTCTCCACGAGGCACGTCTGCTTGATCGGATACGCCAGCACATCGGCCAATTGCAGTCCGGCGATGTTCACCCGCTTGTCTTGAATCTTGATGTCCTTGCTGGTCAGGGCTCGCTGATGATGCTGGTGGCCCACGGCCAACGTTCCTGATTCGTACACACGCCGATAAGCCTGCTTCAACTGCCGGTCTTCTTCGCCGCCGCGCGACTCGGCCATCACGTCACCCACGGCGCTCTTGTAGTTCAGCCAGCCGGTGTACCGGTCCAGCATTGCCGCGAGACAATAGTGGTACGGGTGAAATGGGCTGGCGGAACGCTGCAAGTGCGTCTTCTTGTCGATCACCACGCAGACGATCCTGAATGATGCTCGCCCGATGATGTCGAGCAGGCCAGCATCGAATCGAGCCTGAGCCTCCGCGTTGCAGAGCAGACCAAACGGCCCCTTGCGATTCACGATATCGGAACGGTGCAGAACCACAGGCTTGTCGGGGCGCGGGCCGAAGATGTTGCGCTTGAAACTCTCCAACGAATCTGCAAACGCCACATAATCATCTACCTGCCGAAACCACACACCCAGCAGGCCGAGATAACGGTGTGACGGATCATCCAGCAGGTTGTACGTGTGGTCGCCTGACTCGTCGACGTAGAGCCGATATCGCGATGGCAGCTTGGGTGGCGTTGGCGTCGGCATAGGTGCGCGTCCCCTCGTACTTCTTATTGTCACGGCACAGATACGTCGATGTCAACACCACCCGCGTAGGTGGACGAGTCACGGCTTGGACCTTGATGGCGTACCGTGGCAAGCGAACGAACCATCAGGCCGCAGAACGTACAACACCGTCTTCAGTGGCATATCCAGCAGTCGCAGAACGTGACCCGCAAACGGAAGAAGAGCCGGCAGCGCGTTTGAAGGGGCGTCCAGTACGACAATGGCGATGGGCAGCGCATTGAGGTTCTGCTCGTACTGAAGGTTCTTGTCAATGCTGACAAATACGTCAAAACCGGCACCAGCGGCCGCTTGGAGCAGTTTGCCATTTGCGAGCTGTTCCCACCCCATTTCGCGCGTGGTGGTAACCTCGTGAGTCGGCAGATGCCGCCTGAATCGGCGATCAACGTTGTGGTCGAAGAGCACCTTCACAGCCGCCCCAGATCGTCGACGAGATCGTCGCTGGCCAGGTCGAGGACGGCCAGAGCCTGTTCTCGTGTGACGCCCTCAAAACCATCGAGAAAGTCCTCCAGCGTTTCACCCGCGGCAAGTGAGTCGAACAGGTTCTTGATGGGGACGCGGGTTCCATAGAAACACGGTGTACCGCTAACCCGGTGAGGGTTGATCCAGACAATGCCAAACAGCGGGGTTCCCGGCTGGATCTTGTCTCCGACCAGATGCTCGGGATCAACTGGCTGAATGTGCTTGAACGGTAAGGTCGTCGCGAGCATGGCTGCTACCTCGATTCGTGCTGCGAGCCAAACTATCACTTCTCCGCGCGATGGTCCAGAGAATACTGAGACAGCTTCGACTTCAAATACTGCCCCGTGTACGAGTGCTCCATCGTCGCAAGCTGCTCGGGCGTGCCCTCGGCGACCACGCGGCCGCCGGCATCGCCGCCGTCGGGGCCGAGGTCGATGATCCAGTCGGCGAACTTGATCACATCGAGATTGTGCTCGATCACCAGGATCGTGCTGCCCATGTCGGCCAGGCGGTTTAGCACGTTGAGCAGGTTCTGAATGTCGGCGAAATGCAGGCCGGTGGTGGGCTCGTCCAGAACGTAGAGCGTGTGGCCGGTGGGCGTCTTGCCGAGTTCGGTCGCCAGTTTCACACGCTGGGCTTCGCCGCCGGAAAGCTGGGTGCTGGGCTGGCCGAGTTTCACGTAGCCCAGGCCCACCTCGTTGACGCACTTGAGCATCTGCTCGACCTTGGAGAAGTTCTCGAAGAAGACGATGGCCTCCTCGACGGTCATGTTCAGAACGTCAGCAATGGTCTTGCCGCGATAGTGGATCTCCAGCGTTTCGGCGTTGTAGCGTTTGCCGTGGCAGACTTCGCAGTCGACGTAGACATCGGGCAGGAAGTGCATCTCGATGCACTTGGTGCCCTGGCCCTGGCAGGCCTCGCAGCGGCCGCCTTTGACGTTGAAACTGAAGCGCCCTATTTCGTAGCCGCGGAGCTTGGCCTCGCGGGTGGCGGCGAAGACCTTGCGGATGTCGTCGAAGACGCCCGTGTAGGTGGCCGGGTTGCTGCGCGGCGTCCGGCCGATGGGCGACTGGTCGATTTCGATGACCTTGTCGATGCGGTTGGCGCCGTCGAGCTTGTCAAACTTGCCGATCCTGACACGCGAGCCCAGGAGCTTGCGCTTGAGCGCGGGGAGCAGCGTCTGGTTGATCAGCGTGGACTTGCCCGAGCCGGAGACGCCGGTGATGCAGACGATCCCGCCGAGCGGGAAGCGGACGTCGATATTCTTGAGGTTGTTCTCGGTGCAGCCGGTGAGCTCGACGAATCGCTTGTTCGAGTCGAGCTGGCGGCGCGCGGCCGGCGTGGGGATGGAGAGTTCGTGGGTGAGGTACTTCAAGGTGAGGGATTCGCCACATGCAGGCACGGAGGCACGGAGGCACGGAGGCGCGACGGAGCCCTCACCCCGGCCCTCTCCCGGAGTACCGGGCGAGGGAGACATACCAAGCAATTCCGCCGTCGGGCCTTCGATGAGCACCCGGCCGCCATGCACGCCGGCGCCGGGGCCGATGTCGATGAGCCAGTCAGAGGCGCGGATGCAGTCTTCATCGTGCTCGACGACGATGACGGTGTTGCCGATGGACTGGAGCTTGCGCAGTGTATGGATGAGGCGGTCGTTGTCGCGCTGATGCAGGCCGATGGTGGGTTCATCCAGCACGTAGCAGACGCCGACCAGGCCGGAGCCTACCTGCGTGGCCAGTCGGATGCGTTGCGCCTCGCCGCCGGACAGCGACCCGGTTTTCCGGTCCAGCGTGAGGTAGCCCAGGCCAACGTCGATAAGGAAGGTCAGGCGGTTTTTGATCTCCTTGACGATGGGCTCGGCGATGAGCGATGCCTCCGGACCGAGCGTGAGCGTATCGAAGAAGGCCCGCGCCTTGAGCACGGTCATGGTGATGATGTCGTGAATATTCGGCGACAATGTAGG
>JANYKD010000515.1 GCA_025361735.1 Phycisphaerales bacterium
TGGACGGCGGCGGCGTAGGCGGCGCCGAAGCCGATGACGATCGTGACGCTGTCGCCGTTGATCTTGGGTGGCTCCACTCCGCCGCTGCTGGCGAGCTTGCCCGTGTCGACGGGCGTGATCGTCTTGGCGTTGGTGATGACCATGCTGCCGTATTCGTAGACGGCTTTGAGCGCGGCCTGCTCGACGAGTTTGCGGTGCTCGGCGAGGCGGGAGATGAAATTTGACGAATTCGCTTCGCTCATGTCAGTGGTCCGTGGTCAGTGGTCTGTAGCTTCGGGGATCAGTCATCAGTGATCAGGTGATCGGTGATCAGAGGGTGCTCTGGTAGGAGATGTCGAGCTTGCACCAGACGGCGACGGCGTGTTCGGCGCGGGCTCCAATGCTCTGCTCCCAACCGCGAAGCATGAAGATGCCGTCGCATTCCAGGATGGCGGCGATGTCTCGCTCGCAGAAGCGGCGGCACAACTCCGGCGTGACGTCGGTGGCGTTGATCTCTTCCTCGGTACACATCTCGAAGGGGTTGACCACGTCCACGCCCATCAAACGCAGATGCGTGGCGACGCGGTCGAACGCGGGGCGGTTGTGCTCGGGGCAATTTCTCATGGGACCGGCGATGTACACTTTCATGGGAGATTCCATTCTGCGGCTGAGGCAGCAATCATGGGCGAGACGCCCATGCCACGGGGTTCTTGGTTCACTGGCAACTATCAACTGGCAACCATCAACTCTTATGGGGATCGGGGTTGCGGGTGTCTGGTGGCCTGAACTTACGCGGGGATGGGCCGGGGTCGACGCCGGTGATACTGCGGCGGACGTCGCGCAGGCGCTGGTCGTTCTCATTGCCGAGCTGCAGGTCCTTGTGGATGCGCAGGGCCTCGGCGGGGGATTTACCCAACAATTGGCGGGCGTCTTCGCTCATGTGGCTGGCGGCGATCTGCTCGGGGGTGGAGAGCTCGGGGACGAAGAGGCATGTGCTGTGGCGGCAGTTGGGGTGGAAGGGCGGGCCTCCTCCGGGGGTGCTCGACAGAGCGGGGTAGGTCTTGTCCTTGCCGGAGAGGCTGAAGACGTGGCCGGTGAGATCGCCACAGACGTCGGGAGACGCGGGGCCGACGATCACGACCAGGTCACGACCGAAGTCCTGAATCTGGCGATGGCGGCTCTCTTCCTCGGCCTCACGCGTGCGCGTGCGCACGACGAGCTCAGCGTACTTGCGTGTGTCGGTCTCCCTGGGATCGCCGTTCTTGTCGATCAGGGTCATCGTCTTGCCGTGGATCTTCTCCAGGACTTCGCCCAGTTTGCGGATCGGCTCATCACGCTGGCCGCGGAGGATTCCCTTGCTGATGATGTCATTCACTTCGCCGTTGGTTACGCTCCGCTGCGCCAATGCCCGGATCGCGAATCCGCCACGCGCGGCGGTCGTCCTCGCCATCTTCATGACGTCGTTGTAGGTTTCCTTGGCCAACACCTGAAGTGCGCCAGTGTCCACGCGCGAGAAGGTAGGCTTGATCGCGAACGATGAGGGAGGAACGATGAGCGATGAACTGGCGGGAATGCTGCCGAATTTCTCGATCAACTGGCCGGCGGCGTTCTTGGCCTGGTAGTAAGCAGCGCGCTTGCCGGTGCGGATCGCATCAGTCAGGAAGGGGCCGATCATGAGGCCGACACGCTTGCCGAGGGCGATCAGGGCACGCTCCACCTGGGCAAGGCGCTGGGCGGCGTCGGCCTGATTCCAGGCGCGGGCCTTGGCGCTTGAGCCCGGTGGATGGGCGACGATGTCGGCCAGCTCGGAGGCGAAGGCGGAGAGGAGGTCGTAGAGGATGTCTGATGCCGTTGGCATGGTCAGTGGTCAGTGGTCAGTGGTCAGTGGTCAGTAGCTTCGGAATCTCGGGGATGGTGGTCGAAACCATCGGCGTCGCCAGTTTTACCGAGTGGCAGTCTTGCGACTGTCGCTGCATTGCTCCCAGGGCCATTCCTTCCTGGGCTTCCCGAGGTTGTTTACTTCTTTGTATCCTGGCGTTGTGGCCCTTCGTGAGCCTTCGTGGTTAAAAGGGAATGTCGGATTCGTCGGGGACGGGGGCGGAATGGTTCAAAGGCTCAAGGGTTCCAGAGTTCAAGGGTGGGCTCGTGGGCGAATCTTGAACTTTTGAACCTTTGGACCCTTGAACCCGATTCTTGATCGCCTTGATCGCCTCAATCAAATTGTTCGCCTCGGCCGGCGTGAGCTTGCTGGGTTCGTGGGTGCGATCGTTGCACTGGTGCTCGACCAGGCTGGCGAGGGTGTAGACGGGGAGGCCGAGTGCTGAGTGCTGAGTGCTGAGTGCTGAGTAGAGACGGGCGATTTCGTGGAGCTGTCTGCTATTCGCGAAGCTGGAGCGACGATCGACGATGTCACGCCAGAAGTGGGCGTGATGCTGGGTGTCGCGGAATCCGCAGCTCTCGAACCAGGCGAGCATGTCCTCGAATCCGATGTTGGTCAGATTCTTGGAACTCTCGACGTGGGCAATGGAGCGCAGGCCGGTGCGGTAGTCCTCTTCACTCATGCCGGTGGCGCGGCGGGCGACGTGGATGAGTTTGAGTTGCTGGGGAGTCATACTTTTTTCTCACGATCGATCTGAAAACCAGATCCGCCTCGAAACACTTCCCGGAACGACTCGCCGATTCTGGTCCTGTGGTACATGTCGAATCCCACATCGTGCACCCCTGTTTTTTGGGGTTGCGGTTTCACCCGGGGGGAGTCGTCGCTCAATGTGCGACCGAACGTTCGAAGTGCTCGTTCAAGAGCGGCAATCGTCGATGGACCGACTTCTCGGCAACCTATGAGCCGACACCTCGATTCTTTGCACAGATCTCCGAAGGTCGACACCCCCAGTCTGCGACACGCGGACCTTGCTCGATTGCGGAATTTGGATTCCACTATTTCGAACAGAGTCTCAACCCTCTCTCCGTCGTCGATGTTCATGGCTTCTCCTTACTACGGACCACTGACCACTGACTACTGACGACCAATTGCGATGGCCTGTTCGATCTGGCCCTGGTACTTGATGTTGATCTCGGCCACGGCGCGGGCCAGCATGCCGTGCTAAGGGCATGGTTACGCCTTCGCATTTCATGGTGTCACTCCATTCGGGATGACAGACAGGACTTTGGATGACAGACAGGAATGTCTGTCCTACTGACTACGGACCACGGACTACGGACTCAGGCGACGGCCTGGCGGCGGATCTCGGATTGACGCTCGAAGGACTCGACGTAGCGGGCGCCGTGCTGGTCGCTGAGGATGCCGCGGAGCTTGTCGGCGGTGATCATCGGTTCATCGGCCTTGGCGATGTGGACTGCGACGCGGATCAGGCCGTCGCAGGTCCGCAGACCGCCCATGCCAGGCGTGTTGGCCACCATCTGCAGGTAACGCAGGGCATCGTCCGCAACCTTCAGCTTGATACCCTGCTTGTCGATCCATTCGCGAATGTCGTTGATCGTGAACAGTCCGTCGCCGCCGTCTTCCTGGTTGACCATGGAAGTGATGTCCAGACGGAACTTGATGCGGCTGTCAATCTGGTCGAGTGGCTCGAATCGCGATTTCTGCTGCTTGATGTAGGTGTGAATGTTGGTCTGTCCGATCCAGAGCATCGGGCATCCGGTGGCATCGTGCAGATCACGAAGCACATGCAGCGCCTCGTCGTTGGCGCGGCCAGCGAGTTTGTGCACCTCGTCGATGATGATCAGTCGGCCGGTGTCGCGCAGCAGAGACTCAAGCTGGGCGAAGATCATGTCGGCGGTGATCTCCAAACCGGGGATGCGACAGGCCGAGGCCAGGGCCATAAGCACGGGCCGCTTGCGCTGGCCGGCGGTGGAGACGCACATATAGACCGATCCGGGAGTCTCGGCGGCGATGGCCTTGGCGGTGATGGTCTTGCCGCTTCCGGCTGGGCCGTGGATCAGACCGATGGCACCAATCTGCTGGATCCAGCGGGCCACGCCGTACATCTTGCCGGCCACCTTGGTCTTAACGAATCCGGCGGGCTTGGGCGCGGTCTCCTTGCGTTCCTGCTGGTCGTTCCACTTGTCGATCGACCGGACCATCTTCTCGACATCGCCGGCGTAGTTTCCGGAGAATATCTGGCTAAGCGTGGTGGCTCCGATGCCCAGGGACCGGGCGGCCCATTCCTGGCTCTTGCCCGTGCGACGCAGGTAGTCCTGCGTGCGCGTGAGAATCTGCTTGGTGATCTCTTCCGTGAGAAGCTGTTCGTCTCTAAGCATCCTTGCTCCTGAAAGTATGCGCGCCTGCGTGGCGAGCTTTTCTGACCAGTTGTTGGGGTCTTGGGTACGCATCAGTTCTCCCCATCTTCGTAGATGGACATCTTGCTGACAGACAGGAATGTCTGTCCCACCGGCTCCGGGGCGCAGTCGAGGAGTTCGCCGGTGGACATGTCAATGTTGAGAGACTCAGCACCGACGGCTTTGCGCATCGGCTGGGAGAGCGCCTTGTCGACGTCGTCGTTATTGAGCGGGCTGGAGAGGATCCGCAACGATCCAGGCCGGGGAGCCGGCCGCAGGGATTTATCCGCTTTGTCCGTGTTCATCTTCTCGGCCAGCAGGTCGGCCACGCTCTTGTGCATCTGCATTTGAGCCGCATGGCCGGCCTTGACGTCGGACTTGATGCGCTTGCGGTCGCGGGCGACCGCTTTAAAGGTGTCCTCGTCGGCATGCAGGAACGACGACAGGCTGTTCATGCGCACGCGGCCGATCAACCGATCCTCGATCGTCCAAACGCTGACCTCGGTGACATCGTCACCGACGCGGAGATAAACCTCTTTACCGAACCACGGATCCAGCAGCGAATCGCCGCGGCCATAGCCGCGATCGCCCCAGGTCACTCCGGACCTGGTGACCTTCACCGGCTTGCTGGTTCGCTGCAGCAACAGTTCGAGATGATCGGCCGGGGCGGTTTTCTTGGTGGTGAGGTGCGCGGCCCAACACTCGTTTGGCGTCATGCCGTCCATGCCCTGGCCGGTGTGCTGGCGCGTGTGGTAGTCGGCCTCCAGCCAATCATTGAAGGCGGAGCAGAAGTCGGCGAACAGTGGCGCCTGGCCGGATTGAAGCTTACCGCGCCACTTCACGACGGCATTAGCGCCGCTGTAGAGGTCCTCGGGCTTTTGCTCGGTGGTCGAACCGCAGTAGGTGGCCTGAAATTTGTCGAAGCGGGCATGAACGGTGCGATGCCAGGGCTCGATCTGCTTGGACTCGGGGTTGTGCGGCCGGGCGTGCATGACTGTGCAGCCGAGCTGACCGAGAGCGCCCGTGAAGTGGTGCTCATCGACCTGGATGCGCACCCGCTTGCGCTCCCACTTGGTCTGGCCCTGCAGGATCCAGGAGTCGTAATCCTTGCCGTTGTCCATATAGACGGTGTCGGGAATTCCGGCGGAGACACAGGCTCGTTTGATAGCCAGCAGGATCTCCGTACTCGACGGCGCGGAAGGACAGATGTTGTAGCCGACAATCTTGCGTGATCGGCAATCCTCCCAGCTTGTCAACCAGGGGCGTACGAAGCGAGGCTTCTCGTGTGTGCCGACGTTGACGATCACGTCGAAGATCATGTGATCGGACACCCAGCATTCGTTGCTCTGGAGCGTGGTGTAGTCGCGCTCCAAGTTGGGAAGCACCGCGTTCTTGAACGCGGTCTCACCGAATCGCTTGAGGATGACCAGGCGTTCGTCCAGGAGATCCGTGGCGCGCTGCACGGTCTTGATGCTGGGAATCTTCCAGCCGGGCTGGGCGTTGAGCTTGGCGAAGTCGTAGCAGGTCTTGAGGCCGGGCCGGGACTGGCGCAGCCAGAGACGATGCACTTCGGCAATAAAAGGGGCGAATTCGAGGGTGCTTTCACGGGGCTTCGAACGGCCGTC
>JANYKD010000053.1 GCA_025361735.1 Phycisphaerales bacterium
TCCGCTGAAGCGGACCCTACACTGGCTACAGTGGCGTTTAGCGGGACAGAGGCCCCACCAGTGAACACCTGAACCACTTGCCACATCCTCGTCCGTCTCGCCCGCCGGTTATACATACCCGAATTCCCACCCCTTCCGCGGCTCGCGCCGGATAAGGGCATTGGCCTTCTCGCTATTGGTAAACTTGCCCGCCCTGAAGTCATACGCGAGCTTCTCGCGGACGAGGTTGGCCACGTTGCCGACCAGCATGATCTCGGTCAGGCGCGCGGAATAGTCAAAGTCGGCCGACGAGCGGCCGCCCATGCGGATGGCGTTGATGAAATCGCTCTCGTGGCCGCCTTTCACGCGCGGGATGACCGTCTTGGGCTTACCCACTTCCTTCATGAAACTCTCCGGGAACAGCCGCACGCCATCCATCCACCAGCCGGACACGGCCGTGCCCTTCGTCCCAAAGTAGGCGCTGGGATGCTTGGCCACCGCCGCAACCCGCTCCGGGTCGACCGTCGGCGGCATCGGCTTGTCGTTGTACGTGCCCGAACTCCACCGCATCACGCACGGCACCATCTCGCCGCGCTTGGGGAACTTCCACGATACCCGCACACCGTGCGGCCAGTTCGTCGCGTTCGGGTCTTCGCCCTCGCACTCCACTTCACAAGTATCGGCCTCGTTGAGCTTCAGCGCCCACACCGCGCCGTCGGCGTTATGGCAGAACCAGTCGCCCAGCAGGCCCGTGCCATAGTCGATCCAGCCGCGCCAGGTGGCCGGGTGGATCCCCGTGCGGAACTCCCGCTCCTTGACCGGACCCTGCCAGAGATCCCAATCCAGGCTCGCCGGCACCTTGGCCGGCTGGCCGGCGTTGCGCGATCCGTAGTCCATCTCGTTGTACGGCGGCCGCACATGCGCCTCCGTCACATCACCCAGGCTCCCCTGCCAGATCCACTCGCACAGCAGGCGCACATGCTCGCCGGAGTGCCCCTGGTTGCCCATCTGCGTGACAACCTTCTTCGCCTTGGCCAGCTCGCGCAGCTTGCGCGCCTCGTAGATATCGTGACACAAAGGCTTCTCGCAGTAGAGCGCCAGTCCCGCGTCCAGCGCGCGGACGCTGGCGGGAAAGTGATGGTGATCCGGCGTGGCCACCCACGCGGCATCCAGGCCCTTCTGCTCGTCGAACAGTTTGCGATAGTCGGTGTAGATCTTCGCGTCGGCGAATTTCTCCTTGATCTTCTTGATCGAGCCCCCCGCGTGGTTCGCATCCACGTCGGCCGCCGCCACGATCTGCTCGCCCGACGCCACGCCCACGCCCTTGCCTCCCATGCCGCCGATGCCGATGCAGGCAAAGCGTATCTTCTCGTTGGCCGCATACGTGCGGGCCATCGACGCGGGGCCTATCAACAGAGAAGCCGACGCCGCAGCACCGGCAAGAAGAACCGATCGACGAGTGGTGTGATTAGTCATGGCCACGCATCCTAACGCGCGCGATGCCCTGGGCAAGCCTCCGACGCCACCCATTGAATTCTTGGGCTCTTGAACCCTTGACCCCGTCGCCCTAAACCGCCTATCACCAGAATCAGTCATTGGCTGGCTCGATTCGGTGGCGCGGGCTTCCAGCCCGTGGTGTCGGTGCTCCGACACATCCCCGTTGCCGGGAAAAATGGGCACGCCCGCATGAAACGACCACCTCAGAACGACGTAAGTAATACTGCTCCGATCACCAATGAAGCATGCTTGCCCTGAACCTTCGCACCCCTTGAGTTCGAGAACCCCTATGTCCAGATCATCTGCCCTCGTGCTACTCATTCTTGCCGCCGGCCTGTCGGCTTCCGCACTCACCGTCCGCGTCGACCCGCGCAGCGGCGCGCCGTGCGTCGTCGTCAACGGCCAGCCCGTGCGATCGCGGATGTTCTGGGGGGCGCCGGGATCGGCGCCGATCCCGGTCACGACCGCGTGGAAGGAAGCGAGCTTCGAGTTCGTCGCCAGTGCCACGGCGGCCAGCGGCACCATGCACTTTCGCTTCGGCCACACACCCGGCGAGGTCTATCTCGACGATATTCACGTCGTCGATCTCGATGCGTCCATAGACCTGATCCCCCTTTGCGATTTCGAATCCGGTCCCGACAGCTTCAAACGCGACTGGACCTTCTGGCCGCCCGATGCGAAAAACACCGTTGCCACCGTTCGCGTCTCGCCCGGGGCCGGCCACGACAAATCGGCCGGCCTGCAGATCACCCTCAAGGCGCCGGCCGACGGCAAGTGGCCGGACTTCCATGTCTATCACCAGCCGCGATTGAGCATCACCGCCGGGCATCGCTATCGCGTCACCTTTCAAGCCAGATCCGAACCGGCCCGCCCGCTGACCGTTGCGTTCTACCAGCCTGGCCAGCAGTTTCTCCATCTCGGCGGGACGCAAAACGCGTTTGCTCCGCAGATCAAACTGGCGGCCGATGCGGGCGTAAACTTCGTCAGCTTCCCCGTTCACATGCCCTGGCCCGAACCCGGCAAGGCCGTGGACTGGGCTGTGTCGGATGGACAGTGCGAGACTGTCCTGCGCGCCAATCCCAAGGCTCTGCTTCTGCCGCGGATCGGCATGGGCGCGCCGGCCTGGTGGCGCAAGGCACATCCGGATGATGTCATGCAATGGGAAGACGGCCGGCGCGACGATGAGGTGGTCGCTTCGCCACAGTATCGCCGCGATGCGGCCGAGCGCCTGGCGGCGCTCGTCGCGCACCTTGAGGAGAAATTCGGCGACCACGTCGCCGGTTACCATCCCGTCGGCCAGAACACCGGAGAGTGGTTTTATGTGGACACATGGAAGCGCCCGCTCAACGGCTACGCCCCGGCCGACCTCATCGCCTGGCGGATCTGGCTCAAGGCGCGTTACGCCGACAACGCGGCGCTCCGCCGCGCGTGGAGCGATCCCGCCGTCACCTGCGATACCGCGACGGTGCCAACGGCCGCGGCGCGCCACGCCGCCCCGGCCGGGATCTTCCGCGATCCTGCCACCGAGCGGCCGCTGATCGACTGGGCGGAGTTCCAGCAGCAGGCGATGGCCGACTGCGTCTGCGAACTGGCCCACGCGGTTCGCACCGCCTCGCGCGGGCAGAAACTGGTGGTCTTCTTCTACGGCTACGTGTTCGAGTTCGCCGCGATTCAGAACGGCCCATCGACGGCCGGCCACTACGCCCTGCGGCGGGCGCTGAACTGCCCCGACATCGACGTGCTCTGCTCGCCCATCTCCTACTTCGATCGCGGCCTGGCGGAGAGTGCTCCATCCATGACCGCCGCCGAGAGCGTCGCCCTGGCGGGCAAACTCTGGCTCAACGAGGACGACACGCACACCTATCTCGCGACGGAACCCTTCCCCGGAGTCGACAAGCATGTCACCACGCTCGACAACACCAACGCTCAGTTGATCCGCAACGTCGCCCAGGAATCCCTGCGCAACTTCGGCACCTGGTGGATGGACCTTGGTTCGTCCGGCTGGTTCAACGATCCCGCCATGTGGGAGCAGATGAAGCGGCTGGCCGCTTTGGATGACCCCCTGCTGCAGCAGGCGACGCCGTTCCGCCCCGAGATCGCCGCCGTCATCGACGAGCGCAGCATGCTGCAGGTGGCCGCCGGCGGCAACGCGGTGACTCGTCCCGGCATCTACGAAGCTCGCCTGGCCCTCGGCCGGATGGGTGCGCCGTACGGGCAATACCTGCTTGATGATGTCCTCGAAGGCCGCGTGCATGCCAGGGTCTATGTCCTGTTGAACCCCTGGCGTCTCTCGGCCGCCGAGCGCGAGAAACTTCTGAAAGCCACCCGCGGCGCCACGCGCATCTGGTGTTACGCCCCGGGCTACTTCGACGATCAGCGCGTATCGCTCGAGGCCATGCGGCAACTGACGGGCTTCGACTTGAAGAAGTCCGCATCTCCCAAGGCATTCGCCAGCCCCTCCGAGGCCGGCAAGAAACTGGGAATGCAGCGAGCGTTCGGCGTCCAGCGGCAAATCCAGCCGCTGTTCGCCGCCGCCGATGCCACGGGCGACGAGATCCTGGCAACGTATCCCGACGGCTCCGCCGCCGTCGCCATGCGGCGGACAGCAGAGGGAACGTCCATCTTTGTCGGCGCTCCGGGTCTGACATCCGAGTTGCTGCGCCTGGCCGCCCGCGCCGGCGGCGCCCACCTGTTCACGGAGACCGACTGCAACGTCTACGTCAACGGCCGATTTCTTGCGGTTCACACCTCGCAAGACAGCCCCCTGCTCATCGACGTCGGCCAGACCACCGACGTCACCGATCTCCTGACCGCCGAGAAACTCGGCCCCGGCCCGCGGATCCAATTGCCCATCAAACGCGGCCAGACAAGAGTTCTGAAGTATTAGAGCGGCTTTCACATTGACGTAGCGGCTGTTGCGGTGCAGGCTT
>JANYKD010000549.1 GCA_025361735.1 Phycisphaerales bacterium
TGCATCTTAGATCGATCCAGTTCAAGACCGCGTATTCCGTCAAGCCTGGCGAGGAAATCCACTCCGAGGTTCACACCTTTCGCACATTCAATCCTGCGGCCGACTCGGCGACATTCACCGTCTGGAACGACACGCACGAACAGGCGACAACGCTGACCCAGCTCGCGAAATCGCTCAACGCCAGTCCGACCGACTTCCTGCTGTGGAACGGCGATATCACCAATGATGTCCGCGACGAATCGAGAATCATTTCTCAATTCCTGGCGCCCGCCAATCAACCCTTCGCGGCAGACGTGCCGCTGTTCTTCTCGCGCGGCAACCACGATGTCCGCGGCCGGGACGCGCGATTCCTGCCGAACTATGTCACCGGGCCTGGTGGCGAGTATTACTACACATTCCGGCAAGGCCCGCTGGCCGCGATTGTTTTGGATTCCGGCGAAGACAAACCAGACGACCTCGCTGTCTATGCCGGGCTGAACAACTTCGACGCCTACCGGACGCTCGAACGGTCTTTCCTGGAAAAGGCGATCGCCGATCCCGTGTTCACCTCAGCGCCGTTTCGCGTGGTCTTCGTGCATATACCGCTGTTCTGGGACACGGAGGTTCCAACGGACTGGCCCGGCGTCTGGGGCAAAGACCGCAATGGGAAGATCATCAACGGATGGATAACGGAGGACGGCCGGGCCAAATGGCACGATTTGCTCGTGAAGGGAAAGATCGACCTGGTCATTTCCGGGCACGAACACAAAGCCGCCTACTTCCCGCCGAACGACAAACATCCCTACGGCCAGTTGGTTGGCGGCGGCCCGAAGATTACAGAGGCCGCGCCCATCGTCGGCTCAGTGACCCGAACCGAGATGACGCTGACCGTCAAGAATCTCGAAGGCAAAGCGGTGATCCAGCAGACGTTCAAACCGCAGCGGTGAGGGCCGGCAGGCAGAACGGATCGCGCCTTGGAGACGGAGATTTGGGGTAGCGGGTAGTTGCCAGTTAATCGTTGCTAAAACGTGAACCCCGAACAGGGGGGTCAGGCCAAATGCGACGGGCGTTGGACGATCGTTGATCGTTCGCTCGGGCGGCGGATCGCTTGACACCCAATCTCGGGCCGAGGATCATGTGGGGTTGGCGATTATGAGTAAGGCTATTGTCCTCCAGCATGTTGCACACGAAGGCCCGGGGCGGATCATGCCGGGGCTGCGCGACTTTGGAATTCCAGTGGAGATTCGCCGGCTGTACGCGGGCGACGAGGTGCCTGCGCCTGAGGAAGATATCCGTATCCTGATCAGCATGGGCGGGCCGATGGGTGTCAACGAGGCGGACTTCGTCAAGCATCCGTTTCTGAAGACGGAACTTGAGCTGCTAAAAGCGTTTATAGCGGCCGACCGGCCGGTGCTGGGTGTGTGCCTGGGAGCTCAATTGCTGGCGGCGGCAGGGGGGAGCAAGATCTATCCGAACGTGAAGATGGCCGCGCCGGCGAAGCCGGGCGAACCTCCCAGGCCAGTGGAGCCGATCATGCCGCTGCCCGAGGTTGGCTGGAGTCCGATAGCACTTCCATTTCCAGGCGGGACCGAGCCGATTCTCTTTGGGTTGCGGGATGGCACGCCGATGTTTCACTGGCATTTTGACACGTTTGATTTGCCGCGGCTGCCCGCTCCGCCGCCGGCCCCGGCCGGTTCGCCACCCGGACCGCCACCGCCGACGGGGAACGCGCTTCTCGCTTCGACCCGGACCTGCCGCAATCAGGCGTATCGATTCAAGAATCGACTTTTCGGGTTCCAGTTCCACTTCGAAATGGACAACGAGGGCATTGAAGCGATGCTCGAACACGCCAGGGAAGACTGGCAGAAAGTTCTTGGTTCGGACGGTGCTGCAAAGGTTCGCGAGGACACCACGCGGTTCTATCCCGAGTACGAACGTCTGGGGAACCGCGTGATCCGCAACCTTGTGGATTTCCTGAAGTTGTCGTAAAGAACACTGGCGGGCACGGATGTCCGCTCTATCGAACAGGCAACGGCTGCATGTTATCAGTCATCCATCATTGGTATCGTTCGCGGGCCGGCCGGCCGTATGTGCGGCCATGGGGTCTGGCGATGCCCGTGCTGGTGCTGGTCGTCTGCCTGCCTCTGCTGCGGCCGTTGCTGCATCCGACGGACATCTCGCAGAACGAGCGCGAGCGGCTGGCCACCATCGAAGCGATCGTAGAACAGAAAACACTTTCGATCGACCACACGAGTTTTATTCCCAAGGATCGCCTGGGTCCGGTCAGCGGTCCTGAGAAACGGCACTACAGCAAGCAGCCACCCGTCATGGCGGCGATGCTGGCCGGGCCGTATTGGATCATGCGCCGGTGCGGCCTGACCTTTACGTCCAATCCGGCGCTCGCGTGCTACCTGCTAACAATGATCGGCTGCACGCTGCCGGTTGCCGGGGCGGCGGCCCTAGTGTATCGGCTGGGCCGGCTGTTTGAGCTGAGCCGGCCGTGGCGCACGCTTCTGTCCGGAACCGCGATATTCGGCTCAGGGCTGGTGAGCTATGCAACGGTCTTGAACTCTCACGCGCCGGCGGCCGCGATGCTTCTGGCGGGATGCGCTGCGCTCTATCACGCGGGCACTGCGCGGCAGGCCGACCGCTCGCGGGGCTGGGTTATGTTCGCGGGCCTGACGGTGGCGCTGGCCGCCACGATCGACATGGCTGCGATGGTTTTCCTGGTGCTGCTGCCGCTGGTGGTCCTGTCGATGCGCTGGTCGGTTTCCATGAAAGTGCAATCGCTCGTTTGGTATGTGCTGGGGGCTCTGGCGCCCCTGGTACTGCACGCCGCGCTGACGATTCCAATCACGGGCGACATTCGTCCCGGTTTCCTGCACGCCGATTACGCGGCGCAGGTTGTGCTCGTGGACGATTCGGAAGACGCCCCGTCGGCGATGACGCTGACTGCGCTGAAGCTGCTCGACGGACTGCTCGGCCCCCATGGCCTGCTGACGCATTTCCCGGTGGTCATCTTCGGCCTCATCGGCTTGGGCATCGTCCTTCGCCGGCACTGGCCATCGGCGACCAAGACCCTGGCGGCGGTGTCGGTGTTGTCGGCCATCCTGATCGTTGGCGTTTACGGCGTGCTCAACCCCGACTGGGGACAGCCGATGTTCGCCGTTCGCTGGTTCATCATCTTCCTGCCGCTGATCGTATTCTGGGCCGGTGCCTGGCTGCGGCGTCATCATCGCCCGGCGATCTGGGGCATTGCAGCCGCCGTGCTCGTATTCAGCATAATTACCAGCCTGATCGGCGCGGCCGCCCCATTTGCGCCGGGCAAGCGCGGTGAGTACACCGTCTATTCCGCCGCCAAGTGGCTGCTCAAGGGTTCTCCATCGGCCGGCTATTCCATGCTCGATACCAACGAATAATCCGTCACAAGTGATCCATGAAAATGTCCAAGCACACATGCGTTATTGTTGCCATGCTCCTGCTCGCGTTTAGTGCCTCAGGCCAGGCGAAGACGCCGAAGTTCACGATCAAGGAAACCTCGTTCGGCAAGCCCCAGCCCGGCACGCGCGGCGATTACACGATCTTCAGCGCCGATGGACGGCACGTCGTCTGGCCGGTCAAGCAGGATGGAAAATGGTTCGTTGTGTTTGATGGCAAGCCCAGTCCGCTCTACGACTGGATCCTGCTGAACACGCTGATGCTGTCGCGTGACGGCGGCCATCTGGCGTTCGCCGAACAGACCGCCGATGGGTTGCGGATGATCGTCGACGGCAAGCCACAAAAGATGTACAGCGACGTCTCGCCGCCGGCCTTCAGCCGCGACGGGGCGCGCATGGCCTACATGGCCCGGCTCACGAAAACGAGCAAGGGCGAGGTCATGGTTGTCGACGGGCAGGAGTCAAAGGAATACGACAAGGTTGCGTACAAGAGCATGACTTTTTCACGCGACGGCAAGCGATTTGCGTACATGGCCGAGCGAGGCGGCAAACGATTCTGGGTTGTCGATGGGCAGGAGGGCAAGGCGTACGAGCAGCTCACGCCGCTGGATTTCAGCCGCGACGGCTCGCGATTCGGCTACGGAGGCGAGCAGGGGGGTAGCTATGTGGCCGTCATCGACGGCACGGAGGGACTGTCGTACGAGAAACTCGGCGCGTTCTCTTTCAGCCCGGATGGGAAGCGGACGGGCTTTGTGGGATTGCGCAAGAAGAAGATGTGCGCGGTTGTCGACGGCAAGGAGGAGGCCGAGCACGATGTGGTGTTCGAGGCGGTGTTCTCGCCGGATTCCAAACATGTGTTCTATATCGCCGGCGACGGCCGGACGGCATGTATCGTGCTTGACGCGAAGCCGCAGAAGGTCTACGACAAGGTATTGTCCGTTAGGTACAGTGGTGATGGGCAGCACATGATGTACCTGGTGATCGAAGGGCGCCAGCAGCGGATTGTCGTCGACACGAAGGAAGGCAAGCTTTACGACGTGATTGCCCAACTGGCGATGAATGATGATGGCTCGCGCTGGGCATATACGGCGAAGGAAGTCGACAAGCCCGTGGTGGTGATCAACGACGAAGAATTCCCGGGCGCGGCCAACCTGACGATGAGCCCCGGTGATGGCCGGTTCGTTGCCCACGCGATGGAGCGCGTGAACAAGGCGATCCTGCTGGTGAACTCGACTGAGGTGGCGACATACGACACGTTCCCGGCCGGCAGCCGGTGGGTGTTTGACGGACCCAACAAGCTGATCCTGATGGCGGGCAAGGGTGACGAACTGGTGCTGGTGGAAGTGATGATCGAGGAGTAGGGGGCGATTGTCGGTGTTATCGTTGATCGCGATTCGCTCTTGTGGGTATCTGGCGGCGAGCAATTCGGCGCTGCCAATGCCCGACCCGACCGAGCCAAACCACGATTCAAGTCCCCTGCCCAACGTCCGATAATGCATGTTATGTTAAGCTCGACCCGGAATGCCGGGAAGGGGGTTGGATCGGCGAATGCAGGCCCTGCCGTGTCACCTGCGAAAGGCAATTAATGCGACTGTGGCGAGACCGCCGAAGTAGAGAACCAGAATGACGATCGTAATGATTTCGGCCAGCCTCCAGAATGACCGTTGGGCCTCGAGAGCTTTCTCAAGATGGTGACTGTGGTTTGTGGCCAGCAAAACTGCAATCGAGCTGGCATAGCGAAAGAGGTAGATGCCCAAGGCAATGTGGACCAGCCCGAGCGCAAGGTATCCGCCGCCCATGGCGAGCGCGAAAGCCAGGCCCGGACCGCCTCCCCCTGACATTGCCAGCGACATGCCACCGGCACCAACGATCATCAGTCCGCCGAGGACGAACGCAAAGATGCTCAGGAACCGCACCCACGGCTTGGTTCCACGCAGCATATCGATCGCTCGCAATGAGGCGACCACGTCGCCGGGTGGAGCAATGACATCCTGGTAACCCAGAATGGGCGGTGTCGTCGTCAGCGCGGTGGAGCCGGCCGGGGTTACGGTCTGCGGGAATGCCAGTTCGGGTAGCTGGGCGGCGGGAATCCATGCCGTTTCGGGGGCTTTCCAAAGGAGATCACCGGGGCTCAGTTCGCCTGCGGCCGCCAGACGCTGAAGTTCGGCCATGTCCACGGGTCCGGATTGCTGGCCGTGTCTGCTGTAGTACCACTCTTGCGACATGAGAAACGCTCCTGGTTCAACGGTGCACGACAAAGGTGCTGGCAATGTGGTCGTGGAGTGCCTGCTTGCGATCGCTGAAGGCGGCCATGATGTAGCCGATCGCACAGATGAATGCCGACAGATATTTCGCGAAGTGCCGGCCGCTCGCCCGCCCGAAACTGATGCGTGCGCCCTGCAGATCGACGACCTTGACGCCCACGACCATCTTGCCAAGCGTGGCCTGGTGTTCGGAACTCTCGAGCAAGGCGTCATAGAGCCAAGTGACAACGATACCCACGATATTGCCAAGCGCGCTTGCCAGCGCGGTGGCCTGATTGCCTCTTCCCATGGTCCCGTAGATAGCGGCATCCAGTGCGTAGCCGATGATATAGCCGGCGATGGCCGTGATGATGCCGTCCAGAAACGCCGCCCCGAAGCGAATCCAGAATCCGGCGTAGGGTGGCGGGTTGTACGACGGCGTGTAATAGTCCAACGGAACGCCAGCCCGGGGGCTGGGTTGGCCGAAGGTGTTGGGTTGCGCTGGATATGCGGACGGAGGGTAAGTGGGCTGAGCGCTGGCCGAGGCTTTTGGTGAGGAAAATACGGGGAGCGTGCCGGCCGCGACCCAATTGCTCATGCCGTCGCGCCACACGAGCGCGTCTGCACCGATCTGATCTCGAGCAAGCATTTCCTGCAACTGCTCGACGGACACGGGTCCATGTTGCGCGCCCGCGACTGCGAAGTACCAGTTTGGTTCGGACATGGGTTGCCACTCCATCGTGAGGGAACCGGCATGATAACCGAGGGACCTGTTGCGTGCCAATGCGTAGGCTGGGATTCGCGATCAGCAATCACGGCTACAGGCAAGCGCTGCGACGGGTCCGCCAAAGCCGGCGGCGATGATCAGGCTGCGGCGAATTGGCCGCGAAAGGGGGGTGTCAGCAATGATTGCAGAACGTGTGGGAAGGGGGTTTGGCGTGCGTGAATTCGGCGGTATCAACCCCCTGCCGTGAGCCATGCAGTTGAGCACGACCGACACGAGGCTGGATGCGCCCAGGGTGTGCCCGAGCGCGCCTTTGTGTGAGTAGACCGGGGTGGCGCCGGTGATCGCGGCGTCGATGGCATTCAGTTCGATGGGGTCGTTGAGATCCGTGCCGGTGCCATGGGCGTGGATCAGGTCAAACCCCCTGCCGCCGGAGACGCGTTGGATGAGATTGCGCAGCACCAGACCGCGGGGATCGGAGGCGGTGATGGACACGGCATCACTGCCAAGGGCGAAGGCATCGACGGTGCAGCACTCTCCCGGAGTACCGGGAGAGTGAGAAAAAGTGTCGGTGGGTTTTGTTTCCAGCATCACTGCGGCGGCGGCTTCGCCGACGAAGAAGCCGCGGCGGTCGCGGTCGAACGGGCGGCATCCGGTAACTTGGTCGGTCAGGACGCCGAGTCGCTGGTAGCTGGCGAGCAGGAGTGGGTGGAACGAGGACTCGGCCGCGACCACCAGAATGCGGCGGGCCTCTCCCGAGCGGAGCATGAGCACACCGCGAATGAGCGCGATCAGCCCGCTGGCGCAGGCGGCGGACACGGTCAGGACGGGACCGCTGATACGTAATTCCCGCACGAGGGTTGCGGCGATGGCGGCCAGTCCCATGGGAAACACGTCCCCTGCCACTAAAGTGCTGCCGGCGCCCTCACGGGCATTTTGTGGTCGAGGGTCGGTGTATTCGAGCCAGGTGTCAATTTCGCCTTTGCTGGTGGCGACGATCAGGCCCGTATCAGATTCGCTGGCGATTTGGCCGTGCGACCCGGTCGAGGGTACTTGCCCATGCCATCCGACACTCGTCTTGGTCTGCCTCATCACATCGCGGCCGACTTGAAGTGCGAGCGAGGTGACGCGGGGATGTGGCCCCCCTGCCGCGAGATCGACGCGGGCCGACTCCGTGAGGCATCGTCCATCGAGCAACGCCGACCAGGTCTGGTCTGCGTCCCCGAATGGAGTCAACAGAGCGTACGAGGAAATGACTTGTGGCATGGTCAGACGGAAGCCGGCGCTGGTGCCGTGACCTCGCGCTCATAGAGGATCGGGATGCGGTGCTTGCCGCTGTGGACGACCGAGGCGGACAGCACGGGATCGCCGTTGGGCTGCACGGGACCATCGGCGTAGACCTTCCATGTCAGACCCAGGTCGCGGACCATTTGCTGGTCGTCGGCGGGCGAGCGGCCGTAGGTGGTCAGGTAGTTGCCGATCATCGTGCTGTCGGCGCCGGCGAAGAATATCCAACTCTGCAGGTCGCGCAGAACCTTCTCCCGCCCCCCTGCCACTTTCAACTCGGTCTGTGGCAGCACGAAGCGGGCGAGAGAAATCACCTTGAGGCATTCCATGGGCTGCAGCGGTGTCATGTGGCCCAGGGGAGTGCCGGGGATCGCGTTGAGAAAGTTCAGAGGCACGACATCCACCCCGATGTTGCGCAGTGTAAACAGCATGTCTATTCTGTCGGACCAATCCTCGCCCATCCCGAAAATGCCACCGGAGCACAGGGACAGGCCGGCCGCCTTCGCGATCTTGAGCGTGCGGATACGTTCACTGAATGGGTGGGTGGTTACGATGTTCGGATAGTGGCGCTCGGAGGTCTCGATGTTGTGATTGACCCGGCGGATGCCGCAGTCGTAGAGGAATTTCGCCGTCTCGGGCGTGAGCGTACCGAGCGTGGCGCAGGCTCGTGTCTTGCCTTCGGAGGCGATCTTCATCATGATCGGCTTGAGCCAGTCGGCGAGTTCGTGGCGCGTGGGTGCGCGGCCGGAATTGACGATGCCGAAACTGGCCGCACCGACGCTGGCCGCATGCTCGGCCGAGGCGAGAATCTGCTCGTCCGTGAGTTCGGATTGCTCTTTTGCCGGGCCGTCGTAATGGGCCGACTGGGCACAAAACTTGCAGTCCTCGCTGCATCCGCCGACCTTGGCGGCGACGATGGCGCAGAACCTCACATCGCGGCCAAAAAAGCGGATCCGAATCTTGTTCGCCCAGTAGAAGAGGTCGTAGAGATCGTCCCCCCCTACCGTCGCGAGGTACCGCGCCTGTTCGTGATCAACGGGGGATCCGTTCAGGACGTGGTTTGCAATGGCGGCGATGCTTTCGTGCACGCGGATCTCCGTACAAGAACCTGAAGCCGGTGCTTTCACCGGCATTCCTCGAACTGGTGCTTTGCGCCCCTGCCGACAAGGACGTCGGCTTGATCATAGGTATCAGCGGCCGCCGCCGCCACGCACGATGAAGCCATCATCGATTTTGCGCATGGCTTTGGCCTGCAGGCTGCGGGTGGTGGGGTCGTACACAAATACGGCTATCACCCCCGTGCGCGTGTCGGCAATGTAGAGATTGTCGCCGACCTGGGCGCTGGGAAAGGTGCAAACGAGATAGTCGCCGCCTTGGATGCTCACTTCGGCCTTGGATGTACGCGGGATGAAAAAGAGTGCGGCACCGAGCAGGATGGCTGTGATTGCCAGGATTCCGATTGCTTTGTTTTCAGACTTCATGATTTTCTCCGGTGGAAGGGAAAAAGGGGGACGGACGATGGAGGCAACTCACGGCTTGCGCGGCGGGTTGCGGGTCGGTTGGATGCTGGCGCCGGCATCGAAGATGCGCGTCAGGTTGATGGGCTCCATCGGCACGAAGTCCAGACGGTTGCTGTCGTACATGAACGAGGTCAGCAGTCCGTTGCGGGTGTCGAGCATGTAAATAACGCCGTTCTGGGCGGTCGGAATCCTGCCTGGAAGCATGATGTAGTCGCCCTTGCCGGCGCGCTGGGCGTAGGCCGTGTTTTCCCCACCGAGTTTCCAGCACAGCGACACGACCAGTACCGCATTGAGAGCGGCGAGGGTCCAAAGCATCCTTGAACGTGACATGAGCTTCTCCTGAATGAAACGGATGGCCGCGCGGTGGTCTTCGCGCCCGCCAGCCACAGAACCAGACACTAATCCATGTGCGAACGTTTGGCGTCCTTGAACATGACGGCTATACACAACCCCGACGCCAGAACGAGCATTCCGTAGGTGAGGAGGTTGGAACTCTCCTCCGGCTTGACGGGAAGTTTGTAACCTTCGTACTTGACGTTGGGCTTCTCCTTTTCCTCATCATCTCGGGCCAGGGCGGCCGGTGCCGCCAGGAGAAGAGTCATCACGCACATTGTAAGCAGACGTCGCATCATGATCCTTATGATAACCAGTTGTCGATGGGTCGGGCAAGAGAGCGAAAATCAGCCTGGGGCAGGGCGACGGTTTCCCACTTGGCCGAGCGCCGGCGCATGTGTTCTTGATATTCCGACAATTCAACACCCAAGACCTGATACCAGCGCTCGCGGAACTGGAACATGCCGGGCTCGGGAATCAACGGCGGATCGATCCAGTAGACAAACATCAGCACGGCCTTAAACCCTTCGCCGAAGACCTGTTGCCACTGAAGCAGGTCCGCCACATCCTGCTCCGTCGCCCAGGTCTGGTAGGAACTGTTCCGCGGCCCGCGGAGGGAGCGGCCTTTCACATCCACAAGCAGATTGGCGCCGGCCTTGCTGTAGACCACAAAATCGAAAGATTTGAGCCGGGCATTGGCAAACAACGCCTTCTTGGCTTCATCGACGGCGACATAGGGGATTGCCTTCTCGCGTAAGTATCCCTCGAACGCCGCTTCGTAATGAACCTGCCGGTCAGCCATGGCAATAGTTGATAGTTGATAGTTGATAGTGGATAGTTGATAGTAACCGGCAATTACTGTACTCAATTACTATCAACTATCAACTACCCCAATGCGCATTATAGCAGGCGAATTTCGCGGACGGCAACTCCTGCCACCTGAAGGAGATGCCACACGCCCGATCACGGATCGGGTGAAACAGTCACTGTTCGATATTCTCGCTCCGCGGCTGGCCGGAGCGAAGGTGCTGGACATCTTTGCGGGAACGGGAAGCATGGGCTTGGAGTCGCTCAGCCGCGAGGCGGGTTGCGCCTGGTTCTTCGAGGCCGACCGCTCCGCGATTCAGCGCCTGCGCCGCAACATCGAAACGTTGCGTCTGCCGCCGGAGCGGGCCGTCGTCGTCGCGGGAGATTTGTTCAAATGGTTCGCCGCATGGGAATCCCGGCCCGATCAACCCGCGAAGGCCGATGTCATCTTTCTCGACCCCCCCTACCGCTACCTGCGTGAACAACCCAAGTCACTCTGCATGCTGGCGGTTCAACTGGCCCGGCGCCATCTCGCTCCCGATGCCGTCATCGTCTTCAGACACGACGCGAACGACGTGCTCGCCTTGCCGGAACTGACTGTGGCTGATATCCGTACGTACGGCGGAATGACGCTGGAATTCCTGCGGGCTGGACAACAGACGGTCGAACCGGCCGGTAGTTGAGGACGGCATCTGTATGGCACAGGAAAAATATAAGTATTTCTCGGCCGCCGACTCCGCCCGCACCAGCCGGCTCTCCTTCATCGCCCGGCAAGTGGTCGAGGGCGTTATCACCGGCCTGCACAAGTCGCCTCATCGCGGGTTCAGCGTGGAGTTTTCCGAACACCGCGAATATGCCCCGGGCGATGAGATCCGCCACCTCGACTGGAAAGTCTACGCCCGTGCCGACCGTTATTACGTCAAGCTCTACGAGCAGGAAACCAACCTCCGCGCCATGCTCGTGCTCGACACCAGTTCGTCGATGAAGTACGGCGCCAAGAACGAATACGCCCGGCACCTCTGTGCGTGTCTGGCGTATCTCCTGGCACACCAGCAGGACCAGGTTGGCCTGATCACACTCGACAGCCAGATCCGCAGCGAACTTCCCCCGGCCACCTCCGCGGCCCATCTCGACCGTCTCTTCAAGGCACTTGAGGAAGCCGAACCCGACGGCCGGCGTGAGACCAATCTTGCCGGCGGCCTTCATCAGCTCGCCGAACGGCTGCCGCGGCGCAGCCAGGTGATTCTCGTCAGCGACCTGTGGATTGAGCCGACGGCCTTCGCCAAGTCGCTGCAGCACCTGCGCTACCGCCGGCACCAGGGCATGGTCATCCATTTGCTCGACCACACCGAGGTGGAGTTTGATTACGACCACCAGGTCACGCTTCAGGATCTGGAGACGGGCGAGAAACTGCAGGTCAACCCGTCGGACCTGCGCGAAGCGTACAAGACCCAGGTGGCCGACTATCTCAACACCGTCCGCCGCTGCTGCAGCGATTGCGATGTCGAGTATCACCCGGTCTACGTTCAACAGCCTTATGACAAGGCATTGCTGCAACTGATAAACCGGCGATCGTAGAGGGTTGGATACCGGAGGACGCAAGCGCTGCGTCCGTTTCGGTGGAACGATCCTCAAACCAGCTTTTGCCCCGACACCTCTCGCTGCGACGATCCTTCCGCCGGCTCGGGAACCGTTTGCGATCGTGTACTTCCTGGCGGCGTGATCTCCAGTACATCCTCGGTGAGGCTGCGCAGCATTTCGGCCACCGATCGCGCTGATGCCAGATTTCCCCCGGGCCGATGGGGTGCATCGCCGTCGAACAACTCACAGATATGCCCGTTGCCGTCATCGGACAGGTAGGCAAGGCAGCCCGAGAGAAGGCGCTTCGCCTCTGCCCGGGTGGTGTCATTTCTGCCGAAGACGCGCATGTAGGCCGTAACCAGTGGACCCAGCAGCCAGGGAAATGCCGAGCCCTGGTGCTGTGCCCGGTCTCTGGCCACCACCCCGCCCGCGTATAGCCCCCGGTATTTCGGATCACTCGGCGGCAGGGTTCGCACGCCCACTGGCGTAACCAGATCCTTCATGACCCGGGCGAGCACCAGAGCGTGCCGTGACGCATCGAGCACGGGGAACGGCAGGCTGATACTGAATAGCTGATTCGGGCGAATTGACGCATCAGGGGCGTGATCGTCGATCACGTCGTAGCAGCAGTCGGCCGCGGTGTTCCAGAACTGGCGGTTGAACGATTTGCGGGTCCGTTCGGCTTGTTCGAGGAGCCGCTCGGCCGCAGCGCTTTGGCCAGCCAGGCGGGACAATTCCGCGCCGATGTGCAAGGCGTTGTACCACAATGCGCTGACGCACACGGGGCGCCCGATTCGCGGTGTAACAGCCCCGTCGATCGTCCTCGCGTCCATCCAGGTTGTGGGTTCGCCGGCGTTCCCGCAATAGAACAGGCCGTCATCGTCAATTCGCACGCCCAGTGCCGCGCCCTCGAGCAGCGTGTCGATTATCTGCCGGATCACGGGCAGTAGCTTGCCGGTCACGAATGATTCGTCGCCGCCGTAACGCAGGTACTCCCAAACCGAGTTGATGAACCAGAGTGACGTGTCGGCGGCGAGGTATCGCCAGCCCGTGGCGTCTTCGGAAAGCTGCGACGGCATGACGCCCCGCCGCATCAGCGATGCGAAGGCGCTGAGCAGTTCACGGGCTTCATCGAGACGTCCGGGTACAAGCAGCAGTCCTGGGAGACAGATCATCGCGTCGCGACCGGCCGCCGGCGCATACGGGTAGCCGCTCATCACGAATGCCGTCCCGTCGCACCCACGTGTCACGTGCTGGCGAGCGGCATTGAGGAGGGAGGCGAGCGTCCGATCGAGGTGCATGGCCAGATGCGGCGGAGCCGCGGGCTGGAAATAGTCGCTCAATTGCCGCAGTGTCTTCAGAAAGTCGATGGGCTCTGTCGAGCAGACGAAATGGGCGCTCTGTCCGGGACTGAGGCGGCAGCGAACAATTCCCGGACTCCACAAGTCCTCCATGCAGTCATAGCCGCGCTGCTCCTCCCGACGGTAGTAATTGTTCAGATACCAGTATCCCTGACGGACAAAGTCACCGTCGTGTGCGAAAAACACTTCGGGGGTGTGGAGGGTTGCCGGGACGCGCAACTGCCTCTCTCCGGCCGGCTGTACCGTGAGCGAGACGTCGGCCTGGTGCATCAGTTCGTGAATGCCTCGCAGCGCGAATAACGGATGTAGATCCAGTTCGACGGGTGTATGGCCACCCAGGAGCGTGTAGACCAGCAGCACCGTGTTGCCGCCGGGCAGGAAACGCAAGTCCTGTTCGATGGTCCAGCCCTCACCCTGGTAACCCCAGCGCGGGAAGGGCTCGTGGTTGAACGCCCGCAAAAACGCGTGACCGGCCGGATCGATCGCTCCGGGATATTCATTGGTCGCCAGATCAAATGACTCCCCGCCGGTTCGGACCACCGCATCGACACGGGAAAGGACCACCATCCGCCGTACCGGCGCCGCCATCGCGGCCACGAAGAGGCCGTGATACTTGCGTGTGTTACAATTGCACACCGTGGATGACGCATAGGCGCCGTTGCCCAGGCCGAGTACCCACTCCCGGGCAATCACCTCGTCGAATTTGGGCGAGGACAAATCCAGTCGCGCCATGGCATCCTTGTGAGAGCGCACGCATTATACCGCCGGGACCGGTCCTCCCCCAACACCTGCAGTTGCATCCATGATGACTTTGACCATAATCCCGCCTATCGTCTGGGAGAGGACACCCGGACCTAAAATGGCTAAGAGAGAGAGGAAACACACATGAAACGTGCGAAGATTTCTATCATTGGTGCAGGCAATGTTGGCGCCAGCGCGGCTGTCTGGGCCGCCAGCAAGGAACTCGGCGACATCGTGCTCGTCGACGTTCCGCAGGTCGATGGCATGCCTCAAGGAAAGGCACTGGATCTTTTCCAGGCGTCCCCCGTCGAAGGCTTCGACGCGACCATCACGGGCGCCACGGCCTACGAGCCGACGGCCGGCAGCGACGTCGTCATCGTGACCGCCGGTGTGGCCCGCAAGCCCGGCATGAGCCGCGACGACCTCATCAACATCAATACGGGTATCGTCAAGACCGTCGCCGAGAACGTCGCCAGGCATTCGCCCAACGCCGTCATGATCGTCGTTTCCAATCCGCTCGATGCCATGGTCTATGTCGCCTGGAAGGCATCGGGATTCCCCACTCACCGCGTCATCGGCCAAGCCGGTGTTCTCGACACCGCACGCTATCGCGCGTTTCTCGCCGCCGAGATCGGTTGCTCTGTCGAAGACGTCCAGGCCCTGCTCCTGGGCGGCCACGGCGATGACATGGTCCCGCTCGCCCGCTACACGTTCGCCGGCGGCATTCCCATCCAGCAGCTCGTCAAGCCCGACCGCCTGGCGGCCATCATCGACCGCACCCGCAAAGGCGGCGCGGAAATCGTCGGTCTCCTCAAGACGGGCAGTGCTTTCTACGCTCCCAGCGCCGCAACGGTGCAGATGGCTGAATCAATCATCCGTGACAAGAAACGCATCCTTCCCTGTGCGGTCTTCTGCGACAAGGAATACGGCGTCGGCGGCTACTTCGTGGGCGTCCCCTGCATCCTGGGCAGCAATGGCGTCGAGCGCGTCATCGAAGTTGAACTGGACGAGAATGAGAAGAAGATGTTCCAGGCGTCGGTTGATCACGTCAAAGAGCTCGTGAAGGGAATCAAGCTCTAATTTCGGGCAATTGTGTTTGGATGCGGAGCCGGAAGCATTAGCTCGCCGGCGCGGTAGCAGTGCGCACACGCCGATCGCCAGAAGGGCGAGACAAGACGGCTCCGGCACATTGGTGGCGTTGCCCGAGCCGAAGACGGCCGCGAGTGGTGTCCCCAGGTCGCCGCCAGAACCGGCGCCGAGGTATTGCGTCACGATCGCAAAGTCGGACGGATCCACCAGGCCATCGCCGTTGACGTCTCCTTCAAGCCAGGAAGCACCGGTCTTTCCCATATCGGCGATGATGTTGAGATAGTCCTGATCGTCGACCTTGCCGTCGAGATTGGTGTCGCCGAGGTAGGTGTAGGCGAGCAGCAATTCGTTGAAATCGGTTCCGTCCGAGAGCGGCTCGCCGTGCCAGTTGAACAAGTGCAAGGCCCGGTTATCGACGAGGGCAAGTGCGGCTTTGGTGCCCGGCGCCGTCGACGCACTGGTGAAGATGGATCCGCCGGCAAGCCATTGTTGAACCGTGGAAAGCGGCGAGTCGGCGGTGTAGTGCAGTATCGCGAAGTTGCTGCCCACATCGAGCGTTGCGCCGCCCGCGAGATTCAGTGAGTCGAGGATGAGGCTGGCGCCCGGAGCAAGCGAAGCGGTCGCACCCGCTAGTGACAACGCCGCGAGGTGCTCAGGCCCATTCAAACGGATTGTCGAACCGGGTCCGGCATCAACGGCCAGCGTGCGCCCTGTCGGCGAGCCGGCATCCGTATTGAGAACCAGGCCGGACGCATCGACATGCAGGATCGACCCAGGGCCGTGGATCTGCGGGCCGCTGATCATCAGCGTGCCCCCGCCGCTGACGCTGATCCGCGATCCGGCGCTGTTGTCGATCTGGCCGGAAAGGGTGAGCGTCCCGCCAGCCTTGAAGACAACGTCGGTATTGCTGGCAAGGATCAGGGGTTTTGAAAAGGACTGTTGGCCGGATGCATTGGCGTTGAGTTGGGCCTTGCCGCCGCTGGAGTTGAAGAGAACGACTTTGACATTGCCGAGGTTGGCGTAACTCTGGGCATCGACAAACGTCAGCGAAGAGAGCGTCAGCGGAACGGCCGGGCCGGGAATAGTCGCGGTAATTGCGTCGGCATTTGTCGATATGCGTGTGGAGTAGGATGCGCCTGCGCTGTCAGCGACGTTGAGCACCCAGCCGTTGTTGCCTTGGGTGTACAGCCCCTTCTTGTCGAATATCGCCGCATTGAAGGGATTGCTTCCCGACGCACCGGTGCTGTAAGGGCCATCGACGGCATAGTTGATGCCGGCAAGTTTCCAGATGCCGTCGTCCTGGATGAAGACGGCGCCGCCAGAATCGTGGTCGGAAAGGTGCGCCTCATTGGGTCCGGCGCCGTTGTTGAACTCATAGCGAAGCTGCCCATCGACGATGTTCGTGACATCGTTCTCGCCCCAACTCCTGATGCCGTCGATGCCGCCCCACAGCCAGCCGCGTGATTGCCCGTTTACGATAACCGGCTCGCCCGGAGCGGTGCCGCGTCCAAAGACCACGAGGTGTTGGCCGACCTCGTTCTGGGTGGTGTAGAGTTCGGCGAAACTGCTGAATGTGCCATTGATCTTCCAGACGTTGAGGTCGGTGCCAGGAATTGAGGTGACACCACCGTACCCGTAAGTGGCGTCGATCGTATAGTCGGTGCCCTGAAAATGAAGAACCTGGCCGGACGATCCGCCAATATGGACTGCGGTAATGAAATAGCTGGGGGCGATGGGCGTGCCGAGATAGCTGCCCCAATCGCCCTGCAACTGCCAGCCGGCATCCGCCACGATGCCCGGCCCCGGCATCGCGGTGTTTCGGATCGCAGTCCCGTTGTCGTCAACGATAACCGCTTGCGTCAACTGCGCGCAGAGAGTGCTGACTGTGCCGATGAAGCAAAGAACAACCAACTGGCCGGTGTTCTTCATTTGACCCTCTGTCCACCGTCGTCGTGGATCCGTACTGCCCCACTTTCACTCGTCTATCAGGCAACGGTTCTTTCACCATGTGCGACGGCGGCAGGAGCCAGTGGGATGCTCCCGTTCAAGATCCTAAGCCATGGGCAACCCGCGCGTCGTGCGTCCGGGCCGCGTCAACCAATACCACCATTGCCGCCTTTGTTCTTATAGAATTACAGCGATACTTCGTCAAGCGGTGGCTGTCATCGTGAACGGTGTGGCGCGGCGGCAAGGGTCACTCGCCATGGCGGCCGTTTGCCACTAGACTGTTTTGTTCCATGCGACTTACCTTTCTGGCCATCGTCGTCCTGCCCGTTTTAGCCGGTTGTTCCGTCGGCCCTTCGCTGCTGCACGCGGACAACCAGCCGGTGATCGACCGCAAAGTCATTGAGTATCCGGCCAACACCGAACTTCGGCGCGTTGTCGAGGGCCTGACCGCCCCGACGGCATTCGCCTTCGACGCAGACGGCAATCTGATTGTCGCCGAGAGTGGTATTGCCGGGGGCGATGTTCGGATCTTCGGCTTCAAGCCAGATGGCTCGCAGTTCGTTGTCTACAGTCGCGGCACGCGCCTTCCGATTCCCAACATTCCTCTTCCTGTGTCGATCCCCGGCACGGACAAATTCACGCTCTACGGACCTGTCGGCGGAATCGCCTTCGCACATGGCAAGCTCTACGTGAGCCATCGCGACAATTCCGGTAAGGGCGTCATCACGGCCATGGGCTACGATGGCTCGCACCACACCATCGTTGCGGATCTCCCCGCACAGGGCGACTACGGTGTCACCGACCTTGCGTTTGCCCCCAACGGCAGGCTCTATTTCGGCGTTGGTGCGGCCACCAATTCCGGCATCGTCGGCATCGACAATATTCCCTGGCTCGCCGAGTACCGCGATGTCTGCGACAAACCGGCCGTCGATACCTATCTTCTGGGCCGCCGCTTCGATACCGAGAACCCATTCTCGGGTCTGTTCGGCGGGGCCGACATCGTCGTCACCGGCCCGTTCCAGCCCTTTGGCCGCAGTGTCGATACGCGCATACCCAAAACGCCCAGCGGCAAGCCCAGCGCGGCCATCTACAGTGTCGATCCGGCCGGCGGCGACATGCGCGTGGAGGCTCATGGCATTCGCTATCCGGCCGGCCTGGGGTTCTCCGAACAGGGTCTGCTCTACTTCACGAACCAGGGCATGAAGATGCGCGGCACCCGGCCCGTGAAAGACGATCCCGATGCCATGCTCCGGCTGGTCGTCGGCCAGTGGTACGGCTGGCCGGATTTCGCGGCCAACCTCCAGCCCATCCGCGATCCAAAATTTCAGCCGCCCGTCGAGATGCTGGTCCGCACCGGCTATCGCGATCTTTCGTTCCTGGTCGACCACGAAGCGTCCGGCCTGACGCCACCCAGCGCCAACAGCAGCCTGCTCACCGTCGAGTTTCGTCCTCTGGCCGGTGCGGCCAAGTTTGATTTCGCACCGTCATCCGGGCCGTTCAGCCGCCTCCGCCAGGCCGGCAATGTTGCTGTCGTGGCACTCTGGGGAGACCGCGCCCCGTTCGATACCTCGGGACTTAATCTGGTCGGACCGACGGGCTTCAAGATCGTGCTGGTCAACATCGACGATCGTGAAGTGAGCGAGTTCATCCGCAATGTCGGCCCCGGCCCGGGCAGTGTTCGCGACAATTCGCTTCAGCTCGAGCGCCCCATCGACGTGAAATTTGGCCCGGACGGCGCCCTCTACGTTCTCGACTTCGGCAAAGTCCATGTGGAGAAGGGATACGTTCATCTTTCCAGCGGCACGGGGAAGATCTACAAACTGGTGGGGTTGTCAGAGAAGACAGGGAAGTGATTTGAGATGCTGAGCGGGAAATGACGAATTCCGAAATCCGAATGACGAGAGAAAGCCCAATGTCGAAATCCGAATGACCAAGCGACGCGTCGGGCTCCTCGTCCTTCTTCGGACTTCGGGCTTCGGAATTGATTCGTCATTCGGGTTTCGGGTTTCGGATTTCTATAGACATCTCGATCATCCGTCCCAGCACCGGCCACAGCAGCCGGTGCGGGTAGGCCACCTCGCACAAACATGTCCCCTTTTCTCCATTGAATATCACGTCGTAGACCAACCGCATGTAGAACGGTGCCGAGTCGATCACACGCGGGCTCGACAAGCATAGCACATCGTCGAAACGCAACTCGGCCGGATACGCAAGAAGCAGTGGTGTCTTCTTCGACCAGTCGGCCGTTACCGTCGCCACCGGCGTGTCGCGGACACCAGCAGCGTTGGCCTCGACCAGATGAATCTCGTCGCTCAGCGCCGGATCGCGCGGCCGGGCATAATGGAAAGTCACCACGCGATCGTCCAACAACACGCGGCCCCAGATCCAGCGGGCCAGACCTGGTCCGAGCGGGCCGGTGCCGTAGTTGTGATCGTGATAGCCGCGACCCGTGAACCGGATCTCCTTCGCGGGTGGCGCATCTTGGCCAACGCCTGTCACCCGAATGCTGCCCTGTACATCGCACAGGGGATTGGCGATCACCCAGCGATGCTCGGCGCCGGTCATTGCCCTGGAAAGAAAGGTCCGCTCGTGGACTGTCTCGGCGGATCGCGGGACGAGTGTGAAATCGCCTTCCAGCCGCTGGCCGGTCAGTGTCTTGGGGCCCATTCCGGTCAGGATCCACGGTGTGCCGGTGAGTTTCAGCCGCAGAGTTCCGTCTTCGCGCCAGAATCGGTTTGGTCCGATCTGTACGTCCGGCCTGTCCTTTGCCGCAAGGAGCGCGCCGGGCGGATACTGAGTCATGAACTGATGTGCGATCTTGCCACGCTCGTATACGACGAAATAGGCACACGGGTAATCCCGTGCCACGGGCGGCCGGTGCCGCGTCGGGTGCTTGAGATATCGCGAGTAGGCGCGAAGGTAGCCGGGATGAAACACGAAACCATCCAGAAGGATACCGGCCACGTAGATGTCTCTCGCCACGTCCTCGGCGTCAAAATACCACCACTCATACCCGCCGGGCGCAGTCACTGCGTGCCACGCATCGGCTGCCTGGGACTCACGCGATTCAAGTAGTGGCACTTCATTGATTCCGCATTCCGCATTCCGCATTCCGCATTTCTCCCTATCGTAGTCCGTCAAGATCTTCACCATCTAAAAGAAAGCTCAAACACGAAGGCACGAAGACACGCAGCGGTTTCTGGTTGATTGAGCGGTTTCGTCCAAGCAAGCACTCTACCGCCAGGAAGAACCCTGAATCGCACCTCATGCAAGTTGTTTACCAGCACCATGTCCCGCTTCGTGCCTTCGTGTCTTCGTGCTTACTCTCCTTCAAGGTTACGCCCACGGCCCGGCCAGCGCGGCTGGGGGGTCGGCGATGGACGAGAATCCGGCGAAGCTCGCGGCATTCATGTTCTTGATCGAAAGCACGGGAATGATCCCGGCCGACGCGATGTTGGCCGAGGCCCGATCGGTCAGATACGCCTCGGCCGGCGCCTGAACCTGCACCTCGCCATGTTCGGAGAAGCTGTGCATCGGCAGGTCGTCGATGGCGACAAATCCGCCGGCCCGCATCTCCCAGCCGTTTTCGAGGAAGTTCTGACCCAGGGCGTACAGGCAGGCGTAGGCCGGGTTTCCCCACAGATACTGTTCGTGCGGCAGGCGGCCGTCGCCCTCTTCGAAACCAATCTCGGTGGTCTCGTTCGATTTGCCGTAAGGCAGACGCATCAGGATCCTGGGCCAGGCCAGCGCAATATGCTCAGCCACGGCCATGCCGCGCAGCTTGGTCCACCAGGTCCGATCCACCGCCAGCGTCCAGCGATCGGGATCGGCGGCCACGTCCACTCCGGGGCAACCCATCATCTCCGCCGTTGCGCCGGCAACCAATGCCGCGCCCGCCTGTTGCGCGATCGTTGCCAGTCGGGCCAGCAAGGCCGCGTCATCGCGCGATGGGCCGAAGTATTCGTCGACGGCGAGGACGGCCCAACGATGGGCGCCGGCCGTATGCACGGTCTGGTCAACGAGCAGCTTGTAGAGCGAACTCTGTGAGATATCCTCGCGGGCCAGGTCGGCAACGAGCTCGTCCCGCGAGGCATCGAACACGAACAGTTTCAGCGTGTCATCGAGGTTCAGCCGCGAGACCAGCATCTGCACGCCGCGCCAGGCCGACTCCACCCGCTGGAATATTGGGTTGTGCAGGATGCTGCCAAGCTGGCCGAAGATGGCCTGGTCGATCAGGCCGGTCAGTTCCTTTTGGCGCGGGTCCGGGCCGGAGACGATGTGGTCTTTGACGATATTGCCGATGAGCGTGTTGATGTCGAATTTCGGGGGCTGCGGTTTGGCGATGGGTTGCGACCCGCTCTTGCCCAGCAGCAGGTCCAAGTCCGACGCACCGTTCGGCGCCACAGTCGGCGCCGGCGTCTGGGCCGGGGACAACGGCGCGGGCAGGCCGATCAGCGCCTGCACCTGCGCGGCCGCGGCCTCGAATGTTGCCGGATTGTTCAGCGCCATCCGCAGCGTGCGCAGCGCCCGCACCAGATCGACGTTGGCCACGAGATGATCCGGATGGAAGCTGTCGAACTTGCGGATCGGCACGACGATTTGCGCCCCGTCGCCGGCCGGCAACGACAGATTCACTGCGAGTCGGCCGACCACCGCGTCAAACCGATCGACGTCAATGGCGATTGGCTGCCGATCGGCCAGGGGCTGCGTCACCCCCCTGCTGGCACGGCCTGAAAAGTCGCCGATGACAAGCATACGAAAGGGCGCATCGGGGGCGCTCCGGGTTGGGCGCGAGGATCTGGACGAAGTGAACTCGAACTCCAGCCGCCCGCCATCTGATCCGCTCGGCATTAGAGGCTCCTTTGTGTTTGGGCATCATAACGTCGGGATGGTCATTAGTCAGCAGTCAGTGGTCCGTCGTCGGTAGTCCCTGGGGAGACGCGGTTCGAGGGGGAACTAATATCGGGGGGTAGGTCTTGCTGATTTAAGCACGAAATAATCTGGTATTTGATGGCGCGTGGGTTACAATTCGGTGGCCTCGGAAATGGGTGGCTCGATGTCGGGGGCCGCCGGGGCGAAGTTCGGCGGATTGCGTGTCAGCGGAGGTTCTGATGGGCAGGGATTCCAAGCGATGTGGTTCCATGGGTCGTTCTGGTTCTGCTGAGACAGTGCCGCCGGTGTCCTCACCGGCAGACTCCGGCCGCATCACGTCGGCCAGACCCACAAGGGCGAGTGCCCGCGCAATCCGCCATGCCGCTTGCGAGGCGCTAGAGGAGCGACAGTTGCTGTCAACGATCTACGTGGATCCAAGTTCGCCGGGGCCGACGCACAATGGCACGTCGTGGGGGAATGCGTATGCGGATTTGCAACTCGCGCTGGGGGCGGCGGTGTCGGGGGATACGATCAGGGTAGCGGACGGGACGTATAAGCCGACGAGCGGGACAGATCGGACAATTTCGTTCCAGCTCAAGACCGGCGTGGGAATCTATGGGGGATATGCAGGATATGGGGCCGGGAATCCGGACGCGCGGGATGTGGCGGCGTATGCGACGATATTGTCGGGAGATATCGGAACAGTCGGGAGCAAAGTTGACAACAGTTACCATGTGATTGTCGGCAGCGACACGAATTCAACAGCGGTGTTGGATGCGTTCACCATCACCGCTGGTAATGCCAACAGCATCAGTAACCCGTACGACTCTGGGGGTGGAATGTACAATTCTGACGGCAGCCCGACGATCGCCAACTGCACCTTTAGCGGCAACTCGGCCACCTCCGGCGGCGGGATGTACAGCGTCTGGTCCCCGCCGACCCTGACCAACTGCATCTTTGTCGGCAATTTCGCCTCTCGCGGAGGCGCGATGGACAACGTCTACACCTCGCCACAACTGGCTAACTGCATCTTCAGCGGCAACTCAGCGTACTACGGCGGCGTGATGAACAACGACTATTCCTCGGCGATACTGACCAACTGTATTGTGTGGGGCAACAGTTCTGTCTTCGACGGCACCTCCAGCACCCCCGTCATCACCTACAGCCTGATCCAGGGCGGCTACGTCGGTATCGGGAACATCGATGTTGATCCCAGGTTCATCCGCTCCTCATGGGCAGGCCCGGATGATGTCTACGCCACCGCCGACGATGACCCCGGCGATCTGCGCCTGCGAGCGACTTCCCCGGCCCTGGACGCCGGATCCAACGCCGCGATACCCGCCGGCGTCAGCACCGACCTGGCGGGCAACGCCCGTATCCAGAATGGCATGGTTGACATAGGGGCCTACGAGGGAGCATTCTCAGCGCCGGTGGCCAAGACCCTCTATGTGGACCTCAACGCCGCCGGCGGCAACAACGGCGCTACCTGGGCCAATGCCTACACGAAGCTGCAGTCAGCGCTGCTCGCCGCCGCCGACGGAGACTCCATCCGCGTGGCCGACGGCACGTACAAACCCACAACCACCACCAGCCGGACACTCAGCTTCGCGCTGCGGAACGCCGTGGCGGTTTACGGCGGCTACGCCGGGTATGGCGCTGCCAACCCCGATGCCCGCGACATCTGCAACAACAAGACCGTCTTCTCTGGCGACATCGGCACGATCGGCAGCAACACGGATAACAGCTATCACGTGGTGACAGCCATCGGCTTGGGCAATCTCACGCTTCTGGACGGCATCAGCGTTACGCTCGGAAACGCCAACGGTAGCAGCCCCTACTCCTCCGGCGGCGGAATGGACAACTCTGGCTCCTCGCCCGTCGTGACCAACTGCGTCTTCAGCGGCAACTCGGCCCTCTACGACGGGGGCGGGATGTACAACGACTCCTCTTCAGCGGCCCTGATCAACTGCACGTTCAGTGGCAATACGGCGTTGATGGTCGGAGGCGGAATGTGCAACTCTGATTCCTTGCTGACACTGAACAACTGCACCTTCAACGGCAACTCGGCCAGCTACGACGGGGGCGGGATGTACAACGCGAGTTCCTCGCCGACGCTGACCAACTGCACCTTCAGCGGCAACTCGGCCTCCTCCTCCCGCTATGGCGGTGGGATGTACAATTCGCTGTCATCACCGGTCTTGACCAACTGCACCTTCAGCGCCAACTCGGCCTCCTCCGGTGCCGGGATGTATAGTGAATCCTACTGCTCGCCGACCCTGGTGAACTGTATCGTCTGGGGCAACAGCCCAGCGCCCTCGCAAATATATCAGTTCGGCAGCACCACAGTCGCCACCTACTGCGACATCCAAGAGGGCTTGGTGGGAACTGGCAACATCAATGCTGACCCGCGGTTTGTCCGCATTCCCGGTGCGGGCGCGGATGGCAAGTGGGGCACGACCGACGATGACTACGGCGATCTGCGGGCGCTTCCCACTTCGCCAGCCATCAATGCTGGACTGAACTCGGCTATTTCTGGCGTCTCCACGGATCTGTCAGGTCATCCGCGGATTGTCAGCGGCACCGTCGATATGGGGGCATACGAACAGCGAAGTCTGGATATTGCTCTCTCGGCCAGCCTCATCGCTGAGAACGAGTCTATCGGCACAAGCGTCGCTACGACGAGCACGACCAATGCGGATGCGGGCGAAACATTCATCTATACGCTGGGCAGCGGAACTGGCAGCACCGATAACGCCGCGTTCAGCCTTGTCGGCAACACGCTCACGAGCGCTGCAAGCTTCAACTATGAGGGCAAGAACAGCTATTCCATTCGCGTTCGATCGACAGAGGCCAGCGGGCTGTGGACTGAGAAAGTCCTCGCGATCAGCGTGACCAATGTCAACGAGACGCCGACGGACATCGGCCTCTCGGCGAGTTCCATCGCCGAGAACCAGCCGGCCGGCACGAGCGTGGGTACGCTGAACACCACCGATCCGGATAACGGCGATACATTCAGCTACACCTTGGTCAGCGGAACCGGAAGCAACGACAACGCCTCGTTCAGCCTTATCGGCAACACGCTCTCCACGGCCGCGAGTTTCGACTACGAAACCAAGAACAGCTACTCGACCCGCGTTCGATCTACGGACGCGTGCGGACTGTGGACCGAGACAGTCGTCGCGATCAGCGTGACCAACGTCAATGAAACGCCGACGAACCTGGCGTTGTCGGCAAACAGCATTGCCGAGAACCAGCCAGTCGGCACGGTGGTTGGCAACCTGACGACGACCGATCCCGACGCCGGCGACCCGTTTACCTACACGCTGGTCGGCGGGATCGGCGCAGTTGACAATGTGTGGTTTACGGTCAGCGGCGACACGCTCAAGACGGCCGCCGGCTTTGACTATGAAGCGAAGAGCAGCTACTCGATCCGGATCCGTTCGACGGATGCGGGCGGGCTGTGGACGGAGAAGGCGTTCGCCATCAGCGTGACGAACGTCGACGACACTCCTACAAACATCGGACTATTGGCCGGTGTGATTGCGGAGAATCAACCGGCCGGCACGAATGTGGGGACGTTCAGCACGGCCGATGCGGATGCGGGCGACAGTTTCACGTACACGCTGGCAGGTGGAACTGGCGACACGGACAATGCCTTGTTTACGATCTCGGGCGACACGCTCCAGTCGGCCGGCAGCTTCGACTATGAGACGCGGAACGGCTACTCGGTCCGCGTCCGCTCGACGGATGCGGGCGGACTGTGGACAGAGAAGGTGCTTACCGTCGGCGTGACCAACGTCAATGAAGGGCCCACGGACATCTCGCTCTCGGGCAGTTCCATCCTGGAGAATCAGCCGGCCGGGACGAGCATTGGGGCGCTGAGTACGAGCGACGTGGATTCCGGCGATACGTTCACATACACCCTGGTCGGCGGAATCGGCGGCGAGGACAACGCGGCGTTCGCGATTGTCGGCGGTGCGCTTGCCGGCAACAGCAGCTTCGATTTTGAGGCGAAAACCGGCTATTCGGTCCGGATCCGGTCGACGGATGCGGGCGGGTTGTGGACGGAGAAGGTGCTGGCGATCAACGTGGCCAACGTCAACGAAGCGCCGACGGATGTCGTGCTGGCGCCGGATGCGGTGACGTGGGGAACGGCCGCGGGGACGACGGTGGGGACGCTGACGGGAAGCGATCCGGATGGGCCGGGCGGG
>JANYKD010000565.1 GCA_025361735.1 Phycisphaerales bacterium
GCCCCTCGATTGGGAGATCACGCGCTTTGGTTGCGCCACAGCAGAGCACGATCGCGTCGGAATCCGCGCGAAGTTGCTCAACCGGCAGGTCCGTACCAACCTCCGTGTTCGTCACGAACGTGATGCCTTCCGCCGCCATCAGGTCCACGCGGCGCTGGACGACGCTCTTGTCCAGTTTCATGTTGGGGATGCCGTACATCAGCAGGCCGCCAATGCGGTCCGCGCGTTCATACACCGTCACGGTATGGCCAACGTGGTTCAACTGGGCGGCGCAGGATAGCCCTGCGGGACCGGAGCCCACCACGGCCACCTTCTTCCCGGTGCGAAGGGTGGGCGGCCGCGGCGTCACCCATCCGTTCTCCCAGCCTTTGTCGGCAAGCGTGCACTCGATGTTCTTGATCGTCACCGGCGGGTTGGTGATGCCCAGCACGCACGATGCCTCGCACGGCGCGGGGCAAACGCGGCCCGTGAACTCCGGAAAGTTGTTGGTCTTGTGCAGCCGTTCCAGGGCCTGCTCCCAGAGACCCCGGTAAACGAGGTCGTTCCACTCAGGAATGACGTTCCGGATGGGACACCCGGACGCCATACCCTTGATGAGCGCGCCTGTTTGGCAGAACGGCGTGCCGCAGTCCATGCAGCGCGCGGCCTGGTCTCGCAAAACATCGTCGGGGTGGTGGGTATGGAACTCGTCCCAATCCTTCACGCGCTCTTCCGGTGCGCGGTAGATGGGGAGTTGACGGTGGAATTCCATAAATCCGGTCGGCTTTGCCATTGTGTGTGCTCCAGGTGCTCAGTTGCCGCCGACCCTCGCCAGGTCGCGCTTGTTCTCTTCAAAGGCCGCCATGACGGCTTCGTCGCCGCTCAGGCCGGCTTGGTAGGCGCGTTCAATGGCGGCGAGCATGCGCTGATAGTCCTTCGGCAGAACCTTCACGAAGCGCGTCACTTTCTCGTCCCATTTCTCCAGGATCGCCGCGCCGCGTTCGCTGCCCGTGTACTTCACGTGGCGCTGGATCATTCCTTGCACTTCGGCGATCTCCTCCGGATCTTCCAGGTGCCCCAGCGTGACCATCTCGTGGTTGTACCGCCGCGTGAAGTCCCCGCGTTCGTCAATCACGTAAGCGATGCCGCCGGACATGCCCGCCGCGAAGTTGCGGCCGATGCGCCCCAGCACCACCACGCGCCCGGCCGTCATGTACTCGCAGCCGTGGTCGCCAATGCCTTCCACCACGGCGGAAACGCCGCTGTTGCGGACGCAGAACCGTTCGCCCGCAATGCCGCGGACATACGCTTCACCGCTGGTGGCGCCGTAGAACGCTACGTTGCCAATGATGACGTTCTCCTCGGCGGCGAATGGCGAGGACTTGTGCGGGAAGACGATGATCTTGCCGCCAGAGAGCCCCTTGCCGCAGTAGTCGTTTCCATCGCCTTCCAGCGTCAGCGTGATGCCCTTCGGCACAAAGGCGCCGAAACTTTGCCCCGCGGATCCCTGAAAATGCAGGCGGATGGTGTCTTCCGGCAGTCCCGCCGCTCCGAAGCGCCGCGTGACCTCGCTTCCAAGAATCGTACCGGTCGCCCGGTTGGTGTTTCGGATGGGAAGCGTGGCATTCACCGCCGTCCCGTTTTTCAGCGCGGCGTCGCAGATGAACATCAGAACCTCACGGTCCATCGAACGCTCGATGCCATGCTCCTGTGCGATGCCGCAATGCCGTCCCACACTGTCGGAAACGTCCGGCATGTGGAGGATCGGCGTGAGGTCCAGACCCTTCCCCTTCCAGTGGGTGATGGCCTTGTGAACGTCCAGCTTGTCGGTCCGTCCGACCATCTCATCCACCGTTCGGAAGCCCAGTTTTGCCATCCACTCGCGCAGTTCCTGAGCGATGAAGCGCATGAAGTTCTCCACATGCGCCGGGTCGCCCTGGAAGTATTTTCGCAGTTCTGGGTTCTGGGTTGCCACGCCCACCGGACAGGTGTCCTGGTGGCACACGCGCATCATCACGCAGCCGAGCACAATGAGCGGCGCCGTTGCAAATCCGAACTCTTCCGCGCCGAGCAGCGCGGCCACGGCGACATCGCGCCCGGTCATCAGTTTGCCGTCGGTTTCGATGACGATGCGGCTGCGTAAGTCGTTCAAGAGAAGCGTTTGGTGGGTTTCGGCGACTCCCAGTTCCCACGGCAGGCCGGCGTGACGGATGCTGCTGCGCGGAGAGGCCCCGGTTCCGCCGTCGTAGCCGCTGATGAGCACCACATCCGCATGCGCCTTGGCGACGCCCGCCGCGATGGTGCCCACACCCACGACGGAGACCAGTTTCACGCTGATGCGCGCCTGCTCGTTGGCGTTTTTCAGGTCGTGGATCAACTCCGCCAGGTCCTCAATGGAGTAGATGTCGTGGTGGGGCGGCGGCGAAATAAGACCCACTCCGGGTGTTGAATGGCGCACCTTCGCGATCCACGGGTACACCTTGTTGCCGGGCAACTGGCCGCCCTCGCCCGGCTTGGCGCCCTGCGCCATCTTGATCTGTATCTCCCGCGCGCTGACCAGGTATTCGCTGGTGACGCCGAACCGCGCCGAGGCAACCTGTTTGATGGCGCTGCATTTCGAGTCGCCGTTCGGCCCGGCCACATAGCGCTCGGGGTCCTCGCCACCCTCGCCCGTGTTGCTCTTGCCGCCAAGCCTGTTCATGGCGATGGCAAGCGCCTCATGCGCTTCCTTGCTGATCGATCCATACGACATCGCGCCCGTCTTGAAGCGCTTCACAATGGACTCCACGGTTTCCACTTCGTTCAGCGGCAGCGGGGTTGTGGCCAGTTTCAGGTCCATCAGGCCGCGCAGAGTGCAATGGTGTCTGGTTTCGGCGTTCACTTCCGTTGTGTACTGCTGAAACAGGCCATAGTCTCCCGCGCGGCAGGCGGCCTGAAGCATGTTGATGCTCTCTGGGTTGAACAGGTGATATTCGCCATCGCTGCGCCACTGGAAGTTGCCGCCGGAATCCAGCGATTTCACCTCGCCATTGCGCTCATCGAACGCGCCTTGATGACGCAATTGGATTTCGCGGGCGATCTCCTTGATTCCGATACCCTCGATGCGCGACGGCGTGCCGGTAAAATACCTGTCGATGACGTCGTGGTGTATGCCGATCGCCTCGAAGATCTGCGCTCCGCGGTAACTCTGGATGGTGGAGATGCCCATCTTGGACATCGTTTTCACCACACCCTTGGCCAGCGCCTTGGCGTACTTCTTCTCGGCCTCAGCCTCCGTGACATCGGGCAGCCAACCCTCGCCGATCATATCGTGGATCGCCTCGTAGGCCAGGTACGGGTTGATGGCGCCCACACCGTAGCCCACCAGCAGCGCCACGTGATGGACCTCGCGCGGCTCACCCGATTCCAGCACCAGACCAACCTGCGTGCGCATTTCCTCGTACACCAGGTGGTGGTGTAAACCAGCGACGGCCATCAGCGCCGGGATGGGCGCGTGGTCTTTGTCGATGGCGCGGTCCGAGAGGATGATGATGTTGCACCCCTCGCTGATAGCGCGCCTCGCCTGCCGGTAGAGCCGATGCATCGCCGCTTCAAGCGCCGCGCCGCCTTCCGCAACACGATATACGATCGAGAGCGTGACCGCTTTCAGGCCCGGCGACGTATTGTGCCGGATCTGCTCCAGTTCGTAGTTGCTGAGGATGGGGTACTTCAGCCGAATCTGGTGACAGCTGGCCGGCTCCGGGTGCAGCAGGTTGCGCTCCGGCCCGATGACCGTTTCGGTGGCGGTGACGATCTCCTCGCGAATGGCGTCGATAGGCGGGTTCGTCACCTGCGCGAAGATCTGCTGGAAGTATTCGTACAGCAGTTGCGGCTTGTCCGAGAGCACGGCCAGCGGAGTGTCGTTGCCCATCGAGCCGACAGGTTCCACGCCATCCTTCGCCATCGGCTGCAACGTCATCCGGAGGTCTTCGTAGGTGTAGCCAAACGCCTTCAGGCGCTTGAGGATGGTTGTGTGCTGCGGGACGGAGACGTGCGGCGGGGCCGGCAAATCCTCCAACGGCACGAGGTTGTCGTCCAGCCACTGCCGGTACGGGTACTCGGAAGCGAGCTCGTGCTCAACTTCCTTATCCGGGACGATGCGCCCCTGCTCCGTGTCGATCAGAAGCATGCGGCCCGGCTGGATGCGGCCTTTGCGGGCGATCCGTTCCGGCGCGATATCCAACACGCCGACCTCTGAACCCAGGATAACCTTGTCGTCGGTGGTCACCCAGTAGCGCGCCGGCCGCAGACCATTCCGGTCCAGCACGGAGCATATGCGGATGCCGTCCG
>JANYKD010000059.1 GCA_025361735.1 Phycisphaerales bacterium
CCTGTTGACAGCCATCGGCATGCAGGCGGGTCTGGCCGTGCAGACCGCGCGGCTGTACCAGCAGGGCCTGCAGGCCGAGCGCATGGCCGCCATCGGCGAAACCACGGCGGCCCTCTCGCACTCGATCAAGAACATCCTCCAGGCGTTGCACGGCGGGGCCGATGTCGTGGAGATGGGCATCAAGGGTTCGAACCTGGTTCAGGTGGGCAAGGGCTGGGGCATCGTCGAGCGCAACCTCGAAAAGATCTACAACCTGACCATGAACCTCCTGGCCTACAGCAAGGATCGCGAGCCGCTCATCGAGCTCGCCGGGCTGAAGCGCATCGTCAACGAATGTGTCGAACTCATCGCCCCGGCCGCCAACAACAAGGGTGTAATGGTGGTGGCCGACATCGACAAGGATTTGCCGCCCGTGCCGCTCGATCCCGCGGGCATTCACCAGGTGCTGATGAATCTCCTCAGCAACGCCCTGGACGCCGTGATCCCGCAACAGGGTCTCATCCGGGTCACCGGGCGATACGACACAGAGAAACATGAGTGCATCATCGAAGTCATCGACAACGGTGCGGGCATCCCGACCACGCTCATGCCCCACATCTTCGAGTTGTTCCACTCCACCAAGGGCAACCGGGGCACCGGCCTGGGGCTGGCCGTCGCCCGCAAAATCGTCGTCGAACATGAGGGGTCCATCACGCTGCAGAGCCGGGAAGGCGAAGGCACCACCTTCACCGTGCGCCTGCCCACAGAGCATTCCCGCCTGGCCGACCCGTCGCACACGCATCATCCGAGGCAGTGACGTTATTTCTTAGCCTTGGTCGTTTCGAACATCGGGTTATTCAACACCGGCTTGTTGCTCGGTTTCTCGACCGGCTCCGCCGCTTTCGCGGGCGCCACGGCCTGCTCGGCCATCGGCGCCGGATCCGGCCGATAGAGCCGGCCGCTGAACGCCTTCATGTACTCGGTGAAGTTGCCCTCGGAACCCTGCTGCACCAGGCCGCGGCAGGACTGCAGCGACATCATCAGCTTGGCGTCGAGGTTCTCAATGAAATGCACGGCGATCGCCTCGGGCGTACTCGGCGGCTTGATGGCGCCGAACTCCGGCACGCCGTGGTGCGAAATGATAATGTGCTGCATCACGTCGATGATCGGCTGCGGGATCGGCTCGCCCAATGATTGCTCGGCCGTGCGCCGCTTGTGCTCCACCCAGACGGCCGACTTCACGATGTGCCCGACAAGCTGCCCGCCATCGGTGTAGCCGAAGGCACAGTCGTAGCTGAGCTCCCAGGTTTTGGCGATGTCGTGCAGGAAAATGCCGGCCACCACGATGTCGCGGTTGAGCCCCGGATAGAACTTGCACACCGCATCGGCCACATCCATGGAGTTCACAGTGTGTTCGAGCAGCCCGCCGATGAAGGCGTGGTGGAAGCTCATCGCCGCCGGAGCGCGACAGAAGCGCTCCATGAGCCGCTTGTCTTCCGTGTACGCCCGCATCAACCCGGCCAGGTGCTTGTTGTGAATGGAACCCAGGAGTTCCAGCAATCTGGCGGTCATTTGCGGGATGTCTTTGGTCGTCGTGGGGATCAGTTCCGCGGCGTCAAATGTCCCTTCCTTGGGCGGCTCGAAACCTTCCAGGATGAACTGCAGGTTGTTCTGGTAATTCTCAACCCGCCCGCGAACCTTGACGAAGCCGCTCTCCGGCAGCAGGTCAAACTCCTCGCGCGTGGCGTTCCACATCCGCACGGTGATCTGCGCAGTTCGATCCGATAGAAACGCCTTGATGTAGAACTTGCCCGTGGAGGTAGCCGCGAGTTGCTTGCCAGTGAAGACAAACACGTCATCAAGAAGATCGCCGGCCGCCGCGTTGGCGAGGTAGATTCGTCGCATTCACACGTTGTAGCAGGTAAGGATGGGGATCACAATAACCTGCCGATTCAGGGAATGGGTCCGCGCGCCCCTTGAAGGCGGCGGAGATCGTGCAGAGCTCCGGGAATGCTGCCGACGTCCACGTTGTTGGTCTTCATCGCCTTGACCGTCTCGTCGGACCATTTCCAATAGTCGGCGTGTCCGTCGGCGAATCCAAGGCACACGCCGTTGTTGTGCCATGAGCCTGGATAGTCCACAAAACTGGTATTACCGCTGGCCGGCGGATACGGGTAGGGTGTCACGGCAAACGAGCCCAGATTATATGGTGTCCCCGTCGACCCCGCCGACCGCCAGTCATTCTCTTCGATAAAGACGAAGACCGATTCGGCATGCCTGACCCGGCCAATATTCTGAACCGTACCGCCAAAATTTTCGCCGTTGAGGAAGCAGTTGATCGCGTAGGTGACCAGATGCCAGTCCAGATCGGACGGACAATGATAGATCCCCTTGCTCTTCCCGGCGTACTTCCAGAGCGCTCCGTTGCTCATGCAGGTGTCGGTGGAAGTTCCGGTGGGCGGAACGATCCAGGGAACCTGGCCGGGCGTGGGCGGAGTGGGAGGTGTACCTGGCATGCCCAGGACGAGCCATCCCTTATAATCGCCGGCATACGTCGTCCATGCCAAAGTTATCTGCCTGAGATTCGACATGCAGGCCGTCTTGGCCGCCGCTTCCTTGGCCTTGCTCAAGGCTGGAAGCAGGATTGAGATCAACAACGCAATGATCCCGATCACCACGAGCAACTCGACAAGCGTAAACGCTCTAATCTGTCTGCTTGGCGTAAGACGCATAACACGCCTCCGATATGAACCGAACCATGAACACACACCGCGTTCGATATGATATACGCACAGTCTTGCCGAAATCCCCAGTAAATGCAACAGGAATCCGAGCCGGGTGGCGAACAAAGATGTAATGTCGATTCCTGGTACCTCGCAAGCGAAACCATCCTCAGCCGCCGTTCGAGCGTGGGAGGACAGCCGCCTGCCCAGTTTACCACCACCGTTATACCGCCCCGAGCCGGACAAACTGCGATGGCGATGCCCCCATCGTTCGCTTGAAAACACGCGAAAAATGGAAGGGATCAGAGAAACCCAGTTCGCCCGCCACCTGTTTCACCGACGCACCCATTCCCTGGAGCAGCCTGGCGGCATGATTCATCCGCAAGCGTAGAAGACAGTGATACGGACCCTGATGGTCGAATCGCTGAAAAAGCCGGCACAGGTACGCGGGATCGATATGACACGCCTCGGCGATCTCCTGCAAGTTGTGCAGATCCTGCCAATGGGCGTCAATGTGCTCGCGACACCGCCGGTATGTGGCAAAGGCCGCCGTGATCGCCGAGCCATATGGGATCGCCGTCTCGGCGATCTTCAGCAACAGGTACTCGACCAGACAGGCGGCGAGCCGGCCGGTGAAGGGTGTGTGGTGCGAGCCTTCGCGAATCAGATCATCAAAGAGCGACACCACCTGTCCTGGCGCGGAGGTTTGCAGAATGCGCCCCGGGCCGAGTTCAAGCTGCTGCATGAGCGCGGCGGCCCGCCTGCCGGCGAAGTCCACGAAATACTTGACCAGCGGCTCGTCGGGGTCGGTGGTGATGTTATGGGCAACACCCTTGGCGTACGTGAATATCGTGCCGGGACCAAGCTGATAACTGCGACGCGCCAGCCGCAACGCCCCCCGGCCACGGGCAACGAACTCCATGCCGAAAAATGGGAATGTCGAACGCGACACGCGATAGTCGGGTGAGCAGTGTTCGCATCCGCCGGAAACCACCGCCAGCGGAGTGCGCGCCGGCGGCGACAGGTCAAGATAGAACCGGCTCGCGGCCGATACCTGCAGCGAGAAGAACTCGGGTTGTCGGGATTCTTCCGTTTGCTCAGCCATCGCCGTTCATACAAGAGCATTGTTATCTCCGTTGCCAGCAAGTCAATAATCGTCATGCAATGGCGAAGAACGTCTATTGTTTCGCGGGCGAATATGCACGATAGTTCTTCCATCAACGCGGCAAGAATCGGCCAATGGGCCGGCAGGCCGCCACAAAACAGACCCCCTGAAACGGAGCATCCATCATGGCCAGTAAATCGTCAGCAAAGTCAGCCGGTCCCAAGAAGGACGACCTGATTCTCGTCGCCGGCGCCGGCGGGTTCATCGGCGGCAATCTCGTCAAATACTTCACCGACAAGGGTTTCACCCGCATTCGCGCCGTAGACAAAAAACCCCTTCCCCACTGGTATCAGCGGACCCCCGGCGTGGAGTGCATCTGCGCCGATCTTTCAGAAGAGGCCAACTGCAAGAAGGCCGCACAGGACGCCGTCGAGGTCTATAACCTGGCGGCCGACATGGGCGGCATGGGCTTCATCGAGCGATTCCGCATCGAATGCCTCCGCTCGATCCTGGTCAACACCCATCTGATCGAGGCCGCGTACCGGGCGGGCGTTAATCGCTACTTCTTCTCCTCCTCGGCGTGCGCGTACAACGTCACGTTGCAGGAAGATCCCAACTGCCGCGCCCTGAAGGAAACGGATGCCTATCCGGCCATGGCCGAGCGCGGCTACGGCTGGGAGAAGCTGGTCAGCGAAATGTTCTGCCAGGAATACTGGGCCGAACGCGGCATGAAGACTGCCATCGCCCGTTTCCACAACGTTTACGGTCCCTGGGGCACCTGGGACGGCGGCCGCGAGAAGGCCCCGGCCGCCATGTGCCGCAAGGTCATCGAGGCCAAGGACTCCGGCAAGAAGGAGATCATCATCTGGGGCGATGGCACGCAGACCCGCAGTTTCATGTACATCGACGACTGCCTGAAGGGCATCGACATGATCATGCACGCCGCCAACCTCATCGCCACGCCCATCAACCTGGGCACGAGCGAACTGATCTCCATCAACGACCTCGTCTCTCTGACCGAGAAGATCGGCGGCATCAAGCTGCAGCGCAAGTACGACCTGGGCGCGCCGCGCGGCGTGGCAGGTCGGAACAGTGACAACACCTTCATCAAGAAGATGCTCAACTGGGAACCCGGCATCCCGCTCAGCCAGGGGATGAAGGCCACGTACAAGTGGATCGAGCAGCAGTACCAGGCCCGTAAGGCCGGTGGCGTCACGGTAAAGGACCACTTCTAGGAAAACAGGTGATCGGTGTTCGGTAGTCAGTGATCGGTGGCAGAAACCGATTACCGATCACCGATTACTGATTACCGATCACCGATTACCATGACAGAGATCACTTCCATCATCGGCAACATCCCCTACCGCATGGCCTTCGCCGGCGGTTGGATCGATCAGCCGTTTGTCTCCAGACTCAACCCCACACCGCCGGGTTCCATGGTCGTCGTCGGCCTCCAGCCCACGATGCGCTTCATGGAGCGAGCCGGCATGGCGACGGGCACGCGCGATGTCGCCATGAAAGTGTGGAATGGCCGCCTGCCGGATCGGGCGCCGATGCTACTAGTCAAAGAACTCTACGCGACCGAGAACGCCGGCAAGAAAGATCCCTCCGGTTCGCAGGACATGATCGGGCTCATCTACCCCGGCGTGAACCGGCTCGACTACGACTTCCACCACGACGGCGGCTATTTCCCGGCCCATATCGAGTCCAACAACGACCCCGCAGTCGCCCGCTGGATCGAACGCGTCATCCACATGATCCCCGTCGCTCCGCGCCCGACCGGGTACGACCCACTGGGTGAAAAACACCTCGACACGAAATGGGTCCGCCGCCTTGGCCAATCCGGCAAGGACTGCTACAACGCCCTGGTCACCTGCGACGCCAAGGCCTTGGGTGCGTCGATGAACGAGTGTATGGAGTGCTGGGAAGCGCTTCTGCCCCAGACCGTGCGGCATTCGACCATCACGGTGGACCTAAAGGGACTGCTGAAATTCTACCAGTCGCGCTACGCCGGCGCCATGTATTCTGGCTGCGGCGGCGGCTATCTCTACGTCGTTTCCGAAGACCCTGTCCCCGGCGCTTTCAAAGTCAACGTCCGCATCGCAGAATAGCAACGCTGTTCGTAGCACAGCCGTCCCGGCTGTGTCAGATGGCGTGGCTGTGTCAGACGCCCTGGACACAGCCGAGACGGCCGTGCTACAAACGGCCAAAGAAGAAGCAGCCTGTAACGTGTACAACGGTGATCCATGAACCCCATCGTCGTCTCCGCCAGTTTCGATGACTTCCGTTCCCGTCATGCCCGCCTGCTCGATGAAGCCTCGCGCACGGGCCCGGTCCACGTCCTGCTCTGGTCCGACGCCATGGTGCAGGCGATCACGGGCAAGCCTCCCATGTTCCCGCAGGAGGAACGCGAGTATCTCGTCCAGGCGATTCGCTACGTCAGCGACGTCAGCATCATTGACGGCAACTCCGCCGACACGCTCCCCGAGGCCCTCGGTTTCACGCCGGCCGCCTGGGCTGTTGCCGACACCGACGCCAGCCCGGCCAAACAGTCCTTCTGCCGTGGCCGCCACCTGGAGTTACTCCCCATCGCCTCCGATGTCCTGTCGCGCTTCCCGTCGCGGCCGACGGAAATCGAACCCGCGCCGGCCGGCCGCAAGAAGGTCGTCGTCACCGGCTGTTATGACTGGTTTCATTCCGGCCATGTCCGCTTCTTCGAAGAAGTGTCCGAACTCGGCGAACTCTACGCCATCGTTGGAAACGACGAGAACATCCGCTATCTCAAGGGTGAAGGCCACCCCCTCATTCGCCAGGACGAGCGGCGCTACGTGGCCGGCTGCATCCGCTACGTCCGCCAGGCACTCATCACCAGCGGCATGGGCTGGATGGACGCCGAGCCCGAATTTCTGCGCATCAAGCCTGACATATACGCCGTCAACGAAGACGGCGACAAGCCGGAAAAACGCGAGTTCAGCGCCAAGCACGGCATGCAATATGTCGTGCTCAAGCGTCTCCCCAAACCCGGCCTGCCCCGGCGGATGAGCACAAACCTGCGCGGATTCTGAGTTTGGAGTCCCGCCTTCAGGCGGTTTCTTCAGACCGCCTGAAGGTGGGACTCCAAACGAACATCTTGCCGCGTGACGCTTTGCAGGGTAGCGTTCTGTCCATGTCAGCCGTACCCCTCATCAATCAGTCCCTTCCTTCCGTCATCGAGCTGCGGCATCGCCTCCACCGCATCCCCGAAGTCCAGTACGAGGAATTCAAAACGGCCGACGTCATCCGCCAGGAACTCACGCGGCTCGGCATCCCTTTCGTCGCCGGCGTTCCCAACGCCCCGACCGCCACCGTCGCCTGGCTGGGTGATCCGTCCAAGCCGTGCGTTGCGCTTCGCGCCGACATCGATGCACTGCCCATCGTCGAAAATACCGGCCTCGAATACGCCAGCACCCACCCCGGCCGCATGCACGCCTGCGGCCACGACGGCCACACCGCCAGTCTCGTTGGCGTCGCCGGCATACTCAAGTCCATGGAAGACCGCCTGCCCGTGTGCGTAAAACTGCTCTGGCAGCCTGCCGAGGAAGGCGGCGCGGGCGCATCGCGCCTGATCGCCGGCGGTGTGCTCGACGGCAGGCTCGGACCCAAGGTCGACGCCATCTTCGGCCTGCACGGCTGGCCGGCGCTCAAGGTCGGCATCGTCGCCACCCGGCCCGGGCCGATCCTCGCCGGTCAGGATACGTTTGAGGTCAAGATCACCGGCCGCGGTTGCCACGGTGCATTCCCCCACTATGGCCACGACCCGATCGTGGCCGCCGCCGAATGCGTTGGCTCGCTGCAGCACATCGTCAGCCGCGAGATCGACCCGACCGACTCCGCCGTCGTCACCGTCGCCATCTTCCACGCCGGCACGGCCAGCAACGTCATTCCCGACGTGGCCACTTTCTCCGGCACCGCCCGCTCGCTGAACAACGTCACGCGCGAGCAGCTTCGCCGCGCCATCGAGCGCCGGGCTCGCTCTGTGGCGGCCGCCCACGAATGCACCTCGGAATTCACCTGGAGCGAAGGCTACCCCCCTACCGTCAACGACCCGGCGATGGCCGACCACGTTGCCACAGTCGCCCGCGCGACTCTCGGGCCGGAGCGTTTCCTGCCCGTCGGTAAACCATCCATGGGAGCCGAGGACTTCGCGTTCTACCTCGAGAAGGTCCCGGGCTGCTTTTTCATGATCGGCGTGCAACCGGCCGACGCGGCCAGCTATCCGCCGCTGCACAGCGACCGTTTCAACTTCACGGATGCGGCCTTCCCCACCGCCATGGGCATGTTCCTCGAACTCGTGCTGCGCTTCCCGACTGCAGGCAATTAATGCCGGCCATGCTGCAAATCCTCCGATCGGCGGCGGCCTCGCTTTCCGAGGCAATCTATCCCAGCCGCTGCGAGGTCTGCTCGGCATCGCTCTCGGATGTCGGCTGGCTCTGCGAGAAATGCAATGGACAACTCAGCAAACTCGCCGACCATCCGGCCTGTCCCCGATGCGCCGCCCCACTGGCCATGGACGGCGCGCCGTGCCCGTTCTGCCTGGGCAAAGGCCTCTATCCGCTTCGCTTCATCGCCCGATTGGCGATCTACGAAGAGCCGTTGCGGCAACTCATCCACAGTATGAAGTACGAATCGCGCTGGCCACTCGCGGAACTGCTGGCTGAGCGGCTATGCCAGCAGTCGTCGACGGCCGGCGTGATGAGCCACATCGATCTCGTCGTCCCCGTGCCGCTGCATATCGGTCGCCGGCTCTCGCGCGGCTACAACCAGTCCGACGTGATCGCGGGCATCATCGGAACACGTTTCAGCAAACCGGTGGCCCGCGTCGTCTCGCGTCTGCGCTCCACGCCCACCCAGACCCGCATCTTCGCACAGGCCGACCGCCAGGCCAACGTCAAGCACGCCTTCGGCCTGCTCGATGAGCAGAGGGTGGCCGGAAAACACATCCTGCTCGTGGACGACGTCATGACCACAGGCGCCACGCTCTGCGAATCGGCCCGCTGCATGCTCTTCGCCAAGCCCGCATCGATCAGCGCCGCCGTGCTCGCGGTAGCGGATCCGAAGCATCGGCACTTCACGCGCGTGTAGGCCGGTCTCTCACCGGATGCCCCTGGCCAACCCTGAGATTCGCTAAGCGAGTACCCTCAGCCCGTCATAGATGTCCATGGCGTACCGGCACCAGTTCTTTGACCCGCCATCACAAGCCGCACGCATCCGCGCATGCCTATCATTCTCCCGGCTACCCGTTACACGACCCAGGAGATGCGATATGAACCGCAAAGCCTCCAAGCTGCTGCATACGGCCATTGAGTCCCTTGAGACCCGACGGTTGCTCACCGGCACCGTGCTCGCGCCTCCTCCGATTCCTGTCCCCTCGAACATGATCGTCGTGGGCAATCCACCGCCCCTGCCACCGCTGCTGAACGGAGTGAAAGTCTCCCTCGAGGCCGGCACACTCGTGGTCCGGGGAACCAGCGCCGGCGAGAAGATCATCCTACTCGTCGAGGCAAAACAGGTTTTTGTCCAGGGCGTCCTCGAGGGGTTTCCCATCCAGCGGGTTGAACGCGCCAGGATCCTCGCTGGTGGTGGCAACGATGGCATCTTCATCGAATCGAGCGTGACTTTCCCCGTATCTGTCGACGCCGGCGCCGGCAACGATTACGGCGAATCCAAAGTCGCCCCGGTCACTCTCCTCGGCGGCACGGGCAACGATTTCCTTCGCGGCGGCTCCAAGGCCGACTCCATCAACGGTGGCGCAGGCAACGACACGCTCTACGGAGGCGCCGGCAACGACACGCTCAAAGGCAGCAATGGCAAGGACGTCCTTATCGGCGAAGCCGGCAACGATTTCATGTCCGGCGGCGCGGGTAACGACCGCCTCTACGCCGCCCCAAAAGCCTCGCAGCTCTCCTCCAACTTCGGCAACGACACCATGTCCGGCGACGCCGGCAACGACACCCTCGCCGCGGCCGCCGGCAAGGATCTTCTAAATGGCGGCGATGGCAACGACCGCCTCTACGCTGGAAAGGGCAACGACTCGGCCAGTGGCAATGCTGGCAACGACTTCATCTCTGCCGCCGACGCCACACCCGGCACCACCACGCACACAAGTTTCGGCAACGACACCTTTTCCGGCGGCGACGGCAACGACACCGTGCTGGCGGGCGGCGGCAACGACGCCATCACCGGCGATGCCGGCAATGACCTGATTTACGCGGGCGCCGGCAACGACCTCGTGCAGGCGGGCGATGGCGCCGACAGCGTCGCCGGGGGCCCCGGCGCTGACAGCCTCCACGGCGGCGCCGGCAATGACGTGATCGCGTCCACCTACCAGGGCGAGACCGACGACGGGGCGACCGATCAATTCTACGGTGACGATGGCAATGACACGCTCACCGCCGGAAAGGGCGATGATTCCGCCTTCGGTGGCGCCGGCGATG
>JANYKD010000025.1 GCA_025361735.1 Phycisphaerales bacterium
CATGCCACCCCACGGTTTACTACGCCCCTGCCGCATTAAGCCGCCCCACCATCATGAACCCATGCGCAAAATACGGCCGGAACATCCGTTTCCAAGTCTTGATCGCACTGCGTGCCGGCTGCACCCACACACCATCAAACACTTCGTATCCGCATCGTTCCATCAGGTGCGACAGTGTCGTCGGGTCCTGCCAGTTGGTGTGGTCCTCGTGAACCATCGGCCGGCCGTAGCGCCATATCTTCCACGTCTGTCCCTGGTAGAACGGATTGGGCGTGCTGATCATGATGACGCCGGCGGGTTTGAGATGCCGCCGCATATTGCGAAGAAACAGCCCCGGGTTCTCCAGGTGCTCGATCAGTTCCCCGGCGATGATCGCATCAAATTGCCGGCCAAGGTCCATCGTCTCGACATTCCCCACGGCCGCCTTGAACCCCATGGACTTGAGCACCTCGACCCCCTCCGGGTCGATATCCACGCCCAGCGTGTTGGGGTTGGCCTCGACAATCCGCCGGTGCAGCAGGTTCGGCTTGCGCTCGATGCGCTGCTGGGCCGAGTCCCGCGCCGGCCGGGAGTCGACGCACCCCAGGTCCAGAACCTCTCCGTTGCGGATATACTGCTGGATAACCTCGAAACGGTCGGCGATAGTACGCGTAGGCGTCATTGCAGGAGAATGTATGGGCAAAAGCATTCTGCGGGAAGAGCAGCAGGCTGGTGGCGCGGGCTTCCGGCCCGTGACATCGGCACTCCGACACATCTCCGCCGTCGGTATTCATCGTTCGAGTTTAGCTTGTGCAATTCGAACTTCGAGTTTCGAGTTTCTCCTCCGACTCGCCGCGATCAGCGTAATCAGCGCGCTGTTCCTTCTCTGTGCCCTCGGCGCGGCCGCCGACGCTGTCAAAGTCATCAATGCCAAGCCCGACCTGGCTCAGAAGTACTTCGACCCGAAGAACAAGCCCAAGGAAATGCCCGAGCTGCACGGCTCCGAGCAGGCCGTCTGCCAGTCGCGATTCGGCATCGCTTCCGAGTTTCAGGTGGCCATCGTTGACGAACACCGCGGGCTCACCAGCGCCGTCTCCAAGGTGCGCGTGGCCTCGGTCATCGTGCGACTTTCCCTCCAAACCACCGAGTGGCTCCCCAACGGCGCCCGGGAAGATGTCAAAGCCCACGAGGCCGCTCACAGCCAGATCGCCCAGACGCACTACAAGGACGCCCAAGACAAGGCCCGCGATCTCTCGCAAAAATACATCGACCAGACGTTGACCGGCGAAGGCGCCACCATCGAAGCTGCCCGCCGCGACGCGATCGCCAAGGCCAACCAGGAGCTATGCAGCGCCTACCTCACCGCCGTCGAGCGCCCCTCCGCCAGGGTCAACGATCTCTTCGACGAGATCACCAACCACGGCCGGAAGAACATCGAGATCGACGAGGCGATCCGCCAGGCGTTTGAGCGGTATGCGAAAGAGAAAGACAGGTAGAATAACCTGTACGATCAGATCATAGCTTTGGGAGGAACGCATTCATGAACATCAAACGACGCGGCAAAGGGGCACCGGTCCTGGCTCGAGTTGCCAAGGTCAAAGCACGGCCGTCAGCGCTCGGCTCTCCGGGCCTGCTGACGGACGTTCGGCAATTGATTGATTCCGCTCGCACGCGAGTCGCCAGCGCGGTCAACGCCGAGTTGACCCTGCTTTACTGGCGAATCGGGCAGCGCGTCAATGCCGAAGTGTTGCAAGGCAAGCGTGCGGACTACGGCCGTCAGATCATCGTTGGCCTCTCGCAGCAATTGACCCTGGAGTACGGCAAGGGATGGGGCGACAAGCACCTGCTCCATTGCGTGCGTCTCGCGGAGGTATTTCCAGATGAAAGAATTCTCTACACGCTGTGTAGAGAATTCAGTTGGTCGCACATCCGGGCACTGATCTACATTGACAACTCCCTCAAACGCGACTTCTACATCGAAATCGCCCGGCTGGAACACTGGAGCGTTCGCCAGTTGCAGGAGCGCATCCAATCCATGCTCTTTGAACGGACGGCCATCTCCCGCAAGCCGGAGGAGACGATCCAGCGAGACCTGAAGGCCCTGCGCGATCGGGGCAAAATCTCGGCCGATCTGGCGTTCCGGGATCCGTATCTCCTGGAGTCCAGGAGCATGTGGAATTACTCAAATTGGACAAAAGCCGCATCGATGTGGCCGACTTTCTCACGGCCCTCCCGCCGCGTCACATCCTGGAGGCCAAGCTCCATCAATCAATCCAACTCGCCCGCCATCGTTTGGAACAGAAATCGTCCGACGGACATTGAGATCGAGCACGCCATGCCGAAGGCGTTTGAGCGGTGCGCGAAAGAGAGACCATGAACGAGGCGCCTTTGCCTTCCCGCCCGCTTCCCGCTTTAATCACGCGTGATGGTTGAGACCCACACACGCCCAGACCGCACCGCACTCGTCCCGCCCGGCCAATCGCTCCTCATGCCGGACGACATGACCGCCATCTTCTCGGCCGACATTACGCTCGCACAAGCTCAGACAAAACTTGCCGAGATCGCCCAGTGGCTGCCTGTGGATGGGCACCCCGATCTGCCCCTGGGCCGGCTGGTCGAGGAAAACTCTTCCAGCCCGTTGCGGCTTGGATACGGCGCTTGGCGGGATCTGCTGCTCGGCATGCAATTTGCCAATGGCCGCGATCAACTCATCTCCGCCGGCGGCATCACCATGAAGAATGTGGCCGGTTACGATCTCACCAAATTCATGGTCGGCCAGCACGGCGTGTTCGGCCGGATCGTCACACTCGCGACCCGCACCTATCGCCGCCCGGCGGGTGCTATTCACGCTGCCTTCCAGGCCACCGACATCCTGCCCTCGCTCCTCCCCACGTCCCTGCGGCCGCAGTGGTCCATCCTGACACCCTGCCAACTCCTGCTCGGCTATGTCGGCAACGAGGCGACGCTGGACTACTACGAACGCGAACTTCCCGCCATCGCCCCGGCGTCCCTCACCCGGCAGACTATCGACGCCGACATCACCCTGCGAAGCCGACTCTGGTCAGGCGTACAGGGCGGGGACCACTCGCCGAGCGATCCGTCGCACGCCGGGAACGGCGGTTTCGCCGAAACCGCCCTACCCCCAAGCGTCCCTGGCAATGTCATCCGTGTCTCGCTCGCACCGGCCCGCGTCGGCGCATTCCTTGCCGCCCTTGGACCCGCGCATTTCGCGGCCGACCCGGCGTTCGGAGTTATCCGACTCTTCGATACTCCGATCGACCGTGTGGCCCCCCTGCTCTCTTCATTCTCCGCGCGGGCGGCAGTGTCCGATGGCGGGCGGCTCATCAACTACAATGTCTCGCCGGAGGAACAGAACCTGCTCCAGCGGCTCAAGGCCGCGTTCGATCCCGATGGCCGCCTCACGGCACTGGAGTTCGCCTGATGGCCACGCCAATCGATCCATCCTCCCCGCAGGCCCTTCAGACCATCCTGCCCGCGTGCGTTCACTGCGGGCTCTGCCTGCCGGCCTGTCCGACCTACAACGTCACGCTGCACGAGGCCGATTCCCCGCGCGGCCGCCTGCAACTCATGCTCGGGCTCTCCACCGGCGAGATCCAACTGACCTCGTCGGTCCAAAACCACCTCGATCTCTGCCTCGACTGCCGCGGCTGCGAAACGATCTGCCCATCCGGCGTGAAGTATCATCATCACCTGGAACACGCGCGAGACGAACTGGCCCCGGTCGTGGCACACACGGCCGGCCAGCGGTTGGTCCGCTGGATGTCGCTCCATATCCTGACCCACCCGGCGCGGTTAAAACTAGCCGTCCTGCCCGCCCGGCTGCTCCAGAGCATTGGTCTCAGTCCACTGGTCGGGAAACTCCTGCCGCTGCCGCTGGCCAAGATGCAGCAGATGCTCCCGACAACCGGTCCGCTCTGGGCCAAACCGCTGCCGTCACTCACCGAACCAAAGCCCACGGGCAAGATGCCCGTGCTACAAGTCGCCTTGCTCTCCGGCTGTGTCGGCTCGGTGCTCTTCGATGGGCTGAGCCGGATGGCGATCGACCTGCTCTCAGCGGCCGGGGCCCAAGTGTTGGTGCCGCCATCGCAGGGATGCTGCGGCGCCATTCACCATCACAACTCCGAGCCCGAAACCGCCAGGCAACTCGCCCGGCGGAACATCGACGCCTTCATGCCCGTCGGCCAGGAGCCGCCAAAGTGGGTCACCACCGCCATCGCCGGCTGCGGGGCCATGCTTCGGGAATACGACCGGCTGCTGGCCGACGACCCCCAGTATGCCGAACGGGCCCGGGAATTCGTGCGGCGAACCCGGGACATCAGCGAAGTGCTGTTGGAACTGGGCTTGCCGCCCATGCCGCATGCGGTTGACGCGACAGTGACGTACCACGATGCCTGTCACCTGGCGCATGCCCAGAAGGTGACGGCCGCCCCGCGTAAGCTTCTGGCCGCCATTCCTGGGGTCAAGCTCGTGCCGCTGCCCGAGCCCGACCTTTGCTGCGGCGCGGCCGGGACATACAACCTCATGGAACCGCAGATGGCCGGTGAACTTGCCAAGCGAAAGCTGAACAACATCCGTTCGACCTCCGCCGCCTATGTTGCCGCCGGCAATGCCGGCTGCGCCCTGCATATCCAGTCCAGCGCCCGACAGGCGGGAATGGACATTCACGTCGAACACCCGATCGAACTACTCCATAAGGCAGTGTTCGGCACGGTTCCGTAACCGCGATCAACGATCGCGGCTACAAGGCAAAACTACTTGACCAGCTCCTCCAACTGATTCGTAAACGCCCCGCGCGACAGAACCCGAGTCAGCCCACCCTGTCGGGCAGCTTCGGCGGTGGCAGTATCGACGTGCGAAACGAAGCCAATTGCCTCGCCGCCGCCGGCCGCGACCCAGGCGGCCGCCGCTTCGATCGCGCCCTGCAGGCTCAGGTCGACCAGCAACCGGCGGCCGGATTCGCCGACGAGCTTGGCCGGGTCGCGAATGACGCGCACCGTCGAGCCCGCCGCTCGGGCCGTGGTCGTAACCTTTGATGTGAACAGCAGATCCCGCATGAGTGCCAGAATCGGAGGCGAATTGTCAGGGTTCATTGTGCCTGATTCTTGGCCCGCCGGAGGCGGACAATCAACTTGGACCGATAATACTTCAAATTCTCAAGGCCAGATGACCGACATAAGGGATGAGGTTCTATGGATCTTGCGACCATCATCGGCTATGTCCTTGCTTGGGGCTGTCTGGCCTACGCGGCGTTTCATGCCTCGCACGGCGAGATCGGCGCCTACATCAAACCGGCCGAAGTCATGCTCGTCGGAGGCTGCGCGCTGGGGGCGGCGTTCATGTCCATGCCGCTGCACTCGATCCTGGGTGCCCTCGGCTCGGCCAAGAAGATGCTCTTCTCCAAGGAGACGCATGTCGAGCACCTGATCAAGGAGATGGTGCAGTACGCCGAAACCGCCCGCCGCGACGGCGTGCTCGCTCTCGAAGCCGTCGCCCGCGAAGCACCCGACCCGTTCCTCCGCCGCGGCCTGCAGCTCACCATCGACGGAACCGACCCCGAAATCATCGAACGCATCATGCGTATCGAGATTGAGGCCATGCTCGAACGTCACAAGCACGGCAAGCACTTCTTCGGCATGCTCGCCAAGTTCGGCCCGGGTTGCGGCCTGATCGCCTGCCTTACGGCTCAGGTCGCCATGTTCAAGAACCTCGGCGGCGATGCCAAAGTCATTGGCGCCGCGCTCGCCGTCGCCCTGGTCGGCACGCTGTACGGAGCTCTTCTGCAGAACCTCGTCGCCGGCCCAGTGGCCGAAAAACTCGGCCTCAAATCCCAGGAAGAGGCCTTCGTCAAGGAGATCATCCTCCAGGGCGTTCTGTCGATTCAAGCCGGCAACAATCCCCGCGTCGTCGAAATGCAGCTCCTCAGCTTCCTCAGCGCCAAGCAGCAAGTCACCATGGCCAAAGCGGCGTAGTGAGAACGATCCACAACAAAGGAGCAGCGAGATAATGCAAAAGGCAAAATGAAAAATGCAAAATGAATTCATTTTTCACTTTTCATTTTTCACTTTTCATTACTCCGAAGGAGTCGAGTGGCCAAATCCAAATGCAAATGCAAAGCCGTCGAGTGCGAAGAATGCCCTGAGTGGATCTTCACGCTCGCCGATCTCATCATGTGCATGATGGGTCTGTTCGTCATTCTCTGGTGTCTCAAGCCCGGCGGGGCCGGCGTGGGCGACGCCGCATCCAAGGTCGCCGCGGAACAACGCCACGACGAGGTCCTGGCCGGAATCCGCGTGGGATTCGGCCACCACCCCAATCCCGACAGCACCGACCCCATCGACCTGATCATCCTCGGCAAGGGCGCCAAAGGCTCCGGCAACAACGACTTGAAGATCAAAGGCGCCGACGGCATCGACAAGACTGTCCAGGCCATTCGCAACGGCAAGCAATCACTGGTCGGTGCCCGCATCCTCTTCGCGCCTGGCCAATCCGCCATCTCGATGGAAGCCGCGAAGCCGCTTGACGAAATCATCCTGCTCATCCGCGGCCACCGCAACATCTTCATGGTCAAGGGCCACGCCGACCTCGACGATTTCCCCGACGGCGGCACCGCCTCGCAAAAACTCGACCTGTCAATCCGCCGCGCTCAGGCAGTGGCCGACTATCTCGTGAGCAAGGGCGTGGAAGCCGAGACGCTCCGCGTCATCGGCTGCTCAACCTTCGAGCCCGTTGCCCAGCACGTGTACGGTGCCGAATCCCGCCAGCCCAACCGACGTGTCGAGGTGCAATCACTCGATCAGCTTGTCGAGGAATACAAAGACCAGCCCGAATCCGGCAAACCCGTGAGCCCGGCAGACCCGCCGGCCACAAAACCAGTCCATTGACACGGCGACAACTGCTGGTGGCGAACCAAGTGGGACCGACGCCCTCGTCGGCCTTTCCTGGTTGCTCTGAAGCGGCCGATGAGGGCATCGGCCCTACTTCGCCTGCCTGTTCATTGATTCGCTGCCGGCGGTATCATACCGCCATGCCGCAGCCGGCCGAGAAGATCGACACGCCCGTGACGCTGTCCTACGGTTCGGTCGAGCCCCGCCCGTCCGGGCGCGGGCCACGCTGGGTCGTTGTGGTCGGGGTCATTTATGGCCTGCTCCTTCTTGGACTGGCCTCGTTGCCTGTCCTGCAATCCGCGCGCAGCAGCGACTCGGTCTGGCCACTCCTGATCGTCGTCGGCACGATCTTCATCTGCGCCGAACTCGGCCTGCTGCTGACACCGATCCGCGTCGGGCAGCGCCGGCCGATTTCGCGCCGCTCGCTGCTCATCCCCATACTTGCCACCAGTGCCCTGCTTGCGATCCTGTGCCTGGGCGCGGGCATGGCGATTCACGAGTGGATCAGGATGCCCGATTTCCCTCTCTGGCTGACGAGTGCCATCGTGCTGATGCTCTGGGGACTCTGGACCTTCGTTTTCTGGATACTCAGCGGCCAGCGCAACCCGTCCTCCTTCGGCGGCCACCTGCATCACTGGATCTACGCCGGCAGCGTCCTGGAACTGCTCATTGCCGTTCCGGCCCACGTCGTCTGCCGTCGCCGCAGCGAGTGCTGCGCGGGAATCGAATCCGGCATCGGGCTCTGTATGGGAATTGCCGTAATGCTGGTGGCTTTCGGGCCGAGTATCGTGCTGCTCTACTACCGCCGCTGCAAACAGATCTCGCCACCTAAGTAGCCTTGTTGTCTCATTACGTAGCAGTACGGAGGTGAAAGGAAAAAGATAAAAGATAAAAGGTAAAAGGGTGAGACAACTGGATCTGCGTGATATTGCCACACACATCGTTCTTGCTTCTTCCTTTTACCTTTCAAACGCTCACCCCCCATCGCCCCGCCTCCGTCGGCTCGATCTTCACGCGCACATCGAGAAACCGCTCGATGATCCGCGCATTCGTCCGCGTATGCTCGCTCGGCTCGCCCGTGACAAAACTCCCTTCGCCGGCCAGCGCCAGCGGGATCAGCAACTGGTCGGCCAGATGCGCCCCGACCGGAACCCCGCTCTCCAAATACGCCTTCGCTTCGGCAGCAGTGTCCCGCGCGATCTTCTCTGCCCCGACACCCTTCTGGCCAAAACCGGTAAACACCTCCGTGACATGCTCCGACTCGACCTCCAGCGTCAGCACATTTCCCGGCCCGACGCCGTCTTCAACGCAAACCTCACGAAGTTCCTCGCGCGACCAGCCGAGTTCCGTGTGAATCACGTTCAATTCGCGCCCGGCGATGCCCGCCGGAAGCAGCGAAACCACCGCGCGACCGAGCCTGCGGCGAACCTCACCGCGCTCGGGCAAATGCAGCGGCCGCAACTGCGGCGTCGGCGTAATGACCGCCGAGAACCGCCCGCCACCCGCCGGGTAAAACCCGTGCCGCTCCAGCGTCACCTCCAGCCCGACACCCATGCGCCGCAGCAACGGCGCGAAGGCCTTCTCCAGAAAATCCAGCGGCGGTGCAAACGGATTGTGCGTGCCCCCTTCCAGCACCAGCCGGCTCGGCCCGCCGGCCAGCATCAGTGGCGGCAACAACGTCTGCAATACCAGCGTCGTGCTGCCGGCCGACCCTATGCCAATCTCATAGTCACCCGCCGTCACCGCCGCCGGCCGAAACACCAGCCGTTGCGACCCGATGGCGTCGCCCTCGACGGCCGCCGAACAAACCCGCGCCGCCGCCTGCACAGCCGTCAGATGCTGCCGCATCAACCCCGGCCGCTGCCGCCCCGCGCGTATCCGCTCAATCGTAAACGCCTTGCCAGTGATCATGGACAACGCGAGCGACGTCCGCAATATCTGCCCGCCGCCTTCGCCCTGGGAACCGTCGATGAGTATTGGAGAAACCATGGTGGAAGGGAAAAGGTAAAAGGTAAAAGATAAAAGGTAAAAGACACAAGGGAAGAAGGAACAAGGTCAAAGATGAAGGCAAAGGTACATCGGAAAAGGACGTGATCAAACTCGCGGGCCAGGCGTTCGGACACCAGAATCTCGTGGCATGGGCGTCTCGCCCATGGTGTCGGTACCCCGACACATCCGCCTTGCCCGGAAACTCAGTCTCGTCCATCAGAAGCCCATAGCGCCATTCTTCCTTTTACCTTTTACCTTCTTCCTTTTACCTTGCGCTAGTCATCCGGCGTCGATCCATCCTTCAGGACGAAACGAGCCTTCAGCCGCGCCACCGTCCGCGCCAGCCCGGCCAGTTCAACCGACCGCAGTACCTCGCCGAAATCCTTGTACGCATCGGGCGCTTCATCCTTCGGATAGGTCCGGCAGTTGGTCAGGATATCGCACTCGGTCATGCTCCGGTCGATGCTCGCCTGATCGAGCCGGCGCATGGCGTCCTTGCGGCCCATTCGCCGGCCGGCGCCGTGGTTCACGCTGTAGCAACTCTTCTCCGCGCCGCT
>JANYKD010000065.1 GCA_025361735.1 Phycisphaerales bacterium
AACTTGCGGCCGAAGATCACCTCGTGGTTAATCGAGGCCAGCAGCGTCTTTCCCGCAGCGGAATCGGCCTCGCTGAGTTTGCCGGCGCGGAATGCTTCGTTCAGCAGATCGCGGGCCACCAGAGGCTGGTTGGCATCAACCAACCCGCGGGCATCGACGAGGGCATTACCCGTGAGATTGATTGGAAGCGGAGTTGGAACAACGGCGGGCGGTTTGACCACCACAGGCTCGGCCGGCCGGGTGGTCGGCACGGCAACCGTCTGAGCGGGCCGAGTGGCCGGAAGTGCGACGGCCGCAACGGCGGGCTGAGTGGCCGGGGCCGGCACGGGTACGGCAATGGGCTGCGGCTTGGCCGGGACCGGCGGGGCGGCCGCGGGGGCCGATTCGCCGGGGGTCTGGGTCACGACCAACAGGGCCTTACCGGTGAACAGCGGTTGGCGCAGCGGGTTCTCGTGGACCTTCACCGGCGGCGGTTCATGAGCGGCAACCGGGGCATCCACAGCGGCAAGCGGAGTGGGCGTAGCGCCCGAGGCACGCAAGCGATAGATGGTAAATGACGCCCCTGAAATGGCGGCAACAGCAACGACAGTGGCAAGCCAGCGGCTGGATCGTCTCCGACGACGCATGAGAACCTCCTGTTCTCGCAAACAACAACCGCGGCTCAAGCACCGATGAGATCCGGCGACGAACGCCAGATACCGCGATCCGTAACCAGCATACTGAGCGGGATGTCGTGGTCAAGCACCGGCAGGTTTTCGACAACCTGCTCCTCGAACGCAAGACCGCAACTGAGCCCCATGAATTCGCCCTCCGCCAGGAAGCGATCGTAGAACCCCATGCCCCGGCCGATGCGCTGGCCGGCGCGCGTGAAGCCGACGCCGGGAACGATGACGAGATCGATCAGGTTGAGTGGGATTGGATTGCCCGAAACAGGCTCGCGAATGCCCGGGCCACTGGTGGTAAGCCCGGAGGTGAGCGAATTGATCTCGATCGGAAGCATGTGCCGCTGTTCCCAACTCACCTTGGGCGCCAGGACGGTCTTGCCGTCCTGCCAGGCTTTGAGCGCCACGGAAGCGGTGTCGACCTCGCCTGGCGTGGAGAGATAGATCATGATGACGCTGGCAGCCTGGAATTCCGGGCTGGCCAGCAAATGCGCGCATGCGGCATGGGATTTGGCATGCCGCTGGGCATCGGTCAGAGTTTCAAGTTTCTCGCGAAGCGATTTGCGAATGATGGTTTTCTGGTTGGCTTCGGGCACGGGTTACCTCGTTTCTCGACGCTGCAATTGCGAAGTTCCGGCGATCGACGATCGCGGCTACAGTAACACACGGTCAGAACTCGCAACTACGGGACGTTGCCATTCTTCATCTTATCAGACACTTCCTGCGCCGGGTCGTTGGCGGGAGGCGTTGTTCCTTTAAGCCACTGGAGATAGCGTCCGATGGCTGCCTCGTAGCCACGATCGGCGGGGGTGTAATACGTCTTGTCGACGCCCAGATACTCCTGCGCCACGTAACCCTTGTCGGCGTCGTGCGGATTCTGGTAGCCCTGGCCCTGACCGAGGCGCTGGGCTCCGGCGTAGTGCGAATCGCGAAGATGTTTGGGGACGGGGATGGTTCGGCCTTCGCGAACGTCGGCCATGGCTGCCCAGATGGCCTTCGCGGAGGCGTTGGATTTGGGCGTGGTGGCCATGTAGATGGCGGCCTGCGCCAAGGTGAGTTGACATTCCGGCATGCCAATCCGCTCCACAATATCATAGGCAGCGGCCGCCACCATGATGGCCCGGGGGTCGGCGTTGCCGACATCCTCGCTGGCCAGGATGGCGATGCGCCGGGCGACAAATCGAGGGTCTTCGCCCGCCTCGAGCATTTTGGCGACCCAGTAGACGGCCGCGTCGGGATCGCTGCCGCGCATGGATTTGATCAGCGCGCTGGCCGCGTCGTAGTGCTCGTCGCCAGTTGCGTCGTATACGATGGCCTTGCGCTGGATGGACTCTTCGGCGACCTCGAGCGTGATGTGGAAGCGGGGTGGTGATGCGGTTTCGCCGGAACCGCCGGCCTCGGCCTGCGACGACGGACGGCTCGGCGAGCCGTCCCTATCGGTCTCGGCCGCCAGCGACAGGGCGGCGACCTCCAAGGCTGTCAGCGCTCGCCGGGCATCGCCATCGCAGGTCCTGGCCCAGTGCTCGATGGCAGCCGGGTCGACCTCCAGGTTCATCTGACCCAGACCTCGTTCCTTGTCGACGACAGCCCGCCGCAGCAGCGAGCAGATATCCGCCTCCGAGAGCGCCATGAACTGGAAGATGCCGCTGCGCGAGACCAGGGGCGAGTTGACCGAGAAGAACGGATTCTCCGTCGTTGCCCCGATCAGCAGGATCAATCCGTTCTCCACATCGGGCAGCAGGATATCCTGCTGGGCGCGGTTGAAGCGGTGGATCTCGTCGAGAAAGAGCACGGTTCGCCCGCCGCCGGAGGAGAGCCGATCACGGGCATCGTCGAGGATGCCCCGGACTTCCTTGACGCCGACGGCCGCGGCGTTGAGTTGTTCGAAGTGGCCGCGTGTCTTGTGTGCGATGACCTGAGCGAGTGTGGTTTTGCCCGTGCCGGGAGGGCCGTAGAAGATGGCCGACGACAGCCGATCGGCCTCGAGCATCCGCCGCAGCAGTTTGCCCGGACCGAGAAAATGCTGCTGCCCGACAAACTCATCGAGTGTCCGCGGCCGCATTCGCACGGCCAGCGGCGCGACACGGTCGAGGTTCTTCTTGCGCGACTCGGCGAAGAGGTCCATTAATCAAAGCATACGAGAGCGGGCGGGCAGTTGCCAGTTGCCGCCATCGGTCGCTGGTCCGCCGCACCGCCGATCAGCCCTCTTTGCGGGCCAGCGCCGTCTCGATGCGTCGATCGGGCACCAGCCAGACGAGCGCGACCAGCACGTACAGCGCCTGCGAGATCCACTGCGACCAGAATGCCATGGCGATGGCGAGAGCGTAGATCAGCGGCGATGACTTCCCCTTCCAGTCGGTTCGGACGGCTTGCTTCAGAAGTGAGTCATGGCCTTGCGAGGCGATGATGATCTGCTGCAGTATCCAGTAGGCGATGGAGGCCATCAGCAGCACCACGCCGTAGACGGCCGACGGCGCTGCGGCAAAATGATTCTCGCCCATCCAGCCCGTCGCAAAAGGCAGCAGCGACAGCCAGAACAACAGATGCAGATTGGCCCAGAGCATTGGCCCGGTCACCTTGTGGGCCGTGTGCAGCATGTGGTGATGGTTGTTCCAGTAGATACCGACGTAGATGAAGCTCAAGACGTAGGTCAGGAACGCGGGGATCAAGGGCGACAACGCGTGGAGGTCCTCGCCATGAGGCACCTTGAGTTCCAACACCATGATGGTGATGATGATGGCGATCACGCCATCACTGAACGCTTCGAGCCGGTTCTTGCCCATGGTCACCTCGTGGTCGTTCGGTTCAACCACGAACCGAACGCCAGAGTATAGGAGACCCCCGTACCGGCAAGGGATGACCACGCGCGGTGCCGCGACGTGACATGTGGCGGGCGACGGCGAGCGACGATCTCGCCGCTCAGGTGGCGGCCAGGGCCGCGTCGACGGTGTCGAAAACCGGGAGCAGATCGGTCAGGCGCGAGTGCTTCAGCGTACCGAGCACCAGCCGGCTCGGGGCGGCCAGGCAGATCCGGCCGCCGTGCATCCGCAACCCGCGTGCGGCCGCCAGAAGGGCGCCAATCACAATCGTTGCCATCATGGTCACGCCCGATGCGTCCACAACCAGCCGCGCCGGCTGGCGCGCCAGGGCGCGTGTGAGTTCCCGCTCGAGCTCGCCGGTTTCCATGAGGCCAAAATCCCCGGCCAGCTTCAGTACGCAGTTCCGCTCGTCGCATTCCGCTGCAATCGTTCCGTTGGGCACGGCGCATCTCCGATCTTCTGTTGGGCAAGGCTCTTCCGACACGGCAATGCTATGCCTGACCAGGCCAGGCCTACGCGCAACTCACGCATATCCGTCAACCGATTTGCGCGGCCCACATGAGAACTTGATGCGATCTGAATATTCCGCCCTTCGCCCGCACGCCCGAGATGGACTCTCGCCGTCGCCTACCGTTGCTGCTGGACGCAGTAGAGATGCGTATCGGTGCGGATGTACATAGCCGATTCGACGAACGCCGGAGAGGCGAAAAGCGGGCCGTCGAGCTGATTCTCTGCAAGAGGCTTCAGGTCCTTGCCGGCCTGCAGGATGGTCGCCTTGCCGTCGCGGTTGAAGAAATATAGCCTGCCGTCAGCAAATGTTGCCGACGCGTAATGGCTGCCTCCCGCGCGGTGTTTGTTCAACGCCTCGCCACTCGGCGCATCCACACACACAACGACCCCATCGTCGCTGACCATGTAAAGTTCCCGGCCGACCAGCACCGGCGAGGAGACCATGGGAACCTGCGTCGCCAGTTTCCAGGCAACATGCGTCTTGGTGACATCGCCCTGGCCGTCGGGGCGGATTGCCCAGAGTTGCGGCCGGGCGCTGCCCAAGACGCCGGTGGTCACGTAGACCATGCCGTTGCCGAAGATGGGCCGGGGCACCGCGGTTTCACCATTGCCATCATCCGCGCGCCACAGTTCCTTGCCGGTTTCGGGGTCGTAGGAGACCAGCCACTGCGCGCCGGGGACGACCATCTGGGTGCGGCCGGCGGCTTCGAACACCAGCGGCGTGGAAAAGGACTTGCGAAACTCCGCATTCGGAGTCCGCAGGGGCGGACGGTTGGTCTTCCAAACGGTTTCGCCGGTCTTGGTGTCGAGGGCGATGACGTACTGCTCGTCGCGGCCATCGCGGACAAGGATCAGAAGGTTCTTATAGACAATGGCTGAACTGCCGGAGCCATGATGGTGATCGACGGGGAGCGACCGTTGCCAGAGGATCTTGCCGGTGGCGGAATCGACGCAGACGGTGCCGAAGACACCGAAATCGCAATAGAGGCGGCCCGGCTCGACGACGGGCGTGGGAGTGGCGTAGGTGTTGAGGGAGTTGATGCGGCCGGGCTTTTCCAGAGGGAGCAGATCAACGTGGTAGATCAGTTTGCCCGTGGTGCGATCGAGGCAGACAGCGCCGATGACCGCCCGCTCGGCCTGCTGCACACCATCCGGGCCTTCGTTATATCGCCGCATGTTGGTCTCGACGGCGGTCGTGAGGAATATGCGATCGCCGAGAATCACGGGTGACGACCGGCCGCGGCCGGGAATGGCGGTCTTCCAAGCGATGTTCTCCGTGGGACTCCATGTGAGCGGCAGGTTCTTTGCCTGAGCAATCCCATCGCCCGTCGGCCCGCGAAACTGGGGCCAGTCGCCGGCGAAGGCGAACGATGCGCCGCACGTCACCACACATGCCATCAAGAGCGAACGCAGGTTTTGTATCATAGTTCACCGCGAATGTCGGGAGTTGTTGGAGGACCGTGCAGATTCTACTGCAGGCAGCCGCGTCGTGTTGAGGTCATAGGACGTAGACCGCGTGGCGACTGTTGAACGGTGGAAGTGGCCGCGGTAATATCAACCAGGTTGATTCAGCTTCCTGCGGTTGCGACGTGCTTGATCCCGGAAACATGGCAGACAAATGGTAGGTAGAAAAATGGGTCTCGTCCCTGCTCGCCTGCTTGTTCCATTTTTTTCCTGCAATATTTCTGCCATAAAGTCTTATGCCCATCACACATCCATTCCCCATGCGTCGCATCGCGCAGAATGAGTTTGGTGAAATTGCCTTCGCTGTAATGGAGCATGTCTTTGCGATCCACAATGAATTCGGCCGCTTCTTCGACGAACAGATCTACAAACGGGAACTCGCCGCCAGAACAAGCGATGCCGTGCTGGAAGCGCCGATTACCGTGAGCTTTGATAGCTTCTCCAAGACTTACTATCTCGACGTGCTCGTGAAAGCCGGAGGCTTGTTCGAGTTCAAAGCGTCGGATGGCATCCATCCGCGTCATCGCGGTCAGACAATCAATTACTTACTGCTTGCCGACCTGGAACATGCCAAACTCGTCAACCTGCGGCCCGAGGTCGTCCAGCACGAGTTCGTCAACTGCTCCCAGCGGCTCGTGAACCTACGCGATCCACGCCCGACGGCTGCTGGCCCACACACACCTTGAGGCGATTCACTGGGCCAACATCACTTCCCACCAGGTCACGTTCACCACGATCCAATGATCCATCAAGACTAATGGCAGAAAAATGGTCGGTAGAAAGATGGGTATCAGGGTTGGTTCCATGTTTCATTTTTTACCTGCCATATTTCTGCCATTAGATGTCTTCGTTCCATGCTGCAACTACGCAGGGCTGAGAGACCGACGGGTGCCGGCGGATCCTATCCGTCTCATCTTTCACCACGACCATGATTCAGCCAGTAAAAAGCACCGCCCCCGCGAGTATTAGTCGCAGGGGCGGTGGTTTGTGTCAAAACTGACCGTCGCAGAGACTATTCCTTGGCGCGGGTGGCTTTCCAGTCACGCGGGTCGCCGGTGCCCATGGCGATCTTGCCGGTGATGGTGTCGCCTTCAAGCTTGCCGGTGTAGGTGATGGTTATGTCACCGTTGTTGCCGCCGGTGCGAACGACCTTGAAGGAAATCTCGCCGGCCTTGATCGTGCCGTCTTTGATTTCGATGTCGGTGTTGTTGCGGCCAGTAATGGTGCCGGTCAACTTCTCACCGTCCTGCTTGAGCTTGAGAACGGATTCACGAGCCGGACCGTTGTTGCGGCCGGGCGTGGACCACTTCCAGGTTCCGGTGGCGGTGGCGTCGGCCGCGACGGCGCTGAACGCGCCGGCGAAGAGGGCGACGGCCGCGAGCACGGCTACGAACGAGAACATTCGGCGATTGATCATAACTCCTCCGAAGAGTTGGGTTTGAGTGAAAACATTACGGAATAATTACGATCCGGACACACGCCCGGCGCGCAGCCAGAATGTTTCCACCGTATGCAGCATTGAGAACGTGGATGTGGCTAAATTATTACGGTGGAAAATTCCTGCCCGAAATCAAGGTGACGACTGAAGTTATGAAACAGCCGGCAAACTGCGATTGCAGGTGATAATCCCCCGGAGGAGTGTCTGGGCATATACACGCCGATATAATCCTAAGGAACTATCGCGGCAGAATCCGTGCGCCTGAACAATGGTCGGGTGCGGAACTGTCTATGGCTCTCGCAGGAGTAAGCACATGTGCGGAATCATTGCCTACGTGGGTCGGCGAATCGCCCAACCCGTTTTAATTGAAGGACTTAAGCGTCTTGAGTACCGCGGATATGACTCGGCCGGGATCGCCGTGATTGATGGCAAAGGCCACCTGCATGTACGCAAGGCCGTCGGGCGGATTTCCGTGCTGGAGAACTCGCTCAACACCTCGCCCATCGACGGCCAGGCCTCGCTGGGCATGGCGCACACCCGCTGGGCGACCCATGGCGCCCCGACGGAGATCAATGCACACCCGCACCTCGACGACACCGGCAGCATCGCCCTGGTTCACAACGGCATCGTCGAGAACTACGTCGCCATCAAGAAGTTCCTGACGGACAAGGGTCACAAGTTCGTCAGCCAGACCGACACCGAGGCGCTGGCCATGCTGGTCGGGGACATTTACGGCGAGCTCAAGATCAAGAATCATCTGGCGCCGGGGACTTCGCTGCTCCAGAAATCGGTGCAGCTTGCCCTGCGCGAAGTCGAGGGCACTTATGGCATCGCGGTGATTTGCGCCGCCGAGCCCGACACCATGGTGGTGGCCCGCAAGGGTTCGCCCCTGATCATCGGCGTCGGCAAGGAAGAATACATCATCGCCTCGGATGCCTCGGCCATCGTCGAGCACACGACCCAGGTGGTCTATCTCAACGACAACGAGATGGCGATCCTCAAGCCCGGTTCCTTCCGCACGACGACCATCGACGACATCGCCGTCACGCCCGTGTTCTCGCAACTTGAGAACAAGCTCGAAGAGTACGAGCTTGGCGAATATGAACATCACATGCTCAAGGAGATCTTTGAGCAGCCGACGGCGGTGGCCAACTGCCTGCGCGGCCGGGCCGAGCAGAAGGAAGGCCGGATCGTGCTCGGCGGCGTGGCCGATCACACCCGCGAGTTGGTCAAAGCCAAGCGGATCATTCTCACGGGCCAGGGCACGGCCTGGCACGCGGGCCTGGTGGGCGATTACCTGCTTGAGGACCTCGCGAAAGTCGTGACGGAAGCAACCTATGCATCGGAGTTCCGCTATCGCAATCCGATCGTGGAAGAGGGAACGGTCGTGATCGCCATCAGCCAGTCGGGCGAAACGGCCGACACGCTGGCCGCGCTGCGCGAAGCCAAAGAGAAAGGCGCGCTGGGGCTGGGCATCGTCAACGTCGTGGGTTCGACCATCGCCCGCGAGACGGACGCCGGCATCTACCTGCACGCCGGGCCGGAAATCGGCGTGGCGTCCACCAAGGCCTTCACCTGTCAGTGCGCGGTGCTTACGCTGCTGGCGCTGTACATCGGCCGCCGCAAGTTCATGAGCCAGGCGCAGACGCGGGAGACCATCGACGCGCTGTGGGCGATCCCCGAGCAGATGAAGCGCATCCTCGAGCAAAGCGCCCTGGTAAAGGAAATCGCCAGCAAGTATTGCGACCGCGAGAACTGGCTATTCCTGGGCCGGGGCTATCACTATCCCGTGGCACTCGAAGGCGCGCTTAAGCTCAAGGAAATCTCCTACATCCACGCCGAAGGCATGCCCGCGGCCGAGATGAAGCACGGGCCGATCGCGCTGATTAACGACGGCATGCCCGTCGTGTTCATCGCCACCAAGGGCCTGCAGTACGACAAGGTGATCAGCAACATCGAGGAAGTCCGGGCCCGCGGCGGGAACATCATCGTTGTCGCAACCGAAGGCGACAAGCAGATTCGCCGCTACTCCAACCACGTCATCGAGGTACCCGATACACTCGAGTCGTTGCAGCCGCTGTTGTCGGTGGTCCCCCTGCAGTTGCTGGCCTATCACGCGGCCGTCATCCGCGGCTGCAACGTGGACAAACCGCGAAACCTTGCCAAGAGCGTGACGGTAGAATGAACGATCCGCGGGTAGTCTGGGGAGAATGAGGCGCATGGGCAACGCGCCAGTGGTTGCGCGCCAACGTAAACACAAGCAAATCAACGGCTCGCTGGTCATTCTCCGTGGTCGCGCCTAAGGTGACCCAACGCAGGTTGAGGGCGAGTCACTTGGCTGGAGAATCCTCGCATCAGGTTCCATTTGCGGCCGCCTTCAAGCATCGCGACGTTGTTCTGTTCAGATCGCGAATAACGACGCACGGTTGTGGTTGCGCGCTGTTCGCCGGGCTCACTTCTCGCACCACGAGAATCCGGAGGAAGAAAATGCGCAATCTCACCCGTTCCGCCATTTCGGCCAAGTCCACTCTGGCGCGATTCTCTCGCCGTCATACCGCTTTCTCTGAGCCGCTCGAATCGCGGGTGCTGCTCTCCTCGGTCGTCCAAGGCGTTTCGCTGGCGAACCCGGTGACCGCGGCCGTGACTGCGGCCGGAGCATCGGGTAACGCGTCGATGAGCGCCGATGGCCGGTTCATCGCATTTGAGAGCACGGCAACCAATCTGGTGCCAGGACAGAACGATACCAACAATGCCACCGATGTATTCCTCTTCGATCGCAACGATGGCTCGGTAAGACTGATCAGCGGCGTCAACGGCTCGGCGACGCTCACGGCCAACGGCGCTTCCCGCAGCCCGGTCATCAGTTCCGACCCTGCCGGGCACTTCGGCTTCTACATTGCTTATGTCACCGACGCCACCAACATCGACACCAGCGTCACCGATCTGAACCAAGGCCCGGACGTTTACGCCTACAGCCTCGAATACAACATCACCCAGCTCGTCAGCCATTCGGCCAGCAATCAGGCCCACACCGCAAACGCCGGCTCGTGCGTGACCGTCGATGGCGACCCGAACTATTCGAAGCCATCCATCAATTCCGACGGCGACTGGATTGCCTTTCAAAGCGATGCCACCAACCTCGCCCTCGGCCAAACGGACACCAAAGGCAGTGTCGATGTCTTCCTCGCACACCGGTCGTACAACACCGTCGCGCTGATCAGTCATGTGGCCGGCGACCCCAGCACAACCTCCGCCGCGGGCACTTCCCGCAATGTGGCCCTCAGCGCCGACGGCAGCACCGTGGCGTTCAGCAGTTCCGCTTCCGGCCTGGTCGATGGGCAGAGCGCGTATACCGGCGACTACCACGAGTTCATCTCGGATGGCAGCACGAACCGCCTGGTGTCCGCTCAGGCGGGTTCGACCACCCAGGCCGCCACCGGCAATGCCTATCCGACCGGGAAGGCGGTCCTTAGCGCCAATGGCCGCTACCTCGCCTTCGACAGCGATGAAACCGATCTGGTTCCCGGCCAGGTGGACACATCCGAAACCAACGACCTGTTCCTCTTCGATCGCGACGCGGTCAGCAATCCGATCAGCCTGGTCACCCACGCCTTCAACTCGGCCGTCACGGCCGTGGGCGGTGGCGAGCCGGCCATGAGCGCCGACGGCCAGAAGATCGCCTTCCTGAGCAGCGCCGACAGCGGCACCCCGAATATCTACCTGTATGACCAGCAGGCCAACGCGATCACGCTCGTCAGCCACGGCGTCTCATCGCCCACCGCGGTGGCCAACAAGCTTTCCCTGGCACCGCGAATCAGCGCCGATGGCGCCTACGTCGCGTTCCAGAGCAAGGCCACGGATCTCACCTCCAATGCCAACAGCGGCAACGACTGGCAGGTCTTCGAAGCAAGCACGGCCGACGGCAGCATTTCGCTGGTCACACATGCCGATGGTTCGGATGCCGCGGCCGCGGCGGTGTCCCTGCCGGTGGGACTCAGTTCCGACGGGCGCTTTGTTGTCTTCACAAGCGCCGCCGACACCGCCGGCAGCCTGATTCCCACGGACGGTAACGGCAAACAGGACGTATTCCTGGCGATGATGTGGGTGGCCACGGCGGTGGTCAATGTTCTGGGCCTGACCAGCGGCGACACCGCGCCCAGTTTCGGCAAGGGCACGGACTTTGGACCCGTGCGGGTTGGGGCTCAGAGTACGCGGCTGATTACCGTCGAGAACGATGGGAAGGCCTCACTGACACTGAACGCCAGCACGATCAGTTTCACAGGTTCCAACGCCGGGGATTTCCGCTTGCCCACGGGAATGTCACTCGTCGTTCCGCCACGAGGAGGAACCGGCACTCTTGTGGTGCTTTTCACGCCCACAACGACGGCCGCGGAAACCGCCACGGTGACGATCACCAGCGATGATCCCGCGGGACCGTTCGCATTTGATGTGACCGGATCCGGCGGAACGCTGGAGCAGGTTCCCGGCACCGCCAATCTCTGGCTGGCCGGTCAACTGAACCAGACGACCGCCAGCGGCGGCGATTCCGCGCCACTCGAATCGCCCGATCAGGTGACGCAGGTCCCCATTGTGCCGGGAAACCTGATGACGTTTTCAGCCACCGGATCAGCCGGCTATCAAGCCGGTTCCGAGGCCGGCCCCAACGGAGTACCAGGCTATACGCTGGGTCATGGCGCCGAAAATGGCATCGGCGGGATCGTCAGCACGGCTGACGCCCTGATCGGGGTATTCCTGTCCAATGATATTCCCATGGCGGGAAACGAGCCGTCCTCGCTGGATTTCAGCAACCCTTCCACTTCACCAGGCAGCGACTATGGACAGATTGCACCGGTGCTGGGACAGCCCTTCTTCATCGGTGATGGCAAGAGCAGCACGGGTGTTCCACATCAGGTGATGGTGCCAGCCGGAGCAACGGCACTTTATCTCGGCATGCTCGATGGCACCGGCTGGTACAACAACACCGGCAAGTTCGAGGTGGACGTGCATACGGCGGTCCCTCAGACCATCTCCGGCAAGGTTTATTGGGACAGCAATACCAACGGCGTCAACGATGGGGAACCGGGCCTGAAGGATGTCACCATCTACGTGGACGCGAACAACAACGGCATCCTTGATCCCGGCGAACAGCGCGTGATCACCAGTACAAACCCCGCCAACCAGTTTGACCCTGCGAACGGCACCTATCAGTTCACCGTGCCCGGACCCGGTGACTACTGGGTGCGGACGATCCCACGCGTGGACTACGGCCCGGTCAGCCCGCCGGACAACGCCCGCGAAATCAACGTTTACGCCGGACAGGACAGCATCAACAACGAATTTGGCGAAGCACTGGTGGCCGCGGTGGCGGTGGTCAGCTACAACGGCACGATCTACAGCCCCGGCGATGTGCTCGGAGCCCTGGGCGCCAATGTGTTCGGCAACGTCAATCAGAATGGCGCCGGGGTCGTCGACTTTACGCTCGCCAATGCCGGGACAACCTCGCTGGCGCCAGCCGGTCTCTATCCCAATATTCATTCACCCGTGGTTGTCTCGGCCGACCCCAATGCGGCCGCCGATTACTCGGCCGACTTCACGGTCATCCTGCAACCCCGCTCCGGAGTATTGCCCGGGAATGCAACCGATTTCAAGATTCAGTTCAGCCCGTCAACACTCGGTTCCGAGACGGCCGCTCTCACGCTTTACAGCAACGACCCCAGCCACCCGGCCTACGCGTTCACCGTCGGCGGCAGCGGGCAGCTACCGCCGAATCTGACGGGCATCGTCTATCATGACATCGACCACGATGGCGCGTACGCCGGCGACCCAGGCATCGAAGGGGCCGTCGTCTACGTGGACGACAACAAGGATGGAATACGCGATAATGGCGAACGCTACGTGACCACAGGCCCCAGCGGGTTCTATTCGCTCCCGATGCCCATACCAGGCACTTACCAGGTGCGAGCCATCCCGCCGGACCCCTATTTCCCGATGCCGCCCAGGGACAACCTCCGCACCATCACGGTCACCGCCGGAACGAACAACAATAACAACAATTTCGGTGAAACGCTGCTTTCAGCGACGGCCGTCCTGTGGCAGGGCAGCCAGGAACTTGTGCCAACCTATACCGACCCCAACTTCTTCGGCAGCGCCAATGCCGGCGACACGGTGGCCAAGACATTTACGATTCGCAACGTCGGCACCATCCCGCTGCTATTGACCCAGGCGATCGGAAGTTCAAACCCCACGGACTTCACCGTCACGCAACCGGCAAGCACCAGCATCGCCGCCGGCGGCCAGGAGACCTTCACGGTGACGTTCCATCCGTCGATGGTGGGCGGGGCGGAGACGGCGGACATCACAGTGTTCAGCAACGACCCCAAGTATGGCGCCTATGTGCTCACGCTTGGCGGGACCGGGATCGTCCAGCCGCTGATGCCGCGCGACCAGTTCTACGAATATGTCGGAAAGGTGATTCCCTATCACAAGGCGGACGGCACCCAATGGACGGCCGGAGAAGCGGTCGTTGATGGTTACTACATCGACAAGATCTTCGAACACACCGCCACCAATGGCATGCCCGATGACGGATTTTATGCGATGGGGCTGGTGAGCCTGCGCACGGGCGCTGCCGTGGTTAGCATACGCGGCTCGAGCCAGAACAGTTTGACTGACACGCTGCAGGATGTGACCGACGATACAAATCCCCTGGGCATCGGCTATCAGCAGTTCACCGACTACAAGCCCCTTGTCGAGCAATGGATCATTGACCATACCGATGATAACCCCGGCGAGCAAAGTTACGTAAACCTGACCGGGCACAGCCTGGGCGGGGCTCTTGCCCAACTCTTCGCCGCGGATCTCACCCACAATGGCACTCATATCGGGGACGTGTTCACGTTCAATTCGCCGGGCATTTCTCATGTGAACGCGGCAAAATTCTATGCACCGTTCGCAGGAGAGGTTCATCATTACATCACCGCCGGCGATATCGTCTCGATGCCGGGCGAGGAGTTCATCAAGGGCGTCTACACCATCTCGCATTTCTCGAGCCTTAATCCACTGGACAAGCATCTCAAGCCCACGCTCGGCAACGAGGGCACGCCCGCGGATGTCACCCAGGAACCGACGATGCCGACCGACACGCCCTTCGGTCTCAACAGCCCGTTCTTCTTCTATCGCGATGCCGACTGGTTCAAGATTCTCGGGGCCATTCAACTCGCCAGCATCGCCATCCCCGCCCTGCAAACCGTTGCTCCCACCCTGATGTTCCGCGGCGCGATCGAGGCCAAGCGTCAGAGCATTGGCACCACTCTCAGGCAATGGATCAAAGATTCGCAGTTCTCCGTCAATGCACAGGGCATTTCGGTCAATCTCCCCAATCAGAGTTTCAACATCGCCAACGTCATCGGCTTCAAGGCCACGAACCTGAGCGTCACCTACGTCGAGGCCAATCCCAACAACAGCTTCGCGCCCAAGGGTTTCCTGATCCGCGGCAAAGCGCAACTCACCGGCGTATTCAACGCCACCATCAACCTCGCGGGCAATAATTACATCAGCGCCACCTCGGATGGATGGAGCGTCGTGGCCGATTTGTCGCTGGACAGCCCGATCACGATCGTTCCCGGCGAACTCTCCCTCAACAGCGCCTCGTTCCATGTGGATACCGTCAATAATGTCTTCAGCGGCAACGGCGATGTGACGTTGCCCGGCGGCATCCGGGTGACGGCGGGGCTGCAGTTTGTTAACGGCAAACTCAACGGCATCAGTGGGAGCGTCGACGGCCTCAACATACCTCTCTTCACCAGCGGCCTGTTCCTGCAGGGCGGCTCGGGAAGCGCCCAGGACATCCTCAATACCGACGGCAAGGGTCCCCAGATCAGCGGCCAACTCGATGTCACCGGCGGCCCGAAGATCAATATTCCCTTCCCCTCCTGGGCGGGAGGCGGTCTCTCCGGTTCGTTGTTCTCCGGCAATCTCGGCGCCCAGTTCAGCCGCACTTCCGTCGCGGTATCGGGCGGCCTTGATGTATTCAATAATCTTGGCCACATTGACGCGCAGGTGACGGTGGATAGCTCGGGCGAAGTCTCCGTCAGTGGCGACATCACCCTGTTCGGCGGCGTCATCACGGGCACGGTCAGTCTCAACGTCCACTCCGACCTGAGTTTCGATCTAACGGCATCAGGCGATCTGCAGATTCCCGCCAGCGCCTTTGACGTCATCCCCTGGGGCGCCGGACGCGCTCTGTTCCCCAACGGCATGGACTTTGCGCACGGGACGGTTCTGCTTCATTACTCCAACGACCACAATTCGTCGGACGACTATTTGGAAGCCACCGGGGCCATCACCATTCACTGGCCCTTCGGCGCTCCGACGGTGATCGCCGGCGGTATTCACGTCGGTTTCGACGGCCATGTGAGTCTGATCGGCGGCGACGCCGTGAAGGCCGGCGGGCACCGCACCGCGCGCAATGCCGCCAATACCACCTTTGCCGTCGCGGCCGGAGCGCCCTTCCTTCTGCTCAGTTCCGACTGGAACAACGCCATCACCGATGCCGCCCTCACCATCACCACTCCCACCGGCGCTGTCCTGACCGAAAGCCAGTTCCCCCCCGGGTCGATGCTCATCGTGCCCGATCTGACCAGCCCGACCCACCGCGCCGTCTACATCCGCAATCCGGCGGCCGGCAATTGGAAGGTCGGCATGTCCTCACAGCAGGATGCCGGCACCATCGAATTCAGCGCTGTTGGCGGCAACGTCGCACCCACAGTCACGATCCAGTCCGTCACGACCCCGGCCAACGCCCCGGCCAAGATCAGCTACACCGCCAGGGATCCGGATTCCAAGGCCAGCGTTTCCTTCTACTATGACACGAACAACACCGGTTTCGATGGCGTGCCAATCGTGCAGAATATCGCGGAAAAGGACGCCGCGGCAACGGCCAGTTGGAACAACCAGACGGTGCCGGATGGAACCTATTACATCTATTCCGTCGCCGACGACAGTGTCAACGCGCCGGTGCGAACCTATTTCGCAAAGCCGGTTACCCTTAACCACAAGCAGACCCTTTCGCTTTCCGTACCGGGTGCCACCGCCACCGAAACCGGCACGGATGGCCGATTCCTGATCACGCGGGCCGGGCCGCTGGATAGCGCCCTGGTCGTCAACTACACCCTTTCCGGAACGGCCACCCAAGGCGCCGATTATCAGGCACTGCCGGGTTCGATAACCTTCTTCCCCGGCAGCAGAACGGCGGCGATCGATGTCATTCCGATCGACGATTCAATTCCCGAGGTGCCGGAACTGATCAATCTGACGTTGTCGCCCTCGGCCGGCTACACGCTGGGCACGGCCAAGACCGGCAAGATAATGCTGACCAGCGACGAAACGCCGGCGCCGGATATCAGCGTGGTGCGCGCGGTGGGAACCAAGTCGACGGCGCTGGTGGACAATACGGGCGTGACCAGCTTCGGGACGACCCCCGTCGGCGGCAAACCCTCGCTGGGGCCGCGAATCACGTTTAAGATCACCAACAGCGGCTATCAGACGCTGAAGATGACGGCGTTCACGCTTCCGGCTGGTTATAAGCTGGCCAAGAAGCCGGTCGCGACACTGGCGGCCGGGAAGTCGGACACGCTCATCATCGAGTTGATCAACACCAAAGCCGGCACGTTCAACGGCACCGTTCAGATCGGGAGCAATGACCCCGATGAAAACCCGTTCGACATCGCGGTCACGGGCGTGGTACGCAAAAACAGGACGCGCGCCTGAGACTCGCTTGGGATTTGCTATAATCGCCTCCCAACATGACCGTGCGACGGCGCATCATTCTCAAGAACTTCGTGCTGCTGGGCAGCCTGCTGCTCATTGTGGCTGCTTCGGGGGTGGGGTTGCTGCTCATGAAGCACAACCTCCATGTCGCATCCGACGAGTATGCGGAATCGCGCATGGTCAATGCGGTGGCCGTCAGGACCTCGCAGCTCAAGCTCCACCTGGCCATCGAGACGCCCGACAAAGAGAAGATCACGGCGCTGCTTAAGGAATCCCTGACCGAGCTCGACAGGTTCTGCCAGCAGCAAGAGCTTGATGAGGAGTCCGAGGACCACGACCGCCGCGAACTGGAAGGCGGCAAGCGCGCCTCCGCCGCGCTCTTCGCGGTGCTCGCGGCGTACGAGGGCGGTCCGGGCACGCCTGCGATGAACGTCGCCAGGCAAATCAGTTCGCTGGACACCGTCATGGTGGAACTGGACTCGCTGGCCCGCGAAATGGATTCACTCATCAAATCGAACCAGCGGGAGGCGAGAAGGCGGCTCCAGTTCATCATCTGGGTCATCGCGGGGCTTACCGCCACGATCATCGTGGCTGGCGCCGCGATCAGCCGGTCGCAATTCCTGAGTATTTCGCGGCCGGTAAAGGAACTGCGCGCGGGCGTGCAACGTCTGGCCGCGGCGAAGTTCTCGGAGCGACTGACGCCGAGCGGGGACCGCGAGTTCAGCGAGTTGGCCGAGGACTTCAACCGCATGGCCGCCGAACTCGATGACTTCTACCGCCGACTTGAGGAAAAGGTCGAGCAGAAATCAAAGGAACTCGTGCGATCGGAACGGCTGGCGTCGGTCGGTTTCCTGGCGGCCGGCGTGGCGCACGAGATCAACAACCCGCTGGGCATCATCACCGGACACGCCGAACTGGCAATGCGGCGGCTCGCCAAACCCGACGGCGAAAACACTCCGCGGCAGGTCGGCGAAGCGGTGCAGATCATCTGGGACGAGGCCTTCCGCTGCAAGGAAATCACCGAGCGGCTGCTGTCACTCGTGCGGCCGGGGCAGGCCCGTCGCGAGCCGGTGTCACTGTCGCGGATAGCATCGGACACCGCCAACCTCGTCAACGGGCTCGAGCAGTATCGCGGCCGCAGTGTGGTGGCCCGAGTGCCCGGAGAGAATCCGCTGCTGGTCATGGCCAACGCCGCCGAGATGCGACAAGTATTGCTCAACCTGGTGGTAAACGCGCTGGATGCGGTCGAGGAAGGCAGGGGCGAAGTGCTCATTGGCGGAAAATCCGACAGGACGTGGGTTGAAATTGAGGTATCGGACAACGGTCGCGGAATGACGCCGGAGATTCTCGAACATGCATTCGAGCCGCTCTTTACCGCCAGACGGGGAGCAGGACTCCCCGGCACGGGCCTGGGACTGTCAATCTCGCACCTGATTGTCGAAGGCCACGGTGGAACGATTCGCGCTGAGAGCGCCGGGCCGGGCAAAGGGAGCCGGTTTGTTGTAAGATTCCCGGCCGCCACGCAGTTAGAGGAGGTTGGCGTATGACGAATCGCATCTATCCACCCGAAGCAGGCAGGGATGTTCTGCTGGTCGAGGATGAAAAACGGCTTCGCGACATGCTGAATACGGTGGTCCATGAGATGCTGTTTCGATGCACGCCGGTGGGTAGCGCCGAGGCGGCTCTGCGACAGCTCGAGCAGAAGCCGTTCGATATCATCCTGCTCGACCTCAATCTCCCCGGCATGAACGGCATGGAACTCTTCAACATCATCCGCAAACGCTGGCCGGAGATTCGCGTGGTCGTGCTCACGGGGTTCGGCGATCTCGCGGCCGCCAAGCAGGCCATTCACCTGGACGTGGTCGACTTCCTCACCAAGCCCGCGGCACTGAAGGACATTGAGTTGGCCCTGACGCGTGCCCGGGAGAAGCGCCTGGAGAGCTGGCAGCCGGCCGCTCCGCCCAAGGCTGTGTTGGAAGAGGTCGAGAAAGAGGAAGACGACGAGCCGGCCGCAACGGGTCCTGTGCCCGTTGTCCTGCCACGCCAGGGCGCCACCGACGCGCCCAAGAGCCTGGACGATATCGAGCGGGATTCAATTATCACGGCGCTGCATCGCCACAATGGCAACCGCACCGAAGCGGCCGCCGAACTGGGGATCTCGGTGCGCAAGCTGTACTATCGGCTGGTGGAGTATCAGAAGCAGGGGTATATACAGTAGCAACGGCCGTTCTCTCGCTGTGGCGTGAGGGCTGGAGACATGGCGAATTCACTTCAAAGCGGCCCGGATCGGCAACCGCCGTTGCGGGGTGGGATTCTGCGCCTGACGTTATGGCTGGTTGCGCTCAGCATACTAGGCGCACTCGTAGCCGGACGAATCCGCGAACAGAATCGATGGTACGCGTATGCGAACGCGCGTGCTTCCCTGATCAAGGATGAATGGAACAGCAATTCCCTGTTGCGACGAGCGGACGCAAGAATCGGTCTGGACCGACAAGCGTTCGAGAACCAACTCGGGATCAAACTGAAGCCTGCGCGCCTCAACGACCTGCCTGCGACATTCTCGTGGAGTAACCACGCGTACATCGCAGACAAACTCTCGGGGCAGGTTGAGGTGTGGGTATGGCTTGATGATGGCCGCGTTGAAGCCGTGATGGGTTTCGCTCGAGATGAACACGGACGGCTCTGGCACGGGACAACTTTCAACTCCCTGGCAACGATCTGGGATCTAGATGGGCGATCCTACTCGGCGGACACCGCACCGACCTGGCTTCGACTGTCAGTGTGCAAGTCGCCCGCATGGATGGCGGCCATTGACTACGCCGCACGCTTCGCCTGGATCGCCTGGATCCCGTTCGGCGTTTTGGCGCTGCTGGGACTTCGGCATCGTCTTTCCGCCGAGATTGTCCTGGCGGCCGCACTGGCCGCGTTTGCGTCCGCGGCGATGGATGTCTGGCTCGGCGGCCAGCCGATTTCGACGGCACACATTGCGCCGCTGTATGCAGGCTTTCCGCTGAGCGCGTTCCTGCTGGTCTGGACTCAATCCCGTCAGGCCGGGCGCGAACTTGCGGCGGAGCCGGCCGTGGCCGCGTCAGTGCCGGACATTGTCGGAGATCGGCCTGACTGGGCGGGCATCATTAAGGATGTGCATTGCCCGTTGTGTGGATACAACCTGCGCGGACTGGAGCGGCCGCTCTGCCCGGAGTGTGGCCTGCAGTTCCGCTGGGTGGAACTGTTCGAAGCGGCCCGCACGCAGCATCCGTATCTCTACGAGCATCAACCGTGCTGGAATCTCGGGGCATTCCTCAAGACGATGTTCCACGGGCTCAATCCCGGGCAATTCTGGCGCCAGCTCTCGCCAGTGCATCGGACTGTTCCTCGAAGAATACTTGTGTATTTCCTGTTGTGCCAGGTGCTCGTGCTGGCGCCCATGCTGGCTGGAATCGTTCTTGAGGGAGTGCGTCGGGCCAGCCGCGTGGGACCCGCCTGGCCCTTTGCGTCACGGGAATCCAGTACGGAATTCACAGAGATGGTTTTAAGTGTGCTGCGCGTCTCCGTTGGCGACGCCACTACGTACTGGTGGGTTGCGTTCACCCTGTGGCCACTGGTTACGCTGGCCGTGCTGATGGTCTGTCAAACCACGTTCCGACGGGCCGGTGTCAAGCTGTCGCATGTCGTCCGCGCAGTCGTCTATTCGGGCGATGTCATCGCCCTGGCAGGAGTGTTGATGGCCGGCGTGTGCCTTGGTGCGATTGCGTACCCCGGCTGCGAAGAGTACGCAACTCGCATCTTCGCGCTTATAACCCTGACGATGTTTCCGCTGCTCGCCCTGCGCCTGGCGACGGCCTGCCGTCTGTATCTGCGTATCCGCCATGCCTGGCCGACAACCCTGGCGACGCAAGCGGTGTTCCTGCTTGGAATAGTGTTGCTGCGCGTGGTGACCTGGGCGCGGTGAAAGTGAATGTAGAGCCACTGCCCTAACCGGCCCGCCGGAGGCGTACCCGACGAATCAATCCAGGCCAGCGGGGACGCTGGCCCCACTTGTCGATTTCCCCCTCACAATCACCACCGCTATATTGCCGCTATGCTGCAAACTATTCGCTGGTACAACGATCGACTCCTCCTTCTCGACCAGACGCGGCTGCCGCTGGAAACACTCTACCTCGACATCGCCGATGAGCGGCAGATGTGGGATGCGATCAAGCGGCTGGTGGTGCGCGGCGCGCCGGCCATCGGCGTGGCGGCGGCGTTTGGGGTGTATCTCGGCGTACGCGGTTTTCAGAACTCTGAACTGCTGCCGTTATACGATCGGATCAATGCGGTTGCCGACTACCTGGCCACCTCGCGGCCGACCGCAGTGAACTTGTTCTGGGCGCTGGACCGCATGCGGCGGGTGGCGCGCGACGCGGGGCGCGACTCGCACCGCATGGCGCCACGGGAGGCGGTCGAGTTCATCAAGAGCCGGCTGCTGGCCGAGTGCCTGGCGATGATCGATGAGGACAACCGCGTCTGCCGGGCCATCGGCCAGCACGGCGTGTCGCTGCTGAAGAGCGTTGCCGGCCGGGCGATCAACATACTGACCCACTGCAACGCCGGCGGCCTGGCGACGGTGCAGTACGGCACGGCGCTGGCGCCGATTTATGTGGGCACGGAACAGGGGCTGCAATTCCACGTCTACTCCGACGAGACCCGTCCGCTGCTCCAGGGCAGCCGGATCACGGCGTATGAGCTGGAAACGAACGGGGTCCCGGTGACGGTCATCTGCGACAACATGGCCGCCACGGTCATGTCGCAGGGCAAGGTCGACGCGGTGATCGTCGGCACCGACCGTGTGGCCGCCAACGGCGACGTGGCCAACAAGATCGGCACGTACGGCGTGGCGATTCTGGCGAAGCACTTCGGTGTCCCCTTTTACGTGGCGGCTCCGATCAGCAGCATTGACTGGAAGATCGCGGACGGCTCGCAGATTCCCATTGAGGAGCGCGACCCCGCGGAAATCTCCCGCGGTTTTGGCCGCCAGACCGCGCCGGATGGCGTGCGGTTTTACAACCCGGCGTTCGACGTCACGCCGGCGGCGCTGGTGACAGCGCTGATCACCGAGCGCGGCGTGGTCCGGCCGCCGTATCGGGAGAACCTGGCGGCGATACGCTGACGGCCGGCATGATCTACGCCTGTGACACCGACCTTGAAATTTCGATTGAACTAATCGAGATTTCAAGGTAGCATTCTGGCATGATCGAGCGTCCCCTGGACATGGCGTGGCTGACAAAAGCCCTGACCGGATTCCCTATCGTCGGCATTCTCGGCGCCCGCCAGGTCGGCAAGACCACGTTGGCGCGGGAACTGGCCAGGCGGTCGCACCGGCCCAGTACGTTCTTCGATCTGGAGCGGGCCGACGATCTGGCGGCGCTGGCCGACCCCCTGGGGGCGCTGGAGCGGCTCAAGGGCCTCGTGGTACTCGATGAAATCCAACGGCTTCCGGAGGTCTTCCCGGTGCTGCGCGTTCTCGCTGACCGCCCGCGCAAGCCGGCGAAGTTCCTGGTGCTGGGCAGCGCCTCGCCGGACATGCTCCGGCAAACCTCCGAGACCCTGGCCGGGAGGATTCATTACCACGAACTTTCCGGGCTCTCGCTGGCCGACGTCGGCGCCGCCCGCCTCGAACGACTCTGGTCGCGAGGCGGGTTCCCTCGCTCCTATGTCGTCCGCTCGGACGCGGGCAGTTTTTCCTGGCGGACGGACTTCATCAGGACGTTCATCGAACGGGATTTGCCGCAGCTTGGCGTGAACGTCGCGGGCGCGACCATGTTCCGCTTCTGGTCGATGCTTGCCCATTGGCACGGGCAAGTGTGGAACGCCTCGGAACTGGCCCGCTCGTTCGGCGTGTCGGAATTCGCCGTCCGCAGCTACCTGGACAAGCTGACGTCGGCACTGGTGGTGCGGCAGTTGCAGCCCTGGCACGAGAACCTCGCCAAACGACAGGTGAAGGCCCCCAAGCTCTTCATTACCGATTCCGGACTCCTCCATGGCCTTCTGAATATCCGGAACCTGGACGATCTGCTTCGCCATCCGAAGCTCGGGACGTCCTGGGAAGGGTTCATCATCGACCAGTGCATCCGCCGGCTCGGCGTCGAATGGCGCGAGTGCTTTTTCTGGGGGACGCACGCCGGGGCGGAACTGGACCTCCTCGTCGTCCGTGGTAATTCCCGGCTGGGTTTCGAGATCAAACGCACGTCGGCGCCACAGGCCACCCCATCGATGCGCATCGCCATGGACGACCTCAAGCTTGATCGACTGTTCGTGATGCATGCCGGCCGCCATTCGTTCGACATGGGTCCGAAAATTCGCGCCATCGCCGCCAGCGCCATGCTCGATGAACTCCAGCCGTTGTAGACAGCGGCAGAGGCCGGCGACAATGCTGGCCCCACTACTGTGCCTTGGACGACGCCGCTTGATCCGCGGCCTGCGGATCGGCCAGTTCCTTCAGCAGTTCCTCCTCCGACGGCGGCGAGCCGGCCGGGCGGAACAGGTCCTTGATCCGCAGTTCCTCGAACATCCGCAGCAGAGCCGGGTCCTGCTCGGGGGCGGCCAATTCGGCCTCCGCCATCGCTTCGCAGATGCTCCGCAAGTCCGGCCGATCGGCCTCCAACTCCCTGCGCATGGCCTGCAGCCGCAGCGACATGGCCTCTTCGGGCGGGCGCGGCCGAGGCATGATGGCGACTGGCTCTGCCTTCTTGGGGATGTCCTCTTCCAACCACCATGCGACGCCCATCTGCGCCTTCAGGGCACGCAGGACGGCCTTGCGCTGCTCTTCGACCATCCGGCAGAAGTCATCGTATCGCTGGCGGTTGACCGCGACGATGCCCTCCAGGCGATGTCGCATCTGGCCGGCCGAGCGAGGCGCCTTGCCCATCCCGGGCGGAACAGACGGCAATGCGTGGCCGGCAGAGCGCTCGGGCGCTGGCGATGCGTTTCCCGGGAGCGGCGGAGGTGCATGGCCGGCCGGGAGCTCGGGCAGGCCCTCCACGCGTTCGCCCGCATAGCGCCCCAGCAGGTAGGCAATGATGTGCGCCTGGATGATCCAGAACCAGGTCCATTGGCCCTGGGGCGATTCGGCGAATCTGCGGCGCAGCACCGTCAACTGCGTGCGCCAGTAGTCCAGCACGGCGGGCGAAACAGGCTGGTCTCGTTGTGGCATCCCTGGGCTCCTATTCGTGTATCATACCAGCATCATGAAGATTTGGATCAGCAAGCACAAACTGGACATGGCGAGCGCGGCGGCAACGGACGGCGCCGCGCATATCCGAGAAGCCATCGCGGCCAATGGCGGCGCCGCGATCATTCTCGCGACCGGGGCATCGCAGTTCGAGATGCTGGATGCGCTGCTGGCCCAGGGCGACATCGATTGGTCCCGCGTCACGGTGTTTCATCTGGACGAATATGTCGGCCTGCCGATCACGCATCCGGCCTCATTCCGGCGCTATCTCCAGGAGCGATTCATCGGCCGCCTGCCGGTGCCCCCAGCCGCGTTTCATGGCCTGGATGCCGAGACCGATCCGCTGGAAACGTGTCAGCGCGTCGGCGCCATCCTTGCCGGCCAGTCGATCGACGTCGCCTTCATCGGCATCGGCGAGAACGCCCATCTCGCGTTCAACGACCCCCCTGCCGATTTCGACACGGAAGAGCCCTTCATCGTCGTGACACTCGACGCTGCCTGCCGCCAGCAGCAGCTAGGCGAAGGCTGGTTCCCCAAGCTCAGCGCCGTGCCGAAGCAGGCCGTGACCATGAGTATCCGGCAGATCATGAAGTCGCGGCACATTGTCTGCACGGTGCCCGATGAGCGGAAGGCCGAGGCGGTGCGGGCCGCGATCGACGGGCCGGTCGCGCCCGAGATACCGGCGTCGATCCTGCAGGTGCATGCGTCAACGAGTGTCTACCTCGATCCGCCGGCGGGGTCGTTGTTGCGGTAATACGGAAGGCGGCGGAAGATTCAAGAGTTCAAGATGGGGATCGTAAACGGTTGTGAAACAAGTGGTTAGGCAATGCGGAATGGCTTTGGGAGGGGCTGAAGAACCACGTCCTTGTCCCGTCCTTTCCACTTCCCAAGCCCGTCCCGATCAGGACGCTTTCGAATCGGTTTTCCCCACCTCCGCCCACCCGGACAAATCCAGCAGTCTATTCACGACAACCACTTGCGCCATACGCCGCGCCCGTGACGCTACACAATTTCAACGCCTTTGGTCACCACCTTGGCTCCGAGCTCACTGAGCGTGCCGCGCCCTTTTGAACGGCGCTGCCTTGTGCGACACGGAACGCGCCGTCGCGGGCTTCATGTGAAGCGCCGGCTTCTTCGGAGCTCTGCGAGTCGATGCGGCCATCACAGCGGCGCTAGCCGCCGGGACGGCCGGGAGGGACGGACCGGCGCTGGCGGCAGCGCCGGCACCAAGGCCCGCGGTGACGATCGCGAGATCGTCAGGCGTAATCACGCCGTCGAAGTTCAAATCGCCCTCGAGGTATGTCGCGCCGGCGCGGCCCATGTTGGCGAAGATATTCAGATAGTCCTGGCCGTCCACCCTGCCGTCGAGATTCGTATCGCCCGGCAGCGTGCGCCGGGTCAGGATCTGGTTGAAGTTTGACCTGTCCGAAATCGTCTGGCCATTCCACAAGGTCTGATGGATCATGGCGTTGTC
>JANYKD010000067.1 GCA_025361735.1 Phycisphaerales bacterium
TGACGCCGGCGCCGATGGCGAAGCGGGCGGTGTCGCCTTCGACCACCTCAACGAGCAGATCGCGGACGTCGATGTCGGAGTCCGGAGCGGCGCCCACGGGCGGGATGGGCGTGATGGTCACGCCGCGGTAGTAGCCCAACGCCTTGAGGCGGTCCTGGGCTCTGATCAGTTCTGACGAATTGTAAAGCTGGCCGGGGGCTACGCGCAGCTCACGTTCAACGACCTTGTCCTGCGTCTTCTGGTTGCCCTTGAGCAGGACGCGGCCGAGTTTGAACGGCTTGCCTTCGGAGATGGTGTACTTCAGTTCCACCTTGCCGGCGTCGCGGCGGAAGATCGGCTCGTCGTGAATCTTGAGGTAAGCGGGATCGGGATTGGGATCGCCCGGAACATAGATGTAGCCGAGCGGGCTGTAGACCTTGACGATCTCCTTGGTGTCGCGCTTGATCGTGTCGTAGTCGTAGAACCGGCCTTCGATCATCTTGAGGTTTTCACGGAGCTGGGCTTCGGTAACGGCGTTAAGGCCGACGAAGGTGACGTGATCGACAACATAGCGTTGCCCCTCATCGATCACGAACTCGACCATGACCTCTTTCTGATTGGGAGAGACGACAACCCGCCGGCCGACCCGGACGTCGAAGAAGCCGTGATGCTGATACCATTCGCGGATCGAGGCCACATCCTGCTCGAGTTGATCGGCATCGAAGACGCCGCCGCTGAAAATCGGGAACCAGCTCTTGGTCTTGATCTGGTCGCCGAGTTTGCCGCCACCGAATGTCTTGTTGCCAAGGAACTGCACCTTGCGGACGCGCACCTTGGGGCCTTCAATGACATTGAAGATGAGGATGCCGGTCTTGTTCAGTTCTTCCTGATCCACATCGACATGGACGTAGGGCAGGTTGTGTGACTGGTAGACGCGCTCGATGGATTCCTTGGCAAGCCCGAGGCGGAAGGAATCGATGGCCTCGCCAACTTTGAGGTTGACGACGGCCTGGATGTCCTCGGTGTCGAGTTCGTCGTTGCCCTTGTAGCGGATTTCCTTGATGACCGGCTGCTCGGTGACTTCGAAGATGACGACGACGCCGGTCTTGGTGGGCTCGACGCGGGCCTCGACATTGGCGTATTTCTTCAGTTCGTAGATGCGCTGGTAGTCGCTTTCGACGGTGGTGGGCTCGAATGGCTCGCCCTCGCGGCTGCGAACCACATGGACAATCGTCGAGATCTGCTCGGAGCCAAGCGGCTTGGCTTTGCCGAGGATGCGCACTTCATCCACTTTTCGGCCGGTCAACTCGACGGGAATGACTCCGCTGGGGCGGGTGGTTGCGCGCACTGGCGCGTCGGCCAATGCGAACGCCGGCGGCCCGGAAAACCCGGCGCAAGACAAGCCAAGAGCCAGACTCAAAACCACCCACGTTCGCTTCGAGTATTCTCTCACGCAAAAGACCTGCAAGTAGAAACCACCTTCTCTCGCCGCCGCCGAACAGCGATGGCCGGATTCAAAGTGCAGACAGTGTAACGGGATACGCTGGGGCTGCAATAGTGGCAGAGCCGTCTGTGGCAGAGCCGTCTGGGCTCTGTGTGTTCTCATCCAGCGGCCAGACGCCGCTGCCACCATTTTGCGGATGCACCCTCGCTTCGCCGCAACGCTCCGGTGTTGCCCCGGACGAAATCACGGTACAATGCCGCCTCACTGTCTTGAAACCTTCAACAACGCCTTCGCGGCGAGGAGTTAGCGATGAACCAGACCAGTAACCTGAATCGTCTCAGCCGGCGCGGACTGCTTGCCGCCGTCGGAATCACGGCGGCCAGCGCCATGGGCGGGGCGGCGTTCGCGGCCGACCTGCCGGCGGGCGTAACCATGCCCGTAGTCAAGAACGGGCGGATCAACCAGTCCGTCTGCCTCTGGTGCTACAGCGGCATCAAGCTCGACGAGATGATCCCGGTCGCCAAAAAAATCGGGCTCAAGTCGATCGAACTCCAGGAGCCCAAGGCGTTCCCGGCGCTCAAGGAAGCCGGCCTGGTCTGCGCCATGACCTCGGGCGTGGCCGGCGGCATCACCAAGGGCTTCAACCGCCGCGAGAACCACGAGAAGATCAACGACACACTGAAGAAACTGGCCGACGCCAACGCCGAGTTCAGCTTCCCCAACGTTATTTGTTTCTCGGGCAATCGCGAGGGACAGGACGACGCCGAAGGCATCAAAATTTGCGCCGAAGGCATCAAGAAGGTCATCGGGTACTTCGAGCAGAAGAAGGTCAACCTGGTCATGGAACTGCTCAACAGCCGGGTGGACCACAAGGACTACCAGTGCGACAAGTCAGCCTGGGGCGTCGAATTGTGCAAGGCGGTCGGCTCCGAGAATTTCAAGCTTCTCTTTGATATCTACCACATGCAGATCATGGAGGGAGACATCATGCGGAGCATCAAGACCAACGGCCAGTATTTCGCCCACTACCACACCGGCGGCAACCCCGGGCGCCATGAGATCGACGAAACGCAGGAGATCAACTATCCGGCCGTCATGAAGGCAATCGTCGAGACGGGCTACAAGGGCTACGTAGCGCAGGAATTCGTGCCGGCCCGCAAGGACAAGATCGCCTCGCTCGTGCAGGCTGTGACGATCTGCGACGTTTGATGAACAATTGTGGCTGCGATCGGTGATCGCGGAGGTTGGCGGCAACCGCGCGCAAACCGCGATGGACCATCGCGGCTACAAGGAGGCTTGCATAATGCCCGGCGACGGCATTCTTGACAGCTACGAGGAGACTCCCTACGCGGCCGGTTCGCATTGGGAAACGCACCCCGACAGCATGGCGGGCGTGGCGGCGATTCTCGGCGTGGCAGCGCCCGACGTCCGCACCTGCCGCGTGCTGGAGATCGGCTGCGCCACGGGCGGGAACATCCTGCCGCCGGCGGTGGCGTTGCCGGGCGCCAAGTTCGTCGGCATCGACCTTTCCCCGAGGCAGATCGAGATGGCACGCCGGGTGGCCGAGGCACTGGGGCTTTCCAATGTCGAACTGCACGCGATGGACCTGATGGCCTTCCCGGCCGACGCGGGCCAGTTTGACTACGTGATATGCCACGGCGTCTATTCCTGGGTTCCCGAGTCCGTCCGCAGCAAGATCGTCGAGTTGTGCGCCCGGCATCTGGCGCCGCGCGGCGTGGCCTTCATCAGCTTCAACACGTATCCCGGCTGGCACGTCCGCGGCATTGTCCGTGACATGATGGCGTTTCACGCCGGCAGGTTTGAGACGCACCAGCAGAAGATAGCCGAGGCACGCCGGATAATGTCCATCGCGGCCGAGGCGGTGTCGGATCGCGAGACCATCTTCGCGAAGATCGTTGCCGATGAGGCTCGCGAAATCGTCGATCAACTCGACTACTACGTGCTGCACGAGCACCTCGACGCGATCAACCGGCCGTTTCACTTCCACGAATTCCAAAGACAACTGGAGGAATTCGGGCTGACCTACCTCAGCGAGTCGCCACTGGGATCATCCGCCTGGGGCCGCCATGGCGGCAAGATTCAGCCCGCGCTGGCACAACTTCCGCCGGAGCCGCTGGCCCAGGAACAATATCTGGACTTCCTGACCAATCGGGTTTTCCGCCGGTCCCTCGTCTGCCACCGTGGCGCCCTGGTCGAGCGACGGCTGCACCCCGAGGCGCTGGCGGGCATGCAGTTCTCGGCGATGATTCGCGCCCAAAATCCGCTTATGGACGTGCGCAGCACCGAGCCCGAGCGGTTCGAGACGGGCAATGGCAAGACGATTTCCACGAACAACCCGATCATGAAGGGCATGCTCGTCGGTCTATCGCAGGCGTGGCCCAACGCGGCAAGTTTCAACGATATCCGCGCCGCGGCCGGCGATGTCGACGACGCCGCGGTCTGCGGCATGCTGCTGGAGTTCGTGCTGTCCGGCATCGTCACTGCCCACGGTGTCGCGCTGCCGCTGGTGTCGGCCATTTCCCGGCGTCCCCGGGGTTTTGATTACGCGCGTCTGCAGGCAAGCGACGGCCTGGATGTCGTCACCAACGTGCGGCATCGCAGCGTCGTGCTGGAGGGGATCGATCCCGCAGTGCTGGCGCTGTTGGATGGGCAACAAGATGCCGCGCAGATCATCGCGGCATTGGAACAGCGCATTGAGGCGGGCGAGATTGACATTGGCGCACCCGCCGACCCCGCCCAGCGCCGAGCCGCGCTGGAGAACTACCTGCCCCCGTGCCTGGACCGCCTGCATCGCGGCGCACTGCTGGTGGGCTGAAGGCGTGGGCCACAGTCTCTGATCGCCCGCTCGCATAAACAAGAACGCCCAGGTATGCCCTGGGCGTTCTTCGATCACACTAATCAATACCGGTAGTGGTCCGGCTTATACGGTCCTTCAACGGGCACGCCGATGTAGTCGGCCTGGTCCTTGCTCAACTTGGTCAGTTTCACACCCAGTTTGTCCAGGTGCAGGCGGGCAACCTTTTCATCGAGCTTCTTCGGCAGCGTGTACACCTTGCCCTTCTCGTAGCGGATCCCTGACATGGTTGGCTTGCCGGCGGCGCTGAGGGCCAGGTCGATCTGGGCGACCGTCTGGTTGGTGAAGCTGTTGCTCATCACGAAACTCGGGTGGCCGGTGGCGCAGCCGAGGTTCAGCAGGCGGCCTTCGGCGAGGATCAGCACGCCGTGGCCGTCGGGGAAGGTCCACAGGTCGTACTGCGGCTTGATGTTCGTCTTCTTGATTCCCTTGATCTTCTTCAGCCCGGCCATGTCGATCTCGTTGTCGAAGTGGCCGATGTTGCCGACGATCGCCTTGTCCTTCATCCTGCCCATGTCCGCGGCAGTGATGATGTTGTGATTGCCGGTGGCGGTGATGAAGATGTCGGCCGTGCCGATCCAGTTCTCCATGGTGTCGACCTGGTAGCCTTCCATCGCGGCCTGCAGGGCACAGATGGGGTCGATCTCGGTGACGATCACGCGGCAGCCCTGGCCCTTGAGCGACTGGGCGCAGCCCTTGCCCACATCGCCGTAGCCGCAGATCACGGCGACCTTGCCCGAGAGCATGACGTCGCTGGCGCGGAAGATGCCGTCGATGAGCGAGTGGCGGCATCCGTAGAGATTGTCGAACTTGCTCTTGGTGACGGAGTCGTTGACGTTGATGGCGGGGATCAGCAACTGTCCCTTTTTCTGCATCTCGTACAGCCGATGCACGCCCGTGGTGGTTTCCTCGGAGACGCCCTTGCAGATCGCGGCGGCCTTCTGCCAGCGCGTCGGGTCGGCCTTGAAGCATTTGGCCAGCAGCTTAAGCACCTCGGTCCACTCCTCGGAGTCGTTCTTGGTGGGCGCGGGCACTTTGCCGGCCTTCTCGAACTCGACGCCCTTGTGGATCAGCAGCGTGACATCGCCGCCGTCGTCCACGATCTGCTCGGGGCCCTGGCCGTTGCCGAAATCGACGGCGCGTTCCGTACACCACCAGTATTCCTCGAGCGTCTCGCCCTTCCAGGCGAACACGGGGACGCCCTTGGGGTTGTCGATCGTGCCCTTGGGGCCGACGGCAATGGCCGCCGCGGCGTGGTCCTGGGTACTGACGATGTTGCAGGAAGCCCAGCGAACGTTGGCGCCCAGCGCCGTCAGCGTTTCGATGAGCACCGCCGTCTGGATGGTCATGTGCAGCGAGCCGACGATGCGCAGGCCCTTAAGCGGCTGGGCCTTGGCGAATTCCGCGCGAACGGACATCAGGCCGGGCATTTCCTGCTCGGCGAGCATGATCTCCTTGCGGCCCCAGTCGGCGAGCGACAGATCGGCCACCTTGTATTCAAACGCGGCGGGCTTGTTCTTTGCGACAGGTTGGGTCATCAGTGTCATCGAGCGGCTCCTTTAAGGTGTATCCATCCTTCCATCCGGATACATTGTTGCACGCGATTTGATGGTTGTCAATTGGCCAAGGCATTTGGGTGAGGCAGTTTCGACGAAACCGCCTTGCCAACGTAATTGGGACCGCTCGGCGAGCGATCGCCGAGCGGTCCTTGCGTCATGGGTTGCCGACTATGTGCCTTGAATGACGCCGACGAGGTCGCGGACGGAGTTGCTGACTCGCGTCGCTTCCTCGTTCAGCTCGGTTGCCGCCGAAGCACTTTCCTCCGACGTGGCCGCGTTTGATTGCGTGGTCTTGTCGATGTCGTGCATGGCCATGCCGATCTGCTCGATGCCGCTGGATTGCTCGGTGGAACTCTGGGCAATCTCCTGGACGAGATGGTTGACCTGGGAGACGTCGGTGGTGATCTGGCTTAGCGACTTGGCGACTTCGGCGGAGATGGCAACGCCCTGTTGGGCCTTGCTCACCGAGCTTTCGATCAGGCTTGCCGTTGTCCTGGCGGCTTCGGCCGAGCGTTTGGCAAGATTGCGAACCTCCTCGGCGACAACCGCGAAGCCCTTGCCAGACTCGCCGGCACGGGCGGCTTCAACGGCCGCGTTGAGCGCCAGCAGATTGGTCTGGAAGGCGATTTCGTCGATGACCTTGATGATCCTGGCGGTCTGGTCGGCGGCCGACTGGATTTCGTTGATGGCGGTGCTCATGCGGGCCATCGACTTGTCGCCGCTCTGGGCGGCGTCCTTGGCCTGCTCGGAGAGCGACCGCGCCTTCTGTGCCGACTCGGTATTGCGTCGCGTCATGCTGGAGAATTCCTCAAGAGAGGAACTGGTCTCTTCGACGGCGGCAGCCTGTTCGCTTGAGCCCTGCGCGACCGACTGGCTGGACTTGGAGACCTCGTCAGAGGCGTTGGATACGTGCTCGGCACCCTGGTTGAGCTGGCCAATGATCCGCATGATCGGCCGGGTGATGGAGCGGGCGAAGAACCAGCCGACTAAGGAGCCGGTCAGCGCCAGGGCGACGACGATGCCGCCCAAAAGCATCACGATCTTGCGTGTGCTGGCCTGGACATCTTCGACGATCGCGATTGCGGCCGCAGTGACTTCCTCGGTTGGCAGGCTTGCCGCCACGACGTATTTCCTGTCGCCGACGCGGAGTGGTTCATAGGCAACCGTCTTGCCCAGGTTTTCGAATACGTACTCGCCCACGCCGGTCTGGCCGGAGAGTAGTTTCTGCCTGGTGAAGTCCGCGAGGCTGCCGAATTTCGCGTCCGCAAGGCTCACGTTGTCCTTGAAGGCGAACCGGGGATGGGCGATTGCCCTCCCGGTGTTGTCCAGCACAAAGGCGTAGCCCGTCTTGCCGTATTTGCTTTGGCGAATGGCTGCGGCCACGATGCGCGCATCGACGCTGATGCCAAATGCACCCTTGAATTTGCCGTCGATGACAATCGGCGTCGCCATGCGCAACTCCGGCAGCCCCGTGTTGGTCGCGACCACAATGCCGTCATTGTACACCTTGCCCGCGCTCAGGCCGGCGGCGGCCTTGAACCAGTCCGTGTCCGCCTTGCTTGAGAGAATGTCGGAGAACTTGCCGCTGACGACGTTGATATGCTCCATGCCTTTCTCGTCCAGGAAACGGATCTGGTTGTAGGTAGGTACTACCTGCCCGCCAATATCCGCCACTGAACCGCGGTACGTCGCCACCATATCTTCCTTGAGCAGCGACATCGCCAGTTCCGTCATCTGCTGGGTCGCCTCGTCGGTATACGCGCTGATGACGATGATCCAGTCCCATTGCGGATAGTAGGTGTAGATGGCCATCTTCTGCCGGCCCTCAAACGCATAGCGCAGTATCTTGGTCTCGCCAGCCTTCTTTTCCGACAGCAGCGAAGCGAGTTGCTCGAGTTTCAGATCGCCGACGATGTTCTTCCCGACCAGTTCGTCGCGCGGATGAATCACCAGCTTGCCCGTGGAATCAACGATGAAGGGATACCCTGATTTGCCGATTTTTGTCGCCTTCAGATAGTCAACCAGCTCCGGCGAGTCCTGTTCCCTGATGCCCACGAACAGACACCCGATCGTCTTGCCGGCAGCATCGCGCAGAGGCCGATACACGGTGCCGCACCAGTCATCCACGACAAAGGCCCGTCCCTGGTAATCCTTGCCCGCCAGGATGGCGGCGACCACGGCGTTCTTCTTGCCGTCGGGTTCGACCGCCGGAATGAACGTGCCGATGGCGCGCTTGCCGTCGGCCGTCTTCACGCTGGTCGCCACTCGGAGCAGGTCGCCCTGCTCGTTGATTCGCTGGAATATCGTGCAGCGGGCGCCGGTCGTCTTCAGAATCGCATCCCCCACCGGGAGCTCCCTGGCGAACGTGAAATCCTGCTCCAGGGGTTTCTCCCCGACCTTGAATGTCGGCAGGGTGGCGGGTTTGGCCGCCTTGGACAATTGGTTGATGGCATTCCATTTCACCGGAGCGTCAGCATCGAGGCTGACCGGGCCGATCGCATCGAGCAGGGTTTGCGCGTGTGCGATGGTCGTGTCCAGACGCTTGCCGAGAAGCGCCGTCTGAACTCTCGCCGTCTGCAGGATCCCGTCGGTGATGCGGAACATCTCCTGGTGGACCACCTTGTTGAACAACGCGTGATTACCCTCGCGGGCGCTTATGTATCCCTGCACCGGGGCCGACTCGGCCAGCCGCAGGCACTTCGCCTCCGCATCGTCGATGAGGATCTGGATGCGGTCGCGGTCGTTGCGTACACCCTGCTGCAGCAACTGGCTGGTCTGCTCCGTCAGCCCCTGCCGGGCCTTTTCAGCGGCCTGAGTGCCGACGGAATGCACCTGCCGCAAGGCCATACTTCCGATCACACCCGCGGAAAGAACAATCATCCCGGTCACCAAAGACAAAAGTTTGGTGCGCAGGCTAAGCTTACGCATTTGCATGTTTCTCCTGACGGCCAACGCCGTTCAATCCGATATAAAACGCCGACCAAGGCGAGATCAGTCAACTGCTGACGTCAACGCACGATCCATGGACCACGCAGGCTGGATCGCCCACATATGGAGACGACTTGAGCGATATGACCAAGAAACTACAAACTATAACGTCCGATGATCACAATTAAGCCATTCCCACGGTTCGA
>JANYKD010000068.1 GCA_025361735.1 Phycisphaerales bacterium
GCGGCTACCATCGGCGTTCTGTTGGTAGATCTCCGGCCGCTCCTTCTGATACTCGGTGCTCTTCGACCAGTCCGGTTGGTGCACGTTGAGCTGCTGGGGCCAGGAGACCCCATTGCGCAGGAAAAGGACCTGTGGATGGAACTGTTCGGGCCAGTAGTTGCGGTTGCGAAAGGCCGGAGCGTCGGTGTACCAGCAAGGCGCAACGCGCAGTGACGACTGTTTGCGAATCGAGCGCCCGTCCTGGTCCAACGCCCAGTACCAGCGCGTCCCGACGAACCGTTCGATGAAGTCGCACACGCCCCAGGCCGTGCCATCCGACCTTGCGCCTTCGACCGCGTCACAGCCGACAATGTAGACGCATGTCTCCGAGGTCTTGATCTCGAAACCCTCGACCGGCATGGATTTCCCCACCAGACCGAGCTTGGCGGCCGGCTCGCAGTCGCCGATGACGATCGCGGGTTCCATAATCTTGCCATAGACGACCGGGAACTTGGCGCCCGTTGTCATCTCGATGCACGTCTGCAACTCCTTGACGACTTGCTTGAGTTTCCCACTTGGGTCTTCCGGCATCACGCAGATGCTGACGCGGGATGTCCCGCCATCCGCCAGGACCATGGGCGCGTGCTTGGGGGGCTGCTTGCGGGCGATCGGTGTCAGATCGTCCCATGCGGTGTCGGCATGCACAAAGGCTGCCGTTGTCAAGATGCTGGCAATAACTAGAGATGCTCTCATTGTTCGACTCCAGGTTTCAGGTTTCCGACATCAGACGGTCACGGTGCTGCCGTAAGCAGGTCGCGATACGACGGCTCCAAGCCGGCCTGGCCGGCGATCTGCGCATTGGTAACGCCAATGAAGTTGTCGTGCACCTTGCAGGTTTCATTGCGTTTCTGGTGACTGTTGTTGAAATTCAACGGTTGGCCCCCGACCTTGTTGACCAGGTTGCTGGTCACCTCAATGAATCCGCTGCCTTCGTCGAGGTAGATTCCGCCCGGCCAGGAGGGATTGTCGTGAATATTGTTGCCCCGGATGATCGTGCCTGGCATGTTGCCCAGGGCATAGACGCCGGCGCCGTCTTGCAGCCGTTCCAGCACACGGTGGATATGGTTGTACTCGACGCAATTGTTCTTGGACGGCGTTGGCGTTTGGTAGATGAACGGCACCTTGTAGACGCCCCCACCCGCGTCCACTTCTCCCCAGCCCCAGCCGACGGAGATGCCGGAATACGGCAGGCGGGTGATTTCATTGTGGGCAATAACGGTCCCTTCCGTGTAGCCTGCGAACACACCAACTCCGCCCAGGAATTCCACGCATGCGTCGTGAATGTAGTTGTTCAGCACGGCGTTGTTCTTGACAATCATCCGCGGATCTTCCGGGTGATGATCGTCCTTGAGAACGTCCCCGACCTGGATCGCCGATCCCGAGATGTCGAAGAAGGTGCAGCCCTGAATCACGTTGTCTTGCGCACCGAATTCCAGGTCCAAGCCCGCTCCGCCCAGCCGGGTAAAGATGCATCGCTCGAACCGGATGGCCTTGGCCGCATGGACGACGACGTTGGCGGGGCTCTTGGTGCACTCCATTGCGAACAGATGGCCATCACGTTCCAGAATGTTTGTGCCTTGAAGGACAAAATTCGCCTGCACGTCGACCAATCCGACCTCGCTGGGCCGCAGCCAACCAGCATCGGCGAACGTGATGCCGACGAATTGAATGTGATGCACCGGCCGATCCAACGTACCCCGCAGTACCATCAACTGTTCGACCGCCGGCGCAACGACTTGCGCCCGCCCCATCTCCTCGCCGGGTTTGGGAAAACAGAAGACTGTCTTGGCGGGACGATCCAGGTACCACTCGCCCGGTTGGTCGAGCAGTTCCAGGGCATTCTCGATGTAAGAGGGAAGGTCAACCTGCTTCCCTTCCTTCCTTCTGGCTATCGTGAACTGAGGCTGCAGCATGTTCACCAAGGCGTTTGAACCTTCGCGTGTAATTGAACTTACTTTGCACCTCGTGAGGCACCAACTTGTGAAATAGCAGAACTCGATGTCCGCGGGGTTTCGCCAGTCGGCCATCGCCACGGCGGTTGTAAGGTATCCGTTTGTTCCAGTGAGTGTCGCGCCAGGCAACGCACCGCCTTTGGCGCGCACGGCGCGGCTACCATTGACGTATAACTGGCGGAAATTGGGGATGTCAGTCTTGGCCTTCCAAATCCCATTACTGTCGGGTTGCCAACCGGTGATGGGTGCGCCGCCACTGAACACCGGTGATTCACCGGCCGCAGCCTGGTAAATCACACTGTGCCCGCCGGTCCCCGAATCGGCGTCATCGAAAACCAAGGACTGCCCGATACGATAGGTTCCGCCGCGTAAGACCACGAGAATGTCACCCGACATGCTCCGGTTCACCTTGCGGACCTCCTGCTGCGCGCGTTGAGGCGTCGCAAACGGGTTGGCCTCGGTACCCGGATTCTTGTCGTTTCCTTGCGGAGCGACGAAGAAGGTCCGTTGCGGGGCGGCGCCTGACACGACCTGAATCGCGCCGGTTGCCGCAGTCAGAAGTGCCAGAAGAAAACACCGCGAATGAGACAGACTGCCTATCTTGGTGATTGTGTTGGTTGAACCGATGTACATGGTTGTCATTCCTTGATGTTGCGCTGCCCGGTATTTCGGAAAGTGTTCTTGGTGGATGCAGTCAGTTCTTGCGTACCTCGCGTGTGGCCGTCCGGCCCGTCGTCACCTCGCGCACTTCCAGCGTCCACGTGCCCGCTGGATCGTTGTCCGCGAAGCGCGCTCGCACGCTGGCTTTGCCGCCGACGCCCTGCACCGACCATGGAATCACGTCCACCCACTCGCCCTGCGGATTCAGCAGTCGCGTGTGATAACTGAACGTGCCGGTCTCGTTGGCCGGCACGCCGGACATCGAGATCGAAAACTCGACGGTTCCGCCGCCGGCGGCCTGTTTCCTGGCCGCAACGACCACCGGTCGCCCCGGATCGTACGCGTAGGCAGCGACGAAGTGCGCGGTATCGGCGGCAAAG
>JANYKD010000101.1 GCA_025361735.1 Phycisphaerales bacterium
CTTTCTGGCCTGACGGCCATAAAAGGATCCCATGATTATGTGGACTGATGGCTCATGCGACCCCGCGCGAAACGCCGGTGTAAGCGACAATCTGTGGCGTCACCTAATTTGCCGCTCCACATAACCCCGTGGTCCACATAAACTCGCCCTTCAGCGACGCCATGTCGATGCAGAAGCGGTACTTCACATCGGACTTGAGCAGTCGCTCGTAGGCTTCGTTGACTTTCTGGATGGGGATGACTTCGACGTCGGAGGTGATGTTGTGCTGGCCGCAGAAGTCGAGCATTTCCTGGGTCTCGGCGAGGCCGCCGATGGGAGAGCCGGAGAGGCTGCGGCGGCCCATGATCAGGCCGAACGCCGTGACGCTCAGCGGTTTGTCGGGTGCGCCGACGAGCGTGAGGTTGCCGTCGCGGCGGAGCAGGGAGATGTAGGCGTTGATGTCGTGGTTGGCGGCGACCGCGTCGAGAATGAAATCGAAGCTGCCGGCGTGTCTGGCCATCTCGTCGGCGTTCCGGGAGATGACGACTTCGTCGGCGCCCAGGCGCAGGGCATCATCCTTCTTGCCGGGTGAGGTCGTGAAGACCACGACGTGGGCGCCGAGTGCATGGGCAAACTTCACGCCCATGTGGCCAAGGCCGCCGAGACCTACCACGCCGACCTTCTGTCCCTTGCCGACGCCCCAGTGACGCATGGGGGAGTAGGTGGTGATTCCGGCGCAAAGGAGCGGCGCCGTTCCCGCGAGGTTGAGGTTGGCTGGGACGCGCAGCACAAACCGGTCCCTGACGACGACACTGTCCGAGTAGCCGCCGTAGGTGACGCCGCCAAGGTGCTTGTCGGGGAAGTTATAGGTGAGGGTCAGGTTGGGGCAGAACTGTTCGAGGCCGGCCTGGCATTCGGGGCAGATGCCGTCCGAATCGACCAGGCAGCCGACCGCGGCGAGGTCGCCCGGCTTGAACCGGGTGACGGCGGATCCGACCTTGGTGACCCGGCCGACGATCTCGTGGCCGGGAACACAAGGGTAGACGGTGGGCATGAACCCGCTCCACTCGTTGCGGACCTGATGGAGGTCGGAGTGGCAGATGCCGCAGAAGAGGATTTCGATCTGGACGTCGTGTTCGGTCAGATCGCGACGATTGATGCTGGTGGAAGCCAGTGCCGATGATGCGCTGGCCGCCGAATAGGCTTTCGCTTTGTACATGGGGTGATGCTCCTTTTGATTTGTTTCGGTTCGGCTCACTTCCGATATTGTTCATCGCTGACCTGTTCCATCCAGTCGACCGCCTTGCCGTCGAGCTTTTCCTGAATGGCGATGTGAGTTATCGCGGTCGTGGCGGTTGCGCCGTGCCAGTGTTTTTCGCCGGGAGCGAACCAGATGACATCGCCGGGGTGGATTTCCTCTCGGGGTCCGCCCCAGCGCTGCGCCCAGCCGCAGCCGGCCGTCACGATCAGGGTCTGGCCGAGCGGGTGCGTGTGCCACGCGGTGCGGGCGCCGGGTTCGAAGGTGACGCTGGCGGCGGCCACGCGGTCCGGTTCGGGGGCATCGAACAGCGGATCGATGCGAACGGTTCCAGTGAACCAATCAGCCGGTCCCTTGCCGGAAGGCTGTGAGCCGACTCGTTTAATGTCCATGTGTCTCTCCTGCGTGCGAACCGCTTGTACCGGGGTCTAACGTGGCCGCCGTCGCTCGCGTGACGTCTCAATCGTTTGGTAGAGTTTACGCAGCCAATCGGCCGGTGTGGTAAGATGATTGTCGAAAATTCTCCTATGGCCGATCAGACACGCATACCGCTCGACTACGGAACCGCACCGCGAAAGCCATTCTGGCCGCGGAGTTGGATTGTGCGAGTCGGTCTCCTGATTGCCTTTGGTTCGCTTCTCGTTGACATCATCATCGCCGGTCGGCATCCACCGGCGCCATTGGCAAATACGGCATTGCCCGCCGCGACCCGGCCGGTTGCGCAGGCGGCGGGCGCGGTTCTGGTACGCAAAGTCAATCGTGACGGCAGCGCGTACACCATTGTGGAGGTCGATCTCACGCGGGCAACGCTGCGTCTGTTCTGGAAGAAGCCCGACGGGGAACGGTTTGCACGGTTCGCCAACGTCAAGGCTCACGTGGAGGGCAATCGCGAGCGACTGCTCTTCGCGACAAACGCCGGTATCTTCGACCCGAGTTTCACTCCCTGCGGCCTGCATGTTGAGGATGGACGGGAGCATGTGCCGCTCAACCCGCGTTCGGGCTCCGGCAACTTCTTCCTGAAGCCCAACGGCGTATTCATCATCAATGCCGGCGGTGCCAGGATCATCGACGCAACGAAATGTGACGGCATTCGGAGTGGCGTTCGCGTCGCGGTGCAGTCGGGGCCACTGCTTGTGCTGGACGGCAGCATCCATCCGGCCTTCAAACCAGATTCGGACAACCTACGGAGACGCAGTGGCGTGGGTCTTGTATCTGCACAACACATCGTCTTTGTGCTTTCAGACCAGCCGGTTACTTTCCACGCTTTTGCGTCACTGTTTCTCGAACATCTCAAATGCAACAATGCTCTTTATCTGGATGGCGTCATTTCGCAGTTCTACATTCCGTCCGATGAGTCGGAGCCACACGACGGCGACTACGCCGGCATTTTGGCGGTGACAGAGACGAAGTAGCCTCGTTGAATCATGGCATGGTCTTGCGCCATGCGATGACCCGCTCACGCAGCCGCTTCGCCGTTTCGGCCTGTGATGCTGCGAGGTTGGTAGTCTCCTGTGGATCGGCCAGCAGCTCGTACAATTCGACGCCTTCGCCATTGTCGTTGACCAGCAGCTTCCACTGGCCATCGCGAATCGCGAGATTGGGGCTGCGGGCGGCGCCGTCGGGATAGGCGAACGATGTGTTGTTTCGTCCATATTCCCAGAAGAGCGGGGTGCGCCGTGGCGTGGGCTTGCCCAGCAGCGCGGCGCTCAGATCCTCGCCGTCGAACGCCGCGCCTTTGGCAGCGGCCGCGCCGGCCAGCGAACACAGGCTTGGGAACAAATCGACGCCATTGAGCACAGTCTGCGTATCGGTCTGGCCCGCCGGAACATGCCCGGGCCAGCGCACGATGAACGGCTCGCGAATGCCCCCTTCGTAGAGGCTGAGCTTGCTGCCGCGGAGGTTGCCCGTCCGCCGGCCGGCGAACGTGGGCAACGGGCCATTGTCCGAAGCGAACACGACCAGGGTGTTGTCGTCGATGCCCAGTTCCTTGAGCCCCGCAAACAGCCGGCCGATTTGCCGGTCGTATTCATCCAGCACGGCGCGGAACTTCCGCTCTTCCGCCGGGCCGTTGGGATATTCGCTGAGCCGTTCCTGGCTGGGAACAAATGGTGTGTGCGTGTCATCCGGCCAGAGGTTCACATAGCACGGCCGGTCGCGATGACGACGCAGGAAGTCCAGCGTCTTGTCGACAAAGAAGGCGGTGCGGTCCCAGCGTTTGACCTTGTCGTCCTTGGACCAGATCCAGTTGGATGCCGTGATGTCGGGATGCGGCTCGGGGCTTTCCCAGGTGCCGGCGTGCTCGTCGAAACCGTACTTGTCAAAGTGTGGCGGGTTGACGACATCGCGACCGCCGCCCATGTGCCACTTCCCGAAATGCCCCGTGGCGTAACCGGACTCTTTGAGCGTGCGAGCCAGCGAAGGCGCCGTCGGATCGAGGAAGTCGGCCTGCCCGCAGGCGAGATTGCCCGCCCGCGTCTGCAGAAAGCAGGTGATGCGCCAGCGCGCGGGAAACATGCCGGTTGTCAGCGCGGTGCGCGATGGCGAGCAGATGGGCGAGGCGACCGTGAACTGCGTGAAGCGGATGCCTTCGCGCGCCATGCGATCGATGTTCGGCGTCGGCGCGAAGTCGCCGCCGTAGCACCCGACATCGCCATAGCCCATGTCGTCCGTAAGCAGAAATATGATGTTCGGCCGCGTTTGCGACTGGGCCTGAGTGCTGCTGGACAGGGCCAGCAGGAGCAGGCCAGCAAACGCGCGAATGATTCTCCCTGTCGGCATGGTGCATCTCCGGTTACATACAGATTAAACACGAAGCCACGAAGGCACGAAGCGGGTTGTGGTGGATGAGGGCGATACGGCGAATTCTGCTCATTTACTCCGTCATTGTTCATCATGCATAGGGAGACAAAGGTCGCTTCGTGTCTTCGTGGCTTCGTGTTTAATCCGGCTTGCGTCACCGCTTCAGCACATCCGTCTTGGCGCCGTCGGCCGGCTGAATTGTGAAGGTTTCGGGCAGATTGTCGAACTCGAGCTTCACGACCATCACCGTATTCGCCAGTTCGTTGGCCGGCAGCTTGCGCAATCGCAGGTAGGGCTTCTGCTCGACGTGTTCGCTGGGGATCAGTTCCACGGCGCACTCCACGGGCTGGCCGGTGTTCAGCAGCGTGGCCTTCTTCGGGACGATGTTAATGGGACGCAGCTTGACCGCGTCGCCCATGGGATCCTTGTAGAGATGGACATAGAGCGTGTTGTCGCGGCGCGTGATCAGGATGTTGCGGTTGGGCGTCATGTCGGTTGCCGGCCGGATGTTCTCCAGCGATTCCTTCACCGGCGTGTACCACTGCCCGATGCGCTTGAGAATCCCGGCCGAGGTCTCGGGTATCAGCCCTTCGCCCGTGGGCCCGACGTTCAGGAGATAATTCGCATCGCGGGCGAGATACCGGTCGATCGAGCGGATCAGGTGCCGGTCGGCGTAGTAGTCCTCGTTGACGCGATAGCCCCACGATTCCATGCCGACCGACTGGCACGCCTCGGTGGGCCGGTCAAAGGCAACGGAGTCATCCTTCTCGTAGTCGCGCTCGGGCGTGCCGAAGTCGCCCTCGTCAAAGCCGCGATTGTTGATGACGGCCTTGGGCTGCAGCTTGCGGATCATGTCGTTGATCGACCGGTCCACATGCTTGGGCACGTTCATATCCCACCAGAAGCCGTTGATCTCACCGTAATTGCTGCACAGCTCGCGCACCTGGCCCCGCAGGAACTCGAGGTATTTGAGCCAGTCCGGCTGGTCACCCGGCTGTGGCTGCAGCTCGTGATGCCGGCCTTCGTTGGGATAATTGGGCTGGTGCCAGTCGGCGATGGAGTAGTACAGGCAGACGGGGAATCCGCGGCGATGGCACGCATCAATGAGCATCTTCACCACGTCCTTGCCATAGGGCGTGTTCATGGTGTTGTACTTCGTGAGCTTGGTGTCAAAGAGACAGAAGCCGTCGTGGTGCTTGGTGGTGAGGCAGACGTACTTCATGCCCGCGCCGGCGGCCAGGTCGAGCCATTCGTCGGGGTTGTACTTCACCGGGTTCCATTTCTGCGCCAGCTTCTGGTATTCCGACCGCTCGATCCGATGCCGCCACTGGTCCTGCTCGTGCCAGCCGTTGATGGAATACAGGCCCCAGTGCAGGAACATGCCGTAGCGCTTCTCAAAGAACCAGTCCCGGCCATCGCCGAATCGCGGGATCGGCTTGAAAGCCGCCGCCTTGGCCGGAGTTGGCTCCGCGGCCAGAAGCGATGAGATTGGAAGTGCAGACACGCCGGCAGCGCCGGCAACCGATTGAAGGAATGTGCGGCGGTTCATGGTGGCAGAAGGGTAACGCGCCGGGGCGGAAAGGGAAGCGGAGACCGAGATGCCCAACGTGCGGCCAGCGTATACTCGCTACCCTGGATTTCCGAACGGTTGGCGATGCACGAAGGCTGGCGAGGACGCTGGCTCTACTTCTTCGATCCAGCGTTTTCTCGTTCCCATTTCTGCTTCAGTACCTTGTAGAAGTCCCAGACATTGTCGGTGGGCCCATCGGTGAGGCGTTTGTAGACCTTGGTTGCAGGGTAGATCTCGCCACCCCGGATGCGCAGCGTGTAAACCGGGTCAGGCATTACTGCCGATTTGTCGGTCCACTCACCTTTCCAGCGACGACGGATCACCTCGCCGAAGTATCCACCCCACAGCTTGGCCATGTTCCAGATCTCCTCTTCGGAAGGTCCTTGCCGCCGCCGGGCTTTAGTTCCTTTGGGCAAATCGTCGTGGAAGACTGCGAGGATCGACTCCAGGATTTCGATGCTGTTCTCGGAGTAATCGAGTTTGAAGTGCAGGTGTTTGCGGGCGAAATCCACGGCGTCCTGAGCGAACGCCTGCATTACATCTTTGATGGTTGGGACCGACATGTATCCTCCTGTGGCCGGCGCGCCGGTCAAGGACAGACTGCCATACACTACGATGTTGAGAATAGGATTGTCCCGTCAGCCCCGACCTCCGTCAATCGGCATCCGCTGTCCGCTGTCCGGCGTCCCGGTTGTCGGGTGACTCGCCTGCCTAAGAACGGTACTCGTATCACGAAATCGTCTCGTGATAAGATCATCGCAGCAGTCTCCCAATACATTCCCATACTGCATCGGGGCCGCGTCCCAGGCACCGGACTGTTCTTTCCCGACGCAGGCCGGCCGAGGCCCACTGCAAAGTCGGATAGCTCACGCCGGGGCAGGCCTTCTTCAGTTCGCCGATGGAGAATTGCCGCGGCGTCTACAGCACGATCGCCCGCCCGGACCGGTCGACGCCTTCCCAAGCGCACGGCCAACGGTCGGCGCGGTGGTACCGCAAGAGATCGGTAAAGAAACCCGGTCGCCCCAGAATTGCCGCAACCGCCGTCCAACACAGGTCACGCTTCACACTGTCGAGCCACTCGGGCCCGAGGCCACGGTTGGTGTTGATCATTGCGACCTCCGAGTCTGCCGGGCGATGGTCAAAATACCGCTCTATACTTGCCCCAAGCACGGCATCCATTTCACGCGACACGGTTTCGAAGATTTCGTCCACGGCAGCGTCGCCAGGGTGGCATGTCGTGGTTTTGGAAGGTGAGAAAGGTGCGGCATAGGTTCTCCCTCATTTCGAAAACACTTGAAACTCCCAGATCGTCGGTGGCCGAGTCGAGTCGAGGATGTTGAGGCGAACGTAACGCGCTTCGACCGGCGGGAACGTCGTTGAAAAATTCGTGCCGGCTTTGGTGCCTTCGTAGGTGGTCTTCCAGTCGTCGGTTGGAGTCACGCGATATTGGAGTTGGAATTTGCTGAGGCGGGGGTCGAGTTCTTTGATGGTCAGGCGGGAGATGGCGGAGGATCTTTCCAGTTCAACTTCGAGCCAGGCTTGTTTGGTGCCGTCGGAGGTGGCCCAGCGGGTCTCGAGGTCGTCGTCGACCGCTTTGTCGGCGCCGTATTGCGTGCCGCCGGAATGAACATCGGAGGCCTTGGCCGGGCGGTGGGCGGTGAGGGCGCCGGAGCCGACGGGGGCGAGATTGTTCAAGTGTAGTCCAAATTCGCTGATGGCGGGCGGAGCGGAAGATTTGTCGATGACCAGGCGGACGTGCTGGGCGGTGACGGCGGCGAAACGGCGGAGTTGTTTCTGGCCGATGATCTGGCCGGTGGTGATGGGCACCCACTTGTCATCCTTGAGAATATCGACGCGGTACGCCTGCACGCGTTCGCCCAGGGCGATGTTCTCCTGGATGCGGGCGACGTTGAAGGTCCGGGGTTTGCCGAGGTCGAACTCGACCCAGCCGGCCGTTTCGGCCTGGCCGGGCGTCCAGAAGGTGTTGAGGTTGCCGTCCTTGATGTGGCTCTCATGGACGGACATGTCGCGGTGGCCGGAGGCGGTGACCGTGGAACCCCGCACGAAGTCGGTGGCGTGGAGGGCATCAAGCCAGGCGCGGAATTCCTTGAGGCGCGCGACATCGGCATCCGCGATCCGCCCGCGGCGGTCGGGCGGGATGTTTAAGAGCAGCACGGAATTCCGACCGGCGGATTTGAAATAAATGCCGGCCAGCGTGGTCAGTGACTTAAGGCTCTTGTCTTCGTTTGTGTGGTAGAACCAGCCGGGGCGGATCGAGACATCGCACTCGGCCGGATGCCAGACGGATTTGCCGTCGCGCTTCTGGACGGATGATTCGTTCTCGCGGGCGACGCCGGATTCATTGCCGACCCAGCGGATATCCGGACCCATGATGGCGATGAGGGCGTTTGGCTGAAGCTCGCGGATCAGGGCGTAGTAGCTGGGGAAGTCGTAGACCTGCTTCTTGCCGTTGGGGCCTTCACCGCAGGCACCGTCGAACCACACTTCGTCAACCTCGCCGTAGTTGCTCAGCAGTTCGCGGAGCTGGTTGCAGAAGTACTCATTATACTTGGGAGAATCGCCATAGGTGGGCTGGTTGCGGTCCCACGGCGAGAGGTAGAGACCGACGCGGATTTTTTCGGCCCGCAGGGCGTCGACGACCTCGCGGACCACGTCGCCCTTGCCGTTTTTCCACGGGGAGTTCTTCACGGAGTGTTCGGAGAACTTCGATGGCCAGAGACAGAATCCGTCGTGATGTTTGGCCGTGAGAATGAGGAGTTTGACGCCGGACTCCCTCAGGACCGTGGCCCATTGTCGCGCGTCAAAATCGGTGGGGTTGAAGAGCTTCTCGTCTTCCTTGCCATCGCCCCACTCTTGGTTGGTAAACGTGTTCATGCCGAAGTGGGCGAAGGCGATGAACTCGTGACGCTGCCATTCGAGCTGCTGGGGCGTGGGTACAGGCGGGGCCTCGGCGGCGAACAGGGAACAGGTGATGACGACCAGCAACAGCGACCAGATGCGAATGGATAACATAGGGATCCTCATCGCGACGGAACTCGAATCTTCGACGCCGGATTCCAGACGAACCACCTATTCTCTCATACCACGATGATCAGGTCGAGTTTTTTGTGTAGCGAGATTACCCCACAAACCTCTTCATCGCCGCCGCCACGCCGTGATCGTTGTTCGACGGCGCCACCCAGTCGGCCACTTCCTTCACGAGCGGGTGCGCGTTGTCCATGGCGACGGCGATCCCGGCCGCTTCCAGCATGGGCACGTCGTTGGCCGCGTCG
>JANYKD010000116.1 GCA_025361735.1 Phycisphaerales bacterium
GGACGCGGAGACTGCGGGGACGCCGTACCGCGTCCGCTCAAGCGGACCCTACGCTCACAAGAAATCAGTCGCAAAGGCGCGAAGACGGACGTGAAGGGAAGAGAATCAGTCGATCTTCTTCGCGTTTTCCTTCGCGGCTAATTGTTGGTCGTAGCGGCTGCCTGCCGTTGTGACGAGGTGGTCCGGGTATTATGGTCGTTTGATCTATGACGCTCTGTCTTGTCATCTCGCCTCACGGCCGATTGCTCCTCGAAGAATCGGCCGATCTCAGCGCCAGCGATCTTCCCGCCGCCCAGGCCCAGCGTATTACCACGGCGTTCTCACTAAGCCCCGCCGCCGGGCTGCTGCATCTGGCGACAGTCGAGCTGCAAAGCGCCCTGTCCGCACCGTTTGCCTTCGCCCGCGATTTCGCCGGGACGTATCTCACGCGGCTCTGCCACACGCCGGCACTCGAAGGCGGCGATGTACCCGAGATCGCGCCGCCCGGTCCCGAAGAACTCACCATGCTTTCATTCCAGGCCCCGCCCATGAAGGGCATGGAGTATCTCAACGCCGAAGCGCTCCTGGCATGGTGGACCGATCTGGACGCACTCGTGCGGTCGGAACTCCGCGCCTGCACCGGCGGCGTGCAGGCGTATCTTCGCGACAAGAATCCGCTCTGGCGGCTCGTTGGCCGCGTCACCTTCCATCTGGCGGAAAACAAGCGTGACCCGGCCAATCCATTCGCGTTCATGGCAACGTACGCCAAGCGATTGTCGGCCCAGGCCAAGCTCCAGCATCTGCCGCTTGCCAGGGCGCTCGAGGAGTATGCCGGGGCGAAGAACCGGCCGGCATTGCTGTCGCTGCTCACACCCATCCAGCGGGCGGCCGAGCACAACGAACTGGCCAAGCAGCTTGTCGAATCTGGCGACGTGTATCATCCGCTCGCCTGGTCGCCGCGCGAGGCGTTCCAGTTTCTCCAGGCCATCCCGATCTTCGAGGAAAGCGGCATCGTCGTGCGTGTCCCCGATTGGTGGAAGGCCCGCCGGCCGTCGCGGGCGATCGTCAGCGTCAAGATTGGCGACAAGCGAAAGAACACGCTGGGCGTTGATGCGATGCTCGACTTCTCCGTGGGAGTGACTGTGGACGGCCAGCCGCTGACCGAGGCGGAACTCCAGGCGATCCTGACGTCATCGGGCGGACTCGTGCCGCTGCGTGGCCAATGGGTCGAGGTGGATCGCGAGAAACTGGCCGAGGCGCTCGATCATTGGAAGACCGTAGAACAACAGTCGCGCGAGGACGGCATCTCGTTCTTCCAGGGCATGCGACTGCTGGCTGGGGCGAATCTGGGCGAAGGTCAGGCCGAGGTGGCCGCCGAGGAGACACACGCCTGGGCGGGCGTGACTCCCGGTAAATGGCTGGAAGAGACGCTGGCCGAGCTGCGCAATCCGCAATCCGTGCTCCAGGAAGCACCGGCGGATTTGCACGCACAACTCCGTCCATACCAGCGCGTCGGGATGAGTTGGCTGTCGTTCATGACGCGGCTGGGGCTGGGGGCGTGCCTGGCCGATGACATGGGATTGGGCAAGACGATCCAGGTGCTGGCGATGCTGCTGCATATGAAGCGAGCGGGGGACCATCATCGGACAGACAAGAATGTCTATCCTACCGAAGCACGTGCGCCGAGTCTGCTGGTTGCGCCGGCATCGCTGATCGCTAACTGGAAGGCGGAGATCGCGCAGTTCGCGCCGTCGCTGTCGGTGTTCATAGCGCATCCATCCGAACAGGAAATGCCGACGGAAGGCGCGCCACCCGAGGCCGCCCTGGCGGGCCGCGACCTCCTGATCACGACCTACGGCATGATCCTGCGCCAGGAATGGATGCGGGCGTGATCGTGGCGGCTGGTGATCCTTGATGAGGCGCAGGCCATCAAGAATTCGGGCTCGAAGCAGACGCGGATGGTGAAGCAGCTCAAGGCGGCCGGCCGCATCGTGCTGACGGGCACGCCCGTGGAGAACCGGCTGTCGGATCTCTGGTCGCTGTTCGATTTCCTCAATCCCGGCTTGCTCGGCGGCGCCAAGGCGTTCGCCAGTTTCGCCAAGCAACTCGCCGCCCGCGAGCACAATCCCTACGGACCGTTGCGTGCCCTGGTCCGGCCATACATCCTGCGGCGGCTGAAGACCGACAAGAGCATCATCGCCGACCTGCCCGACAAGACCGAAGTGAAAGCGTTCTGCGGGCTCAGTCGCAAGCAGGCCGCGTTGTACGAGCAGGCCGTGCGCGAGCTTGAGGAGCAACTCAAGCGCCTCGAAGGAATCCAGCGGCGCGGCATCGTGCTCGCGTATCTCATGCGGCTCAAGCAGATCTGCAACCACCCCGCCCAATGGCTGGCCGACGGTTCGTATGAGCCCGCGGACAGCGGCAAGTTTGCCCGGCTCAATGAGATTTGCGAAGAACTGGCCGAGCGGCAGGAGAAGGCGCTGGTGTTCACGCAGTTCCGCGAGATCACGGCGCCGCTGGCCGGTTATCTCGAGAAGATCTTCGGCCGGCCCGGCCTGGTCCTTCACGGGCAGACGGCCGTGGGCAAGCGGCGGGAACTCGTGGATGCTTTCCAGCGCGACGACGGTCCGCCCTTCTTTGTGCTCTCGATCAAAGCCGGCGGCACGGGGCTGAACCTGACAGCGGCGTCGCATGTGATACACTTTGACCGCTGGTGGAACCCGGCCGTCGAGAACCAGGCGACCGATCGCGCCTTCCGCATCGGCCAGAAGAAGAACGTGCTGGTCCACAAGTTCGTCTGCCGTGGTACAGTCGAGGAGAAGATTGATGCGCTGATCGCCGAAAAGTCCGGCATGGCCAGCGATCTGCTTGACGGCGGCGGCGAGAAAATGCTGACGGAGATGAACGACAAGGAATTGCTGCGTTTCGTGTCACTGGATATCAACCGGGCGACGGAAAGCTGATTCTTCGAGGGAGCAACGATGAGATACTCTTATTTCAAGCCATACGTGCGTGTTGCCGATCGCCACAAGAACGCCGCGAAGCTGGTGGAGAAGCTGGCGAAGAAGGGCCGCAAGATTTCGCCGGTGAAACTGTCGAGCAAGAAGATCGCCACCACCTTCTGGGGCAAGGCCTGGTGCGACCATCTCGAGTCGTACAGCGACTACGCCAACCGCCTGCCGCGCGGCCGGACTTACGTGCGCAACGGCTCGGTGATCGACCTGCAGATCGCGCCGGGCAAGATCACCGCCATGGTCAGCGGCTCGGAGGTCTACGAGATCGAGATCGCGATCAAGCCGACAGACAAGGCGAAGTGGCAGGCGATCAAGACGCAGTGCGCCGGCAAGGTCGCGTCAATGATCGAGCTGCTCCAGGGCAAGCTTTCTGGCGGCGTGATGGAGATCATCACTCATCGCGAAGAGGGCCTGTTCCCCTCGCCCAAAGAGATCTCCATGGAGTGCTCCTGTCCGGACGGAGCCTACATGTGCAAGCATCTGGCGGCCGTGCTGTATGGCGTGGGCGCCCGGCTCGACGAACAGCCGGAGATATTCTTCACGCTCCGCCAGGTGGACCACACCGAACTGATCGACCAGGCCGGCAGCGTCGATGCGATCACCCGCACCGGCGGCAAAGGAAAGCAGACCATCTCCGCCGATCAGCTCGCCGATGTCTTCGGGATCGAGATGGACACCACGACGCCTGTGCAGCCCGCGTCGGAAGCCGCCGAGCCCAAGACGGCGAAGGCGAAGAGCGCCAAGGCGAAGCGAGCGCCGAAGAAGAGACGATCGCCGGACAAAGTCTGAATATGTGGCGCTATGATGACAAGCGTATGGCTGGCGTCCTCGCTGGCCTTTCCACTTCACCGCAACGTGTCATGCTCCACACATGGCCAGCGAGGACGCTGGCCCTCTACCAGGATGGGCGCAGTGGGGCCGGCGTGTCGTCGGCCTCTCTGCGGGAAAGTGCGATACTGCGCGCAGCTCGTTGCCCGCAGTGACATCGATGACCACGTCGCGGCCGATATGCCGAGGATGGCCGGCGACACGCCGGCCCTACTTCACACCGGCTCGTCCGGCTCATGCACCGTCGCTGTCTGCCTGCTCGCCCGGATGGAGTCGATCGAAAAGATTAGCAGCGCCATCCAGATCAGCGGGAACGCGATCTTCCGCGCGAACGTGAATCGCTCGTGGAAGAGCAGCAGCGCCTGCAGAAACGAGATCGTCGGTGCCAGATACTGCATCAGTCCGATCATCACGAGTGGCAGGCGTTTGGTCGCGTTGGCGAACCAGAGCAGCGGAATGGCCGTCACCACGCCCGAGGCCGCGATGATGGTGGCACGCGCGATCGGGCCCAGCAGGGGGGCATTGGCGATGGATGGGAAATACTGCGGCATGGCCGGGGCGGTCCAGATCAACACGCCGACCGTCGCCAGCGGAAACAACAGCAGCGTCTCGACGAACAGCCCTGCCAGTGGCGAGACATGCGCGAGCTTCCGCACGAACCCATAGAACGCGAACGAGAACGCCATCACCAGCGCCAGCACCGGTACCCGGCCGGTGGAGATCGTCAGGATGGCGACGGCGCTGATCCCCAGCGTGATGGCCGCGATCTGGCCCGGCCGCATGCGTTCCTTGAGCAGCACGACGCCCATGGCGACCGACACCAGCGGATTGATGTAATACCCCAGGCTCGTCTCCATCACCTGTCCGATGGAGATGGCGTAGACGAATGAGAACCAGTTGACCGAAATGAACAGCGTCGAGGCGGCCAGTTCCAGCAGCACCCGGCGGCTGGCGAACGCCGCCCGCACCTCGCCCCAGAGCCCGCGGCGGCTGATCAGCGGCAGCAGCACCAGCACCGACCAGAACACGCGATGCGCCAGGATGTGCAGCGGCTTCATCCCTGCCAGCAGCTTGAAATACGCCGGCACCAGCCCCCAGACCGTGTAACAGGTCAGGGCGTAAAGGAGGCCGATGCGAAGTTGTTTCGCGTCATGCTGCATGCAGAGGGGGTTGTAATCGGTGAAGGGTGGGTGGGGCAAATAGTGGTGTGCGATGAAGATGCGCCGCGCATAGGAGGTGTTGAACGGCGGTTGTGTCTTGGTGTATACTTCCCGCGTTCACCCCAGGGAGCAAATCGAGCACCGTCAAGGAGCTCGGATGAATGACGCATCGCGAGGATATGCTGTCGCAAACGAGGAATCCCCATGAAACATGTCTCTGTATTGCTCGTTGTTGGGCTGATGATGTTGCTGACCTGCTCGGCGCAGGCGAAGGAAGAGAGCGCGAAGATCGAGGCGCTGATCTCACATGTCGAGTCGCTTAAGGATGCAAAGTTCATCCGCAACGGCTCGACCTACGAAGCCCCGACGGCCGCGAAATTGATGCGGTACAGGTGGAACAAGAGCAAGGACGAGATCAAGACCGGCAGGGACTTCATCCGCATCTGTGCCACGGCATCGACAACCACCGGCCAGGCCTACCTCATCCGTTTCAAGGACGGCAAAGAGGTCAAGAGCGGCGAGTACCTGCTGGAGCAGCTCGAGAAGGAGTAGAGTCTGAGTTGCTCCATTTTCGTTCACAGAAGGAGTCCCATGCCCGTCCTCACTCGCCGACACATCCTCCGAGTCGCCGCCGCTTCGACACTCCTCGCATTTCCCGGCCGGGTTTCGGCCGCGCCCCGCGCGGTTGTGCAAGCGATCCGAACCATCGTGCGCGACCCGACTGCCTACCTGGGCTGGCCCACGCTCGCGCGTCGCCATAATGGTCAACTCCTGCTCGTCTACTCCGGCGGCCGCGAGTCTCACGTCTGCCCGTTCGGGCGAGTCGAGCTCGTGACCTCCAACGATTTGGGCGCCACCTGGACCTATCCCCGGGTAATTCTGGACAGCGCCATCGACGACCGCGATGCCGGTGTGCTCGAAACGGCCAAAGGCTCGATCCTCGTCACGACATTCACTTCACTGGCCTATCAGCCCGTTCTCGAACGTGCGGAAAAGGCCGGCAACTGGCCCGCGGAACGGCTCGATCGCTGGCGTAGGGCACATGCCCGGCTATCCGACAAGGAGCGACAGGCCGACCTGGGCGAATGGATGCTCCGCTCAACCGATTCCGGGCTCACGTTCTCAGCTCGCTTTGCGTGCCCCGTGAACAGCCCCCATGGGCCGATCCAGCTTGGCGACGGCCGATTGTTGTACGCGGGCAAGGAACTCTGGCACGGGCAGCGGCGCAATGGGGTCTGCGAGTCGGCCGATGACGGCGCCACCTGGGCTTGGCTGGCCACGATCCCGACTCGCCCCGGCGACGACCCGGCGCAGTATCACGAGCTTCACGCCGTCGAGGCCGCTGATCGCAGTCTGATTGTCCACATCCGCAATGAGAACAAGACCAACTTCGGCGAGACGCTTCAGTGCGAATCAGCCGATGGCGGCAAGACATGGACGGTGCCGCACGCCATTGGCGTCTGGGGTTTGCCTTCGCATCTGCTGCGTCTGAAGGATGACCGCCTGCTGATGACCTATGGCCACCGCCGCCCGCCGTTTGGGAATCAGGCTCGTCTCAGTGAGGACCGCGGCCGTACCTGGTCCGATCCGCTGACTATCTCGGCCGACGGGGCCTCGGGCGACCTGGGATATCCATCAACGGTCCAGCTCGACTCCGGCTCGCTGGTGACTGTCTGGTATGAGCTGCCCAAGGATTCGCCCCGTGCTGTTTTGCGGCAAGCGGAGTGGAGTATTGAGCTGTAGTCCATCGCGGGTCCGCCGCGATGGCGATGGCGTTGGTTTCCAGCCTGCACTGACCCGGAAGATGGTTACGCGGCCGCGCTGGCTGCCGTCAGTGTCCGCTTGACCAGTTCGACGGCGTCGCCGACGGTCTGCACCATCCCCAGCTCGTCATCCGCGACGCGGAGTTCGAACTCCTCCTCCAACTGCATGGCGAATTCGACCTTGCCCAGGGAGTCGTAGTTCAGGTCGTTTACGAAATGATGCTGGAGCGTCACTTTTGTGGGGTCCGCGCCCACCTGTTCGGCCGCCAGTTCGATGATGCGCTGTTCAATGTTCTGAATCATTGGAGGGTCCTTTCGTTTGAGTTTCACCGGTCCGCGCCGGTGATTTCACCGGGTCCACGTGTTTGGCGAGCACCGGCCGTATGCGTTCCTGGTCCACACCTGATTGCTTGCAAAGTTCGGCCAATTGCCCTTCGGCGCCGATCGCCAGCCCAAGTAACAGGTGCTCCTCGGCGACTTTGGTTTCGCCGGCCGCCTGCATCTCGCGATGGGCCAGCCGCATGATTCGCTTGGCTTCCGGAGTTCGACCGAGGCGGCGCGGCGGCACCGTGTCTCCGGGCACCATGGTGGCTTCGACGGCCGTGCAGAGCGGGGGCACATCCACACCCGAGTCGGACAGCGCCTTGGCCGCGGCGCCGGCGCTCTGTCGCAGGAGTCCGATGAGCAGGTGATCGGCACCCAGTTTCAGGTGGTTCATCCGCCGGGCCAGTGTATGCGCCGCGCGGATGGCTTCGCGGGCACCCGGCGAGTACTGGTCCAGGCGTCGCACGAGCCGGTTGGCCGATGACACCGCGCCTTGCCGGGCAGCCGTCTGCCGCTCGGTTTCCTCGGCAAGCCACTGGCCCAGGCGTGCTTCAGAGATGAGCCACTTCCGGCCCAATTGAACGGCCGGGATCGTGCCATCCTGGAGCAGCCGATAGACGGTGTTCTTCTCCAAGCCCAGCTTTTCAGCGACCCAGTCCGGATCTTGATAATCCATAGTAATCTATTTAATTCTAATTTGAATTAAAGTCAATCGACTGGCTGAGAGAATGTTCGTGTTACGCACGTTCTCCTGTTGTCATCAGCGATAAGTAATTATCATGTAAGCAGTTGAGGATACTCTGGCGCATTTCAAAGTCGAAAAAAGCGCCCCCAAAGCGGAGACTGTAGCTCAACCGCAGAAGACGGGGTGGAATGTCCGATAATAGAGCAGGCAAGCGAAGGAGCGCGACCATGGCAAGAAAGGATGCCTGCGACG
>JANYKD010000121.1 GCA_025361735.1 Phycisphaerales bacterium
GGCGGCGCGATCGTCATGGTCGCGGGCAAACGCTACGCCCCCAACGCCTATCGCCGCACGCTCTTCGAGAAGATGCTGCCCGTCGAGCTGGAGTCTGATACGAGCGTGACGCTCAACGCCGGCAAGCCCGTGAAGCTGGAACTCACACCCGCGGGCAAGTCGTCACTGATGCTGCGGCTGGCGCCCAAGGAACTGGACAGTTTCCAGAAATGGGCCGCGATGCCGCCGATCTACTGGGTGAACAAGGTCGCCCGGGCCAAGCCGGCGGCCGAGGTGCTGCTGGTGGACCCCGACCCGGCCAACGCTACGCGCTACGGCAAGATGCCCGTGCTGGCCATCCAGCAGTACGGCATGGGCCAGGTCATGTACATGGGCACGGACAACTTCTGGCGCTGGCGCAAAAATGCCGGCGACAAATACCACTCCATGCTCTGGGGACAACTGACACAACGGCTGGCCCTGCCCCACTTGCTCGGAGCCTCCAAGCGCACGCATCTGATGGCCGATGCGAAACGATACAACACCAGCGACCCGATAACGATTTACGCGCGGCTCTACAGCGAGTCGTTCGAGCCGCTCACGGACCAGGGAATTCGCGCCAGTTTCTGGGATGCCGCGGGCAACAAGCCGGGCGAGGTGATTCTCAAGGCGATGCCCGAACAGCCCGGCATGTACCGCGGTGTTCTCGTGGCGCCCAAGGCCGGCAGCTACAAATTCGCCGTCGATCACGATAAGAACACCACACTGGAGTTTGAAGTTGCCGATACCGACCGCGAGCTGGTTGAGCCGGCAATGAACAAAGTGGTCCTGGAACAGATGGCCAAGGCCAGTGGGGGGCAGTTCCTCCGCGAGGAAGACCTCTTCGGCCTGCCCGAGAAGATCGCGGCGAAGGTCGAGCGTAAACTAACGACGCGCGAGGCCCCGGTGGTTTATTCCTGGGCGTATTTCCTGTTGCTGATGGGCGTGGTGACGGCCGAGTGGATTGTTCGCAAGACCTGCCAACTGAAGTAACGTGATGAGCGAGTTGATTGCAGCCAAAATCGTCTCTGTCCGCCGCAAACACGGCAACGTGTCGGTTGCCCGTGGCGCGTTCGCCGGCCTGGCGGCCCTGGTGCTGATGATCGGCCTGGAGATGTTCGTCGACTGGGTCTGGGAACTGCCGACCGTGTTGCGCGCTGCGATGCTGGTGATCGATGTAATGGCTTTGGGCTGGGTGCTTTTCCAGGCGACAATTCGGCCGCTGGTCTGGGGTCCGGACGACGATGAGATCGCCCTGATGGTCGAGCGCGAAGTTCCTTCGCTGGGCACGCGACTGATCGCCGCCGTGCAGCTTGCCCGGCCCGGCGCGGTCCAGGCCGGTGCCTCGTTGCAACTGGCACGCGCGTTGATCATCCAGGCCGAATTGATGGCCCAATCGATCAATTTCCCCGACGTGGTCAAGACCGACCGGCTGGCCCGGACCGCGCTGCTGTCGGCGCTGATCCTGTTCGCCGGCATTGGTTCGTTCGCCTGGACGCAGGAAACCAGCGTCGAACTGCTCAAGCGGACCTTCCTGGTGGATGTGCCCGTTCCTCGAAAGACGCGCGTCGCCATCCCCACGACAGAGCGGGTCATCGCCATCGGCGACCCCATTTCCATCGAGGCTGTCGTCTCGGGTGTGATTCCGCCATCGGGCGGGCTTGACATTGCTTACGCGTCCGGCCGAAAACTGTGGTATCCGCTGGAGCCGACGGCCGACGATTCCCGGAAGTTCCTGCGGACGATCGAGAACGTGCAGGAGTCATTCTCGTTCCGGCTCCACCTGAACGACAGTACGACATCGTGGCTGAAGGTGCGCGCCGTACCGCGGCCGGCGGTGGCGGCCGTCGAGTTCACCATGATCTATCCGCCGTACATCAAGCTGCCGCCCGAGCACAAGAGCCCCGGTGATCTGTCATTGCTGGCCGGCGGTAAACTGTCGTTAAACGTCAAGTCCACCAAGTCGCTGAAGTCGGCGGCCGTGCGCCTGGTCGGCGGTGAGAAGGACATCCCGCTCGCGCTGGGTGGCAAGAAGCGCAACGAGGCGACCGTTATCATCGACATCCCGGCCAGAAACCTGTCGGGATTGTCGTTTCCGCTGGTCGACGACGACAGCATCACCTCGCGTAACGAAACCGTGTTCCCGGTTGATCTGATCCCGGATCGCGAACCGACTTTGCGCATCACCTATCCCGATCGCCGCGATGACACGGCAACCGTCGTGGCGCCACTGCAGGTGGCGTTTGAGGCGACCGACGACTTCGGCGTGGCAAAGGTGGTTCTCTGGCGCAAGCTTGAGACCGAAGAGAACTCGGCCGCCAAGGCGGTGGAACTCGATCTGGCCGGTGTGTCGCCCGAGGAGTTGCGACACCTCGTTCGCCGCCATGAATTCGATATATCTTCCATGAAACCTACGGAGGGTTCGGTCGTCGAATACTGGTTGGAGGTTCAGGACGGGAATACTGTCACTGGGCCCGGTAAAGTGGTTAGTGAGCACTATAAAGTCAAGATTGTCAGTGGTTTAGAGAAAACGGCGGAATTGCTCAACCGCGTGAACGACCAGTTCGGCACGATCGATTTCCTGACCCAGGACCAGGAAAAGCTCAACCAATCGTTGGGCAAGCTTATTATGGAAAAGCGGTGATTCCGCTTGGATTTGTCCGAAGAGGTTCGAAGAATGTTTGTGCGGAGTGTAGCTGTTCGGAGTTCACGCTTTAGCGTGTCTTTCCGGGCAAGCAGACACGCTAAAGCGTGAACTCCGAACAGGTACGCCGATGACGACAGGAATGCGTTCGTGCCCTTTCGCGGAGATGACTATGAACAAGCGCCAGTGGCACAATGTACCGGCCTCAACGGCTCTGCAAGCAGGGTCCGCGTTCGCGCTGGCTTCGAACAGCAGGCGGCCATCGCTTCAGGCAGGCCAGCGAGGACGCTGGCCCTACTTTGTCGTGACCGTTGCCGTGCTTTGCTCCATGGCGATCACTCCGGCCGTCGTGCGCTCGGCCGCTCCGGCCGGCGGACTCACGCCCGATGCCATCCGAGCCGGCGAGGCTCGCCAGCAACAGATCAAGAGCCAGACATCGCAGATCACCTTTCAGCTTCAGGCCATCATCGACGAGTTCAAACGCAACGGACTGGGCGGCGAGGACGTCAAGGTGCTCGAAGCCATCCGGGATGTGCTTGGCAAGCTGTCAGACACCGAAATGAAGAAGGTGATCGCCGCGCTTCAGGAAGCGCGCAGCGTCACCGATTTCAACGCCTCCCGGCGATCCGTGGCCGGCGCTGTGGCCCAGCAGAAGGACATTGTCGTGCAGTTGCGGCAGTTGTTGCTGGAGTATCAGCGCCAACAGGCGCTGCATGATCTGGCGCTGCGGTTGGCGACGCTGGCCGAGCGGCAGAACGGGAATCTGAAGCACACGGTCGATCTTGCCAATTCCACGAGCAAGCACAACCGCAACGCGCAGAATCTGACTGAAGATGAACGTGCGAATCTGATGGTGCAGCAGGCCGAGCAGCAGGCGATCAGGGATGAGGTCAATCCGGTGCTGGGCAAGATCGAGACGATATTCAAAGACGCCGATGGCGTCACCCGCGATCGCCTTGTGAAGGCGATGGACTACGTGAAGGAATCCAACGTCCACACCAAGCTCGACGATGCAGTGAATGAGCTCAAGGCAAGCACTTTGACCTTGATGAGCGCCGCCGGCAGCGAGATGAATATTCGCAACAGCCTCCGCGATCTGGCCCGGATGGTCATGCCGCCGCGCGACAAGGTGACTAATCTCCGCCAGGCACTGGCGGCGTTGGAAAAGGCAATGGACGCTGAGCGGCAGATCATCGAAGACACGAAGACTGCCAAGAACGAAGAGATAAACAAGGTCGAGCCCAAGCAGGGTGATGTCGTCGACAAGACCGATCAGATTCAGAAGGATCTTGAAAATGTGGCCGCGGATGCAGCCCAGGATCTCAAGACCGCTCAGCAGCAGATGCAGAGCGCCCGCACCGACTTGGACAACCGGCAGAAGGAGCAGGCGCTGAAGAATGAGAAGCTGGCGTTGGTTCAGATGGAGCAGGCGAAGCAGAAACTCCAGGAGCAGATCGTCAACGCCGAGAAGGCGGAGCAGAACAAGGGCGACAAACTCGCGGCGACCAAGGAACTGCAGGAGAAGGTCCGCGAGCTCATCAAGAAGGAAGAGCAGGTCAAGGCGGATACTGCCAAGACCGACAAGAAGGAAGAGCCCAAGGCCCTGGCCGCGAAACAGGATAAGGTTGAGAAGGAGACGCGCGAGGCACAGTCCGACGCCTCCGAGAAATCGCCGCCGGCAGCCAGCGCGCTGGCCGATGCCGCCCAGCAGATGGACAAGGCCGAGAAGCAGATTGAAAAGCGGGACCAGAAGAGTGCCCAGGAGGCCCAATCGGCCGCCGTCGCCGCGCTCAAGCAGGCCGATGAAAAGCTCACGCAACAAGCGGAGAAGCTGGAAAAAGAAAAGAAGGAATTGGCCGACCTGACGGATACACGCAAGCGCATTCTCGATCTCATTGAGAAGCAGCGTCAGGTTGAGCTGGACACCGGCCGGGTGGCCGCCAAACTCGAGGCGCAAAAGAGCAAGGAGTCGCCGGGCAAGGCGAAGGAGCCTGCAAAGAACTACATGAAGGGCGAAGTGGATCCGAAAGCCGCCGCGGCGGCCGCGATTCCCCCGGAGCAACTTCCCGCAGTTCAGGCGAAGCTGGCGGAGGATACGGAGCAGGTGAAGCAGGCGCTGGCCGAGGACGAGAAGGTTGCGTCGGACCCGCTGGACAGTGCCAGGCAGAGTATGCTTAACGCCCGGGGCCGGCTGGAAGCAAAGGACCCCAAGGGCGCATCGCCCGCGCAGAAGCAGGCGATCATCGATCTTTACAGGGCTCTGGAGTCACTCGACAAGCGCATGAACGAGATCAAGCAGGATCTGGGACAGAACAACCCCGATCCGAATGCCATGAAGGATGCGCAGAAGCAGATCGAGCAGCTCAAGAAGGATGTGGCGAATGCGCAGCAGAAGATGCAGAACGATCCAAAGACCGCCATGCAGAACCTGGCGGAGCAGCAGAAGAACATCGCCGAGGCACTGAAAGAAGCCGCGAAGGAACAGCCCAAAAACGAGGCCATCAAGGATGCCCAGAAGGCGGCCGATCAGGCCGCCCAGGAGATCGCCCAGGGTGATCTGCCCAAGGCAATTGCCAAGATGGACCAGGCGCAGAAGGGCATCGAGGAGGCACAGAAGAACCCGCAGGCCGGCAAACCCGAGGGTCAGAAGGATCCGCAGGCCGGCAAACCGGAAGGGCCGAAGGATCCACAGGCGGGGCAGCCCGAGGGTCAGAAAGATCCCCAGGCGGGCAAGCCGGAAGGCCAGAAGGATCCACAGGCTGCCAAGCCCGAGGGTCAGAAGGACGAGCAGGGCGGTAAGCCGGATAGTGAAAAGGATGCGCACGCGGGACAACCTGAAGGTCAGAAGGACGCGCATGCCGGAAGCCCCGAGGCCAAGAAGCCGGATTTGGGTCAACTTGGCCAGGAGCAGGCGGATGTGAAGAAGGCCGCGGAACAGATGGTCGCGGTGCAGAAGGATCAACAACAGGCCAAACCCGACACGGGCATACAGGATGCTTCCAAGGAGCTGGCTGATGCCTCGAAAGAGGCCGGGCAACTGGCGGCCGAACAGAGCAGCCAACTGCCGACCGGTGCCGAGAGCGCACTGCAGCAGGCAGCGCAAGCGCTTTCCGAGGCTGCCGCCGCCGCCGCCGCGAATGAATCCGGCAAAGCGGAACAGGCGGCCGACGCGGCCCAGCAGGCGCTGTCTCAGGCTGCCGCCTCACTGGCAATGGCCAAGGCCGGTCTCACCGGCCAGGGTGAGCAAGCCAAGGCGGACAAGGGCCAGGGCCAGGAGCCCGGCAAAGGCGAGAAGCCGGGCCAGGGCAACGAGCCCGGCAAAGGCGACAAGCCCGGCCAGGGTCAGAAGCCCGGCGCGGCCAACGAACAGATGGCCAAGGCCGGCAAAGGCAACCGCCAGGACACCAAGAGCAACGTCACCGAAGGCGGCGATCGCCGCAGCGAACGCGGCGCTGGCTCCTACATCACCTTGCCAACCCGCGACCGTGCCGCCATCACTCAATCGCAAAACGACAAGTATCCCGAGGAGTACGGCACCAAGATCGAGCAGTATTTGCGGAATCTGTCGGATAATGACGAGAAATAGAATTGAAGAGAGAGGATTAAACACGAAGGCACGAAGACACGAAGCGATGCTTGGTGTTCAATGACGGTGCGGCGGAACAAGCAAAGAATGAAACGCTGAAAAATGCGGCCATATTTATCGCTTCGTGTGACCAGAAACCGCTTCGTGTCTTCGTGCCTTCGTGTTTAAAAGTATTTCATGAGACTACAGTTCATTCTCATCCTCGTTCTTGCCTTCGTCGGGCCGCTGCGCGCCGCCGAACCCGCCAAAGCTCCCGACAAGGGTTCCGGTGCCGGGCTCGGACAGGAACGCGTTGTCGTCGATCCCGCGGCCGAGAACGCCATCCGTGGCGCCCTCAAGTACATGGCCTCCAAGCAGAACGGCAACGGGTCATGGAGCGCCAGCGACGGTGAGAAGCACGAGGTCGCCATGACCGGCTACGTGCTCATGGCCTTCCTTGCCTGCGGCCAGCTTCCAGACGAAGGCGAATACGGCAAGAACGTCACGAGCGGCGTCAACTTCCTGCTGGGAGCCGTCAAACCTGACGGCTTCATCAGTTACGGCGGCGGCACCAATATGTATGGCCACGGCGTTGCCACGATCGCACTGGCCGAGGTTTACGGCCAGACCCGCGACGTGCGCATCCGTCCCAAGCTTGAGGCCTCGGTCAAGCTGATTGTGGGCTGCCAGAACGACCAAGGTGGCTGGCGTTATGCTCCGCGCAAGAGCGATGCCGACATTTCCGTCACTGTGCTGCAAGTGGTGGCGCTTCGCGCGGCCAAAAACGGCGGGCTCGATGTCCCCCAAGCCACGATCGACAGAGCGGTGAAATACGTCCGCAGTTGCTTTGAAGAGCAATCGGGCGGCTTTGCCTATCAGCCGCGCAGCGGCCCGGGTTTTGCTCGCACGGCTGCCGCCATCTACTCACTTCAGGTCTGTGGCCAGTACGACGACCCGCGCGTCAAGCGTGGGTCCGAGTACCTTTTCAAGCACTTGAATGCCGAGCGCCAATGGTTCACCTACGGCAATTTCTACGCTGCCCCGGCCCAGTACATGATCGGTGGCGAAACCTGGGAGCGGTGGTACGGCGACATCAAGGATCAGCTCCTGAAGACGACCGAACAGGGCGGCCTGATGCGTGTTCAAGGCGAACTGATTTCCTGGGATCCCAAGTGGGATGGAGGCGGCCGGGTCGGAACGATCTATTCCACGGCGGTCTACACGATGATTCTCGCCATGCCTTACCACTATCTGCCGCTGTATCAGCGCTAGGCGAATGCAAAGTGAAAAATGAAAAGTGAAGAATGCAAAATGCAGATTCGGAAATGCAAAGGGAGTGTCACTGCATTCTTCATTTTGTATTTTGCATTTTGCATTTTGCATTCGGCCGCTTCAGCCGGCGTGGTTAGGACCTTCGACGGCAAACTCTACGAAGGCGAAATCCGCCTGGAAACGTCGGACACGCTCTCGATCACGCCCAAGGGTGGGGCGGCAACGAAACTGGCGCTTGACGACGTGCTGCTGGCCGATTTCCGCACCGTTGAAGTCAGTCCCGATCGCTGGACCTCTCGCGACATCGGGCCGGTGACGATTCCCGGTGTCATGCGGGCGCAGGGAACGACCATCACAGTCAAAGGTTCGGGCGCTGGCATGGGCGGCACCGACAAGGACGAGTGCCACTTCGCCTCGCAATCGCTCAAGGGCGACGGCCAGATCATCGCCCGCGTGGTCTCGGTGGGCCAGAGCGACCGCCAGGCCCGCGCCGGCATCATGATCCGCGCCACGTTCGACCGCGCGTCGACCTATGTGGGCGTCGCCGTCCTGGCCGGTGGCGGTGCCGTATGCACGCACCGCAGCCGCATGGGCGGTGACACGCGCGTTGCGAACTCTAACGCCAATGTCCCGACCTGGCTCAAGCTCATCCGCCGCGGCGATAATTACACGGCGTTTTCCTCTCCTGACGGCGAGACCTGGGAGCAGATGGCCAGCGAGAGTTTCTCGATACCCCAGCCGGCGTCCGTGGGTCTGTTCGTATCGGCTTTCAGACGCGATGCCGCCACCACCGCGGTGTTCGATCACGTTGCCATGGGGCCGCTCAAGAACGAGAGCGGCCCGGCGTTCAAGGGCATCATCCTGCGCGACGGAACCATGCTGGCGTGCGAAATCCGCTCGGCCAACGACTCCGCGGTTCGCATCTGGCGCGAGCGGGAGCAGGACGTTGCTGTGCCGGTTTCCGAAGTGTCGCGCATTATTCTTAACAGCCCTCCAAAGGAGCTGGCGCCCGCCCTGCAGAAGTCCGGCCGCACGGGCGCGCTGCTCAAGGAGGGCAATTTCTTCGAAGGCACGTTTGGCGGCATTCAGGACAACCGCATTCGCATTTCGAGCGTGCTGTTCGGCGTGCGCAGTTTCGAGCCCTGGCAGGTCCTCGGCATCGTCCTGCGGGATGTTTCGGCGATGACCTCGAGATACGAGATTCGCCTGACCAACGGTTCGCGGCTGCCGACCGACCAGCTCGAATGGGGTAAGGACGCCGTCACCATCAATAACTCCGCAGCCGGCAAGATACGCTTCCAACCATGGGAGTTCGCCGAGATCCGCGCCGGCGCCTCGCGATTCCGCCCGCTGCAGCAGATCCGGCCGCAGAACGTGCGACCCGCGGTTCCCGGCGGCTTTGCCGTCAACTCCACCACTGTCGGTCTGCCCATGGTTCTGGCGGGGCAGCCTGCCGAACATGGCCTGGGTCTGGCGGCGGGCACTTCAGTTTCGTACGGCCTTGAGGGCGCCTACAGGCTGGCGATGGCGAAACTGGGCGTGCCCGAGGGGATCCTGCCAACAGTCGCCATCCGCTTCGTCATCACGGGCGACGACAGGGAACTCTATCGCGGGCCACTGATGACAAGCCTCAGCGATCCGGCGTCGGTTGCCCTCACGGTGATCGGGATCAAGACGCTGACTTTCCGGGTCGAGCCCGCCGCCGGCAGCTTTGGCGGAGCTGGTCTGGTCGCCGATCCGGCGTTGGTGAAATGACCCCGCGCCCGCAGCCGCGATCGCTGATCACGGTTACACGGCGCAATGACCCATCGTGGCTGCAAACGCCTACCATAAGCCACGTCCATATTCCGATTCCGGCAGAAAAAACCCTGACAATCCGGTTTTTTTCTTGATTCCGTCATCTGAGCAAAAGAGAATCAGTTGCGTTACGAAGTGCATGTCTTTACGCGTGGCCCGTGTCTTTTTGCGGGAGGAGCTATGATTGGCACCGTCAAGTGGTTCGACGTGAAGAAGGGATTCGGATTTCTTCTCAATCCCGATGGCAAGGACGTATTTGTCCATTACAGTGCCATCGAAGGAGAGGGCTTTCGTTCGCTGAAGGACGGGGAGAAGGTGGAGTATGAGCAGCAAGAAGGCGGTAAGGGCCTTCACGCGAACAAGGTTCGCCGCATGGTCACCCAGGGTCCGGCCCGTCGAGTGAGCGTCCCCGCCTGACCCTTTCCGCTGGCATCGACCCGTCCACCGGGTAAACTCCCCCCTGATGACCTTCCTCTCCGGATTTTCCGCCGGCATCGTGGCCGGTTCCGCGCTTGCGGCCACTGTCGGCTGGATCGCCTACCGTCGCATTCTGCGGCTGACGGCGCGCGCCCGTCACGCCGAGCGCATGGCGGAATTGGGCACGCTCACCGGCGGTTTGGCCCACGAAATCAAGAACCCGCTCTCCACGCTGCATCTGAATCTCCAGCTTGCCCGCGAGGATCTGCCCCGGCTCGAGCCCTCGAGCAACCGGCTCGCCAATCGCCTTGAGCTATGCGAACGCGAGGCCTCCCGCCTGCGTGACATCCTCGACGACTTCATGCGCTATGCCGGCAAGATCGAGCTCGACCGCAAGCCGCTGGCCCTCAGCCGCCTTTGCGAGGAACTGGTCGATTTCTTCTACCCCCAGGCCCAACTGCAAAAGGTGCAGCTTCGCCTCCGCAAGTGCGAGCCGGATATCACGGTCCCCGCCGACGAGCGCCAGATCAAACAGGCCGTGCTCAACCTCATGCTCAACGGCATGCAGGCCATGCCCAACGGCGGCGACATGATCCTGGCCGTTTCCGCGACCCCCGACGAGGCGAGGATCGAGGTGATTGACACCGGCACGGGCATTCCCGCCGAGGCCGCCGCCCGCATCTTCGACGCCTATTACTCCACCAAGAAGGGGGGCACCGGCCTGGGCCTGGCGATGACCCGCCGCATCATCGAAGAACACGGCGGCAGCGTGACCGTGACCTCCGAACCCGGGAAGGGTTCCGACTTCACGATCCGGTTGCCGAGGGCGTAGAACGTAGGGTGTGCTTCAGCACACCGTTAGTTGCCAGTTGATAGTTGTTAGTTGCCAGTTTGCAGAGTGTGCTTCAGCATGCTATGAGGACATTATGGCGCGATTCGGATTCTCTGATCTGCACAGTTTCAAGGATTACGTCGTATTTGCACAGACATGTGCGCCGGATCGGTTTCCACCGCGCGAAGGTGTCGGCCCAGAGGAACAGTGGACGCTGGACCTTGCCTTCGAGGGGCTGCGCTTAGGTTTGCGTATGGCGGTCGAGGAAATAGGCGAACAACCAACGTTTGCCATATGCCGACAATTGGTCGCTGAGGCATACACTCACTACCGCGAAGGTCGCATGCGCGACGGCTTCTTCAAACTGGAGGAGATGCAAACGCTGCTGAAGAAGATCCCCTCGGCATAGTCAGATGTGTTTCAGCAAGCCGCGAGCGGTGCAAACGGTCGGGAGATGACGCTCCGCGGTGGCCGGCAACACAGGTGTGCTGAAGCACACCCTACGTTCGCTGCGATCGTCATTCGTCCTTCGAATTTCATTCGTGCAATTCGAATTTCGAGTTTCGTTATTGGACAGCGCATCCTACCACTTCAGTTCCCGCCGCAAATTGCCTCCAAGTATCAACGCCTTTTGCTCCTCGCTGATCGGCAGACCCCGGATCGTCTCCAGGCCCATCTTGGTCTCGCGTTCCTGGTTGTACGGAAAATCCAGCCCGAAGATGCACTGCTCGGCCGAGGTTTGCAGGATGATCTCCAGGATCTGCTCCGGCCGCAGATACCACATGCGGTTCTGGTGCTGTGTGAAGACGGACGCCAGCCCGGCGAATACCTTGCACTTGCTGTCCTTCACCCAGGGCGGCGGGTAGCGGTTGAACAGCACGGCCAGCGCCTCGTTGAAATAGTGGTAGCCGCCCATGTGCTCCATCGAGAATCGCAGGTTGGGGAAATAGTGGGCCACCTCGTCGAACTTCCACAGCGCCGTGTGCGAAAGCCGGTAGGCATGCACGCCCGTGTGAAACGACACGAAAAGCCCCAGTTGCTCCGCCGCCGCATAGGCCTCCATCGCTCTGGGGCAGAGCACGTCAAACTCCTGCGAATTCGGATGCAGCTTGATTCCCACCAGACCCAGATCGTGGATTTCCAGAGCCTGGTCCCGCATCGACGCCCCCGCAAAATCCACCGTGCCGAATCCGCGCAGCCGCGGCTCGTGGCGAATTTCATCCGCCAGCCAGTTGTTCGGCCGAATCCCCGCGCTCTTCGCATGGTGCACGAAGGGCGCGAAACAGACGACGCCATCGATCTGGCAGGCATCCATTAGTTTGAGCAGGCGGTCAACGGTGCCATCGGGGTTAAGGGTGCGTGGAAAGACATGAGCATGGTTGGCGTACACATTTCCAGTCATATTACTCCGTCAGCACAACTTCCTCCCCGACCGGAGAATATTAGCACCGGCCTCAGATGACAAGCGATGGGGATCCCTTTCTTTCACAGGACACAGGAAAGCCTTTATACTTCGACCAGAGCGGTGGGCCGCCGGTTCATCGGGCTCGAATTACACGCAGTCACTTACCGCTTCCAAGGAAGCTGAAAACGCTGTTGCCGATGCAGTCTCAAATGCCGGTTATGTTGACCGCCGGAGAAGGCCCGGCCGCCCCCGCGGCGTGCCTGTCGTGGATCGAGCGTCTGGCGATCGTGGTGACGCTGGCGCTGGCGGTGGTACCGGCGGTGCTTTGGCCGGGTGACACGCCGTGGATACTCGATGAGCCGCAGGAGGTGGCCATCGCTCTCCAGGCCAATCAGAATCATGAACTGGCCAGCCACGGCCTGACGGGCAACTTCTATCTCAAGTACGGCCCGCTGCCGATGCAGATTTACCAGGTGATGCTGCTCTTCAGTCACGACCCGCGCGTTCTGGTCGTGCTGCGGGGTGTGTTCTGTTCACTGACGACCGCGGGTTCACTGTTGTGGATGGGCCGCAGCCTGCGACTGAATCTGTGGTTTGCCGCGGCCGTCGTTCTGGCGCCGCAACTCTGGCTCAACAACCGCAGCCTGTGGGCCGCGAGCATGGCCATTCCCATTGGCACGCTGGCGCTGGCGGCGTACGCGTCGTTTCTGCGCGGGGGCTCGGGGCAATCGCTTGTGCTGGCCGTTGGGACCGCAATCGCCCCGCTGTTCATTCACCCGCAGGCTGCGCCGCTGACGGCCACCATCGTCGGCCACATGCTCTGGCGGCAGCGACATGCGTTGCGGCGCTACCGATTCGGCGTGCTGGCGGCGCTCGGTTTGCTGGCGATCCTCAATTTCGGCTATATGCGATATGCAGTCTCGGCCGTGTATCAGTCTGTGGGATGGTCGGTTCGCTCCGGCTATCCCGGCCGGATGTCGCGAGCGGCCGCGTTGGCCGGGCCGCTCATGGGTGGCCGGCTTATCAGTGGCGGCGAATTCGATGAGGCGTATTGCCCGCTCGGCGGCCCGGCCGGTCTTATGGCTGCTGTCAGGGTATTTGCGTCGGCGTCGATCCCCCTAGTGTGGCTGGGAATCGCCTTTGCGGTGTCGTGGATGGCGGCGAGCCGCCGGACAGTGCCGCCGGCGTCCTCACCGGCGGACGCCGCGTATGCTGATCCGAACGGATGCGCGGCCAGAACCACGCTTCTCGGCATTGCCCTCGCCGGTCTCGTCATGCAGTCGCTCTACTTCGGCATCCTGCGTGTGCCTCCAGCACCACAATATTTCTTCGGAACGTTCCCGCTCTATGCACTGCTGGCGTGGACCGCTGTGGAGGCCGGCGCGGCGGTGGTTCCGGGAAGCACATCTGGCTGCCAGAACCTCGTGGCACGGGCGTCTCGCCCGTGCGGTCGGTACGCCGACATATTCTCACGTCTGCATCTGCGCGCTATGGTCATCGCAGCGTACGGCTTGTCGCTGGCTACAGTAACACTCGGCACGATGTGGCATGTGCATCGCGACGGCTGGCCGCGCGGCACGATGTCGCCGACGCTCAATGAACAGGTCGAACTGGCCCGCGAACTCAACCACTACACGGACACATGGGCCTGGACCGATGTCGCCTGTTATCAGTTTGAATATCCGCACGCACTGTGGGTGATGCGGCTGCTGAATCCGCCGGGACCCCACAGATCGACCGTGCAGAGCGGCCGGCTGGTGATTCGTTATCGAACCGGGCCGGACGGCCCCACCGGCCGGATCGAGTTGATCGAAGCCCGTAGCGACGTCGACATCCCGCCCAACGCCAGGCGCGTGTCCCTGTACTATCCATGATCAGAGCTGATACCCCTCTTTGCCAAGGAGCCTGAAATGATTCGCTGCATCGCCCGCCGCCTGACTAGTCTCTTGCTCATCATCACCGGGGCCGCGCTGTGTTGCCCGGCCGTCCGGGCGGATCAGGCGCCTCCTGCGGATGCCAACATCCATCTCCGCGGCACGCTGACCAACTGCCGCGTGCAGTTCGAGCAGCACAAAAAGGGACACGTTGCGTTCATCGGCGGCTCGATCACCGAGATGAACGGCTATCGGCCGATGGTGTGCGAGATTCTCAAGAAGCGTTTCCCCGCGACCGAGTTCACCTTCACCGACGCCGGGCTTTCCTCGACGTGTTCGACCACGGGTGCGTTCCGCTTGCAGACGGATGTGCTCAGCAAGGGTCCGGTGGATCTGTTCTTCGTCGAATTCGCCGTCAACGATGACCAGGACGCCGGCCACTCGCGTGAGGCCTGCATTCGCGGAATGGAAGGGCTCATTCGCCAGGCCCTGCGGCACAACCCGAACATGGACATCGTGATCACCGACTTCATCAACCCCGAGATGATGGAGACGCTCAAGGCCGGCAAGACCCCGCTGACGGCCGGGGCACACGAGGAAGTCGCTGAGCACTACGGCGTGTCCACGATCAATCTCGCCAAAGAGGTGACCGAGCAGATCGTGGCCGGGAAGCTCACCTGGAAGGATTTCGGCGGCGTTCACCCGGCCCCGCGCGGCAACGCGATCTGTGCCGCCATGATCGACCGGCTCATGGAGCAGGCGTGGACCAAGCCCCTGGCCGCCGACGCCAGGAAGGCGCCTCACGCGGCCACGCAGCCGCTCGATCCCCTCAGCTACGAAAACGGCCGATTCATTGATCCGAAGCAGGCCACGCTGGTCAGCGGCTGGAACATCTCCGTCCCCGAATGGAAGACTCTCAAGGGCGGAACGCGGAAACAGTTCAATACCATCCCGCTGCTCTGCGCCGACCAGCCCCGCGCGGAATTGAAGCTCGACTTCACCGGCACCGCCGTCGGCGCCTTCGTCGTCGCCGGCCCCGATGCCGGAACGGTGGAGGCCCGCATCGACGGCGGCCAGCCCGTCGAAGTAAACCTCTTTCACCACTTCAGCACCGGCTTGCACTACCCGCGCACGGTGATGTTCGCCACCAACCTCAAACCCGGCCAGCACACATTGACCCTGCGTATCTCCGAAAAAACCACCAGCGCCGGCCATGCTGCCCGTATCATTCAGTTCGTTGCCAATTGACGCGGGATCACCTCTCATGCACTTCCGTTTATTGCGGACCAGATTGACCGCCAGGCTCCTGCTTCTTGCCGGCGTGGCTGTCCTCGTGCTATTCGTGGCCTGTGTGTTCTTCCGTATCGGCGGCCCGCGGGATATTCGAGCGTATTGTGGGATGATCGTCGAGTGCCATCCCGTCTGGCGGCAGTTCGCCCTGCGCCGATTCGGCCCCGGCGATTCAGCGCAGGAGCTCCTGAAGCGATTTCCGCCGGCCTTTCGTGATGACTTCGGCCGTTACAGTGTGTACTGGTACAATGCGAGCAAGGCAGGCTTGTCGTATACGAACTTGAGGGTCGTATCTCGAGACGGCTGGCTCCTGCGCGCCGAGGCCGCCAGCTGCACTTGGGAGTTCTCCTTCTTCAACACTTCCGACCCTGAGTTTGATGGTGCGTACGCTGGCTACGTCCGGCGCCCTTCGGGGGAACCCACAGACGGGGAACGCCACCCGGCGAATGCGATGTAGTCGAAGTAATGAATGTGGCCATCCGTGTCTTCGCGGTGAAGTGTCTTTGCTTGTGCGAGTTGGGCACGTCGCATTCAACATTTGCCTTCTCCCGACGTTTCACACTCTGAGCCCGGCTGTGTTGCTCCAGCGATGGTCCGTGCCTGCGGAAGCGGCCGGCTGCAAGTAGGGCCAGCGTCCTCGCTGGCCTTCCTGAAGCGCCAACCGTTCGACGCACATGGCCAGGGAGGACGCTGGCCTTACTTTGCTGTGGTCCCTTGGCCGGTTCCCGAATACAGGAGTTCCATGATCCGTCTCATTGCTTTCTCGTTCCTGATCGCAAGCATCGCAAACGTCGCCTGCTCTCTTCCCGTGTCGCAGGCCCCGGCCGGCGGGCTTGCCGCACAAACCGTGGCCGCCGATGACCTGGACGCGGCCGCATTCGCGCAATGGGTCGATGGGAACGAGTCGCCCATGATCGAGAAGAAGGGCCCACACCATCTCGTCTGGACCAAGGCGGCCGCCCCGGAGTGGAACGGCTCCGAGTTCGGCCAGAGCAAGCAGCCCGGATCGCGTCATCTGCGGATCGGGTTTACCAGGCCGATTGCCATGGGCACGGTCCTGACGCGGGCAGGGGGGCGACTCAGCGTACTCAAGAGCGATGCGGCATATCCCGGTGATCTGGCGGATGAGACGAGATGGATCGCGGCCACACGAATTGCCGCAGGAAAGATCGGCACGGAAGAGGCCGGCCGCGAGGAATACGCTCTGTGGATCCTGCCGCCCGGCACGAGCACGCGCGCCCTGCGCTTCAGCCATGTCGCGGACGTCGCCGACAAGTCCTACGCGGGCTGGCTCGGCGGCGTATATGTGCTGCCGCAGCGCATCGTCAACGTCGGTCCGATGGCGACCGCCACAGCGAGCGCCCGCGATGAGGCCGCCGGCAGGCTGGTTGATTGTCTCAACAACAACGGCTGGCAAACCTGGGACAACGGCAAGGAAGGCGCTGCCCAACTGATCTCCGAGCGCCCGGAATGGGTCATGCTCACCTGGCCCACCGCCGTGAAACTGGCGGGGCTCAACATGATCTGGGCGGGCTTTGCTTCCTGCGAAGTACAGACTTACACCGGCCCGGCCGAGCGGCACCCGCGCGAGGCGGAAGAGAAAGACTGGAAAACCGTGCGCGCGTTTGACGGGCTGGAAAACCAGTACCCCCGTTCACTCGGTGTCAACTGGCTCGACTTTGGCCAACTCGTCACCACTCGCGCCATTCGCGTCAAACTCACCTCCGTCACCAATGAAGGCCATCCACATCTCAAGAACAACACGCGCGCCGGCAAGCGCGTCTGGCTTGGCGAATTCATGGCCCTCGCGCCGCTGGACACCGCCGAACTGGCGACCGTCCTTCCCAAAGCCGCCGAGCAGGATCATCCGCCCATCCCCGTCCGTTTCACGCTCAAGGAACCCGGCATGGTCACGCTGGTGATCGATGATGCCGAAGGCAAGCGCGTGCGGAACCTCGTATCGCAGACGCCATTCCCGGCTGGCGACAACATCGCCTGGTGGGACGGCCTGGATGATCTTGGCCGCGACACCGACGCCGCCCGCCACGGGCTCTATCATGTCCCCGGGCAGTTTGTGAAGCCGGGCAGCTATCGCGTCAGCGGACTCACACACAAGCAGATTGATTTGCGCTACGAATTCTCGGTCTACAACGCGGGCAAGCCCGTCTGGGAGACCGCCGACGGCACCGGCTGTTGGACCACCAACCACACGCCGCCCTGTGGCACCCTCTATGTTCCGGCCGATCGTTCGCCGACCGGCAAGTCCATGGTCTACATCGGCAGCTACGTCGCCGAGGGTGGCCACGGTCTGGCGTGGGTCGATCTGGATGGCAAGAAAGTCGGCGGCCGCGGCTGGATCGGCGGCAATTGGACCGGCGGGCCATTCCTGGCCCGTGATGCCGGCGAAAATCCCGACCCCAATGCCTACGTCTACGTCGCCTCCGCTTGGGAGAAAGAGCTTCGCCTCACCGCGATCACCAAAGCAGGTGACAAATCCAGCGACAAAGTTGTCGCCAGGTATGCCTTCGAGAGTAAGGAGACCACCGCTGTCGAAGGATTGGCCGTGCGAAACGGGTTGCTGGTCTGCACATTGCCCAAGGCCGGCCAGTTGCTGTTCGTGGACGCCAAGGCCGGCAAGGTGCTGGGCGCGACCAAACTGGAGGACGGCCGCGGCGTTGCCTTCGAAGCTCAGGGGCGACTGCTGGTGCTTGCGGGGAAGCAGCTCGAACGCTTCACCGTGGCCGAGGGCGGGAAACTTGACGCCCGCCAGACGCTGGTCCAGGGTCTGGAGGATCCGTGGGGTCTGGCGCTCGATGCCACCGGCAGCATATACATCAGCGATCGAGGAAACAGCCAGCAGGTGAAGGTCTTTTCAACCGATGGCAAATTGCTGCGATCCATCGGCCGCCCCGGTGCGATGAAGGCGGGGACGTACGATCCGCTGCACATGAGCAGCCCCAAGGGCGTCACCATCGACGAACGCAACCACCTCTGGGTTGCCGAGGATGACTTCCAGCCCAAGCGCGTCAGCGTCTGGACGCTCGATGGACAGCTCGTCAACGCTTTCTACGGCCCGGGCGAATACGGCGGCGGGGGCAAGCTCGACCCGCAGGACAAGACCCGGTTCTACTTCCATGGTATGGAATTCAAACTCGACTGGGAAAAGGGGACGGATCAGCTTGTCCGCGTCTACTATCGGCCGGGTGCTGGCGAACTCGGCCTGCCCGACGGCCACGCGGTGAATGGATATCCCGAAACGCCGATCTACATCCAGGGCCGGCGCTATTTCACCAACTGCTACAACTGCAATCCCACCAACGGCGCGGCCATCGCCATGCTCTGGATCGACCGCGATGGGCTTGCCGCACCGGTGGCCGCGATGGGCCGGGCCAACGACTGGAAGAAGGTGTTTGGCGGCGAGGAGTTCAAGTCTCGCCTGCCGGCCGGAATGGACGTCAAGGGAGATTACTGGAAGAACCAGATCACGTTCGTTTGGTCGGATCTCAACGGCGACGCGAAGATCCAGCCGGAGGAGGTGCAATTCGCCAAAACCCACGCCGGCGGCATCACGGTCATGGGGGACATGGCCTTCATCGCGGCAAGAATGTCCGACTCGATCATGCGCCTGCCCGTGCAGAAATACACGGACGTGGGCGCACCCGTGTACAACCTCGCGGACGCCGAGAAGGTCGTGGAAGGCGCCAACGCCCCCGCCAGTTCCGGCGGCGAACAGGCGCTGCGCCATCCCGATGGCTGGACGGTTTCGACCAACGCCACCAAGCCGTACACGGCGTATTCGCTTGGCGGCACCTTCAAAGGCACGCCCATGTGGGCCTATCCCAACCTCTGGCCCGGCCTGCACGCATCGCACGAGGCCGCCACCCCGACTTTCCCCGGCGAAGTCATCGGCACCACCCGCATGCTCGGCGATTTCGTCACTCCCAAGGGGAGCGACGCGGGCCCGCTCTGGTGCATCAATGGCAACATGGGGCCGATGTATCTCTTCACGGTCGATGGCCTGTTCGTCGCAGAGCTCTTCAAGGATGTCCGTGTCGGCCGAAGCTGGTCGATGCCCGTCGCCCAGCGTGGCATGTTGCTCAACGACGTCAGCACGCACGACGAGAACTTCTGGCCGTCGATTACCCAGGTTGCCGACGGACAGGTGTACATTGTCGACGGCGGACGCAGCAGCCTCGTGAAAGTTGACGGCCTCGAAGGCATCCGCCGCCTGCCGCAAGGCACGGTCCGCGTGAGCGAGGACGATCTCAAGACCGCGCAGGCATGGAACCTCCGCCGCGAGATGGCCCGCCAGGCGTCGGCCGGCTCCGGCGTGCTGGTGGTGGCCAGTCCCAAGGACTCGCCAAAGGTCGACGGCAAGCTTGACGAGTGGACCGGCGCAGACTGGGCCAGCATCGACAAGCGCGGCGTGGCCGCCAACTTCAACAGCAA
>JANYKD010000141.1 GCA_025361735.1 Phycisphaerales bacterium
CGGCCGCGCCCGCGGCCCGGATCCGGCCGCTCTGGCTGAAGGTGATCCAGACCTGGCCGGAAGCGGCGGTAATGGTGGGCTGATCGACATCGCCGCTGAACTGGCCGATGCGGCGGAAGCTTCGCCCGCCATCGGTGGACAGGGCGACGATGGCCTTATCGGTGGCGGCGTTGATGTAGGAGATGAACAGATTGCCGAACTGGTCAAAGGCGGCCGACGGATCGCAGCACGCGGTGGGCAATCCATCCTTGCCGTCGGCCAGTGCCCGCCGTGTCCAGGTCGCGCCGGCATCGATCGAATAGGCACCCATCATGCCGTCGCGGATTTGCTCGTTGGAAAAGGCGAAAATGTGGCTGGGGTTCGTCGGATCGATGGCGATCGCCCCTTCCGATTGGTTCTGGCTCAGCTTGCTCACGTTGATATTCGCAATGGGCGTCGGAGGGACGCGCGTTGTGCGCTGAAGTACCGGGACAGTGCTGAGCAGCACACGGTCTTCGAGCGTGTCGAAGAACACCAACGAGGACCGGGCGGGTGTCTTGATCATGATCCCCCCGATGATACCCCGCGATCGTAGTAATGCCCACCTTGCAGAACCTGTGGTATACTGTCGCCATGGTGCTTCGCAAGATTCTCCTGCGTATCACGCTCTGGTCGCTGATCGCGGCCGCTGTTGTGGGGGCGGTCGCAGTGCTGTTCTATCCGGAGACGGTCGCTTGGAAAGTGATCGGCACGGCCATTTCGACCGCGTGTGCCGCCGCCGTGCTCATTCCGCTTCTCATGCTCGTGGACAAACCCAGGACCCGCGCCTCGGGCTTTGTCGGCGCGGCGGCGCTGCTGGCGATATATGTCCTGGACATGATGATGATCTGGGATCTGTGTACTGCTTTCGGCACACGTTGGCGGGGCTACGAGGAGTGTCTTTGCACGATCGGATCAATCCTGGTGACCGCGCCGCCGGCGATGATCTATCTCTTTGGTATCAATACGGTCCTCGGCCGGATCGCCGGGTTTGTGGGCACGGTGTTGACAGCCTTTGTGTTCATCTGCCTCGTGGTCCTCTCGTGGACGCCGTACGCCATGCACAGCACGCTGAACGCCGACGTCTTTGCGGGCGCGGTGTCGGCCGCGGGGGCCATGGCCACGGCGGCACTGCTCGGCGCGGGAACCGACCGCCGGCACTGGCGCTGGGTTGGTGTGGCGACGGCGGCCATCGGCGCTGGCATTGTCATCTACGCGAAATTTCGCGGTCTGAACGAGAGCAACGGCACCGTTGAGGTGATCTTCTCCATCGCCATAGTCGTCGCTCACGCGAACCTCGCCGAGGTCTGTCCTCTGGTCGGCCGGCAGCGCCTCTTCGGCCGGATCACAATTCTCTTCACCGCAATTACGTTTGTGATTCTCGATATCATGGCCATCCGCCATTGGGAGGACTCGACCGGGATGCTCGCACGCTCGGCCGGTGCGACAGGCATCATCGCCAGCTTCTGTTCGCTCGCCCTGATTGTCCTGGCATTCATCAACCGCAAGCTGGAGACGGTTCGCGTGGCGTTTGAATCGGTAAAGCAATACACCGTGATCTGTCCCGTCTGTGCCACAAAGCAGACACTGCCGGTAGGGGAGTCTCACTGCTGCAAATGCCGCCTGGTGATCCGCGCCCAATTCGAGGAGCCACACTGCCCCAAGTGCAATTATGTGCTGTTGATGCTCACGTCCGATCGTTGTCCCGAATGCGGCGAACCACTCAACAACGCGGCCGCGCCGGGTGGCTACTAACGCATGAGCACCGGGACTCGCTTCCCTTGGGTTCAACCATGACGCGACGCAAATTGCTCAGGGCTTTCGTGTCTGCCGCCGCCATCGCTGTGGCGGGGCAACTCACCCCGGCCGCCGAGACTCCGGCCAAGCCGCTCTGGTATGGGTTCAATCTTCTTGAAAAGTTCAGCGCGCCCGGGTCGGCGTTCAAGGAGGACGACTTCAAGATGGTCGGCGACTGGGGGTTTAACTTCCTGCGTCTGCCGATGTCGTACCGATGCTGGGGCTCGCCCGATGATCTAACGAAGATGGATGAGGCGAAACTCGCCGAGATCGACCAGGCGGTCGAGTTCGGCCGCAAATACAAGGTCCACACCTGCCTCAATCTGCATCGCGCTCCCGGTTACTGTGTCAACCCGCCGAAGGAGCCGCTGGATTTGTGGAAAGACGCCAAGGCGCAGGAGGGTTTTGCCTATCAGTGGGCTGCCCTGGCAAAGCGGTACAAGGGGGTGCCTTCAGAGCAGGTGAGCTTCAACCTCATTAACGAGCCCAATGCCCAGGTGACCGAGGATTTGTACGCCCCGGTGATGCGGCTCGCCGCCAAGGCCATTCGAGCTGAAGATCCCCAGCGGCAGATCATTGTCGATGGTCTGAAGTGGGGCCACGACCCGGCCATGTCGCTCGTGGACGACAAGATTGGCCAGAGCACACGCGGGTATCAGCCGATGCGGATCAGTCATCACAAGGCCGGTTGGATCGCCGGCTCTGACAAGTGGCCTGACCCGACCTGGCCGCTGAAGACGGCCAAGGGCGAAGAGCAGGGGGCCGAGTGGCTTCGCAAGCAGTTTGACGTGTGGAAGCCGTATCTCGAAAAAGGAGGCTTCCTTCATGCTGGCGAGTGGGGCGCACACAACAAGACACCCCACGCGGTGGCGCTCGCGTGGATGAAGGACCAACTCGCCATCTGGAAGGAGATGCGGCTCGGTTGGGCGCTGTGGAACCTCCGCGGCTCCTTCGGGGTGATGGACAGTGGCCGGTCGGATGTGCAATACGAGAGCGTGGGCGGCAGGAAGCTGGACCGCAAGATGCTGGATGTACTGATTGCCGGGCGTATGTAGGGAGCGATTTATCGCACTATGCCGAGGCGTGCCGTGCGCAGGCAGTGCAAATTCAGGGTGGCATGGACAAGAATGCCTGCCCATGCCGCCCGATCAGAGAACCATGGACGCTGTTGCCTGCCGGCAGCTCAGCGCGGCATGAGCGGGTCGACATCCTCAGTCGTGCTGATGGGAGTTCCTGCCGGCTTCGGAGGCGTGCTGACCGGCTTTTCCGCAATCGGCGGAGTCTCGTACATGACTTCGAGCTCCACCTCGGCCCTGGCCTGGGCGATCCGCGCCGACTCGATTTCCTGACGCATGCTCGCGAGTTGCGTGTCCCGCTGCTGGAGCGAGGCTCGTGCCTGGGCAAGTTCGTTGTTGAGACTGCCGACGATCGTCTGTCCGCGCGTCAACTGCGTGGCGGTCCACCCGATGGCGAGCATCATGCAGGCGGCCATCACCCCGACGGCGGACCATGCCCAGCCGGCCGAGCGGCGGACCCGTTCCTTCTCGTCATCCTGCTTCAGCATGCTTTCGCGAATGCCCGCGAACTCGGCTTTCGCGGTCTTCACTTCGCCGCGCAGGTCGTCGATCTCACGACGCGTTCGTGCAGCTTCTTCCCGTGTTCGGGAGGCCTCTTCCTTCGCCTTGGCGGATTCGGTACGGATCAAAATAGCCGCCCGCTCGGCCGTGGACGCAAGCGCGGCGGTGGCTTCTTCAAGCGTGGAATATACATCGGACATGGTGGCTCCTTTCGTGCGTGGCGGATGCCCGCATTGCATATTGTCGGCCGGAGCCTTGAAGAAACTCCAGCGGAAAATGCTGGGAGAGCGGTGATTATCACCAGGTTCGAAAGATGGGGTGCCCCGAAATTGAAGATCAGCTCTTCTTGATCGGCGCCGCCGACACGGGTGCCGGCTGTGCCTCCGAGTTGGTCAGCCCTGGACCAGGAGCTGGGATCGCCTTGCTGTCTGGATCCTTGGGGAGGGGAGGTTTTGGATTCAGTTTATTTTCGGCCGGAACTGCTTTGGGCGAGTTCTTCTTGGCTGGCCCAAACCGGCTGGGCCGGCTGGTGGCGTCGCTGATCTTGATCCCGGCCTTCTCCAGCAGCATGCGTCCCTGGCCGGGCTGGAGAAGCAGAACCTGTTCGCCATCCTTGATACCGGAGAGAACTTGCACGTGCGACTCGTTGGACACACCCAGCGAAATCTTGCGTTCCTTCACGGTGTCGCCCGCGCGCACGAAGACGTACGAGTCGGAACTGACGGAATAGACGGCCGCCAACGGAACCGCCAGCGCCTGGTCGATCCGGTCGACAAATATCTCGCAGCGCTCGACCTTTGTGCCCGGCTTGAGGCCGGGCGGCGTCTCGTCCAGCACCACGTCGCACGGGTAGTCGCGGCGGTCGGGGTTGCTCCAGCGCAGGCGGTTGTCGGGCAGCACACTGATCTTGGTCAGCGTCGCTCCGATCGACCGCGGCACGCCCACGATGTTCACGATCGCCCGATGCTGCCTTGACTCGTCGATCCGTACCTTCAACGATTCGCTGAGCAACACCACGGCCTTCATGCGGCGCACATCCGGCAGGCGGAAGAGCCACTGGCTCAGGCGCACACTGGTACCATCCTGCAGCGGCTCTCGCTCGCGATCCACGGTCGAGGCGTAGATCACCAGCGCATCCTCGGGAGCCTTGATCGTGCAGGCGTTGATCTGTTCCTGCAACTTGGCGGAGCGCTTCTGCAGATCCCGCAGCGTCGATTCTTTTTCCTGCACGTCGACCATGCGCTGCAGCATCAGGCTTTCGCTTTCGCGCACGGTGCGGACCGCCTTCTGCTTGGCCTGGGCCACGGCGCTGCGAAGCTTCGCCGTGTCCATCGCATTCTGATACTTCACCAGCACCTTTAGCGCTGTATCGGCCTTGGCAACATCGTTGGTCGCCGTGGTCACGTCCAGCTCGGACTTCTTCACATCCGCCGCCGTGACGAACCCCTTGCCGTACAGGTCCTTGGTCTGGTCGAGGTCTTCCTGCCTGTTCTTCAGCGTGATATTGGCCATCTGCAGCGCGGTCTTGGCGTTCTCCGTCAGTTGCGGATAGAGGCCCTTTTCGTATTGCTCGAGCTCGATCTTGGCCAATTCCAGGGCGACGTCGGCAGCTTCTCTGTTGGCGTCGTTCTGACTGTCCTGGATGGACTTGAGCTCCTTGGAAATCTGCAACGCGCTCTGGGCCTTGGTGAGCAGGTCGTCGACGTCTTCCTTGCGAAGCTGGAGTTGGCTTGAATCCAGCACGGCCAGCCGGTCGCCTTTCTTGACCACCGTGCCTTCGGGGATCACGTCCAACACCTGCGTCGGTGTCTCGACCTCGCTTTTGATATCGACATAATCAACGGCCTGAAGATCGCCATCCTTGACGATGCGGATTTCCATGTCGATCGGACTGACGGTGTAGAACTCGCCGGCAATCTGCTCGGTCACCTCGGCCGCCCACGGGCGGTATCTCCACAAGAACCCGCAGGCAATGACGGCTGCCAGAACGGGTACAAGCCACCTCAAGGGTGATTTGCGCACGACGCGGTCGGTCGGGATGACAATTGTCGGTGCGGACATAAGCAGCATTGTATCTATCGCCTTAGTCGCCGGATGTTGATGAGCGGCAAGATCAGTCGCAACCCGCCATGATCGGTCGGTGCATGCGTTAAATACGTTTCAATTGGAGTTGCAGTTCCCCGGACTCAGCGTTCCACGTGTTGCCCAATCCGACTCATGCTATAATGCGAGGGATTTGGCAGGTACGTCTATGGAACCAACACCCGAACTCATTGACGCCCTCCGTCGCGACAAGATTGAGGCGGCGAAGCGAATGACGGCGGAGCAGAAGCTCCTTGCGGGGGCGGAACTTATTGAGTGTGCCTGCGAAGTTGTCCGATCCGGGATCCGTATGCAGCATCCCGGTATTTCTGACATGGAAGTGCGCGAGCACTTGCGTCGTCGGCTGGCTTGTCTCCACAATCAAGAGATTGCGCATGAACTCCCTTGAGATCGTTTCCGTCGTTGCCGATGCGCTCAATCGGCTTGGAACTGGCTACATGCTCGTGGGATCATTCTCGAGCAATCTCTTTTACCTTTTACCTTTTTCCTTCATAATACGCCCATGTCCCAACCAGTCTTCCAAGCCGTCGAAACCAACGCTCCGCAGTCCCTGGCCAAGCTGAAGGAGTTCCTCCGCATCCCGTCCGTCAGTGCCAAGCCCGATCATGCGGGTGAGTGCAAACGCTGTGCGGAGTGGCTGGCCGCGGAAATCCGCTCCACCGGGCTGTGGACCAAGATCGTGCCGACCAAGGGACATCCGATTGTCCTGGCCGGCAACCAGCCCCAGGCCGGCCGGCCGACGGTGCTATTCTACGGCCACTACGATGTACAACCGCCGGAGCCGCTGGATCAGTGGCTCTCGCCGCCGTTCGAGCCGACCGAACGCGACGGCGGCCTCTACGCACGCGGGGCGGCCGACGACAAGGGCCAGGTCTGGTGCCACGTCGAGGCCATTCGCGCTTGGCAGGCCAACGGCGGCCTGCCCGTCAACATCATCATGGTCATCGAAGGTGAAGAGGAAATCGGGTCGGACAACCTCGAAACATTCCTTCGTGAATATGCCTCGCAACTGAAGGCCGACGTGGCCGTCATTTCCGACACCAATCAGTTCGCCCGCGGAATACCGGCCATTACCTACGGCCTGCGCGGGCTGGTCTACATGGAAGTCATCGTTACCGGCCCCAGTCACGACCTGCACTCCGGCATGTTCGGGGGATCCGTGCCCAACCCGGCCAATGTGCTCAGCGCCATGCTTGCCACGTTGCACGACCGCGACGACCGCGTGAACATCCCCGGCTTCTATGACGACGTTGTAGCGCTGACGAAAGTCGAGCGCGACGCCTGGGCCAAGCTTGGATTCGACGACAAGCAGGCGATGCAGGAACTCTCACTGCCCGGCCTGACGGGTGAGATCGGCTTCACCACGCTCGAACGCCGCTGGGCCCGGCCAACCTGCGACATCAACGGCCTGACCAGCGGCTATCAAGGCCCCGGCGCCAAGACGATCATCCCCGCGAAGGCGTCGGCCAAAGTGTCGATGCGGCTCGTGCCCAACCAGGATCCGAAGAAGATCCAGGCGGCCTTCGAACTCGCGATGAAGTCGCGCTGCCCCAGCACGGTGACGCTGGAGTTCCGCAACTTCGGCGCCTCGCCCGCCATCGTCGTCCCCATCGACGGCAAGGCCATCAAACTCGCCGGCGCGGCCGTGCGGACAGGCTTCGGCGCCGAGCCCGTCTTCATGCGTGAAGGCGGAAGTATTCCTGTGGTCGGCCAGATCAAAACGATCCTCGGCATCGACACCCTGCTCGTCGGCTTCGGCCTGCCCGACGACCGAGTGCATTCGCCGAACGAGAAGTTCGACCTGGATGCGTTCCACAAAGGCATGCGCACGGCGGCGGCGCTGTATGGGGAGTTGGCGGGGTTGTAGGCCTGTACGTGTACGCATCTGGCAGGCGGTGTTCCCAAAAGTAGGGCCAGCGTCCTCGCTGGCCTTCCGGAACCGTGAGTCGTCTGGTGGTCCAGGCCAGCGAGACGCTGGTCCGACTTGTAGAGTCGTCTCGGCCAAGGGCTAGTGCTCCGCCACCCGTTAAATGATGGGTAATAACGGGTCTTCTTGCGGATATGTACCAAAGGCACAAGGCAAGGAGGCCTGCGATGAAGAAATTTGTGGTGACTCTGACGGACGAGGAACGCGAAGAACTGAGGCGTATGCTCGCGTCAGGCAAGGGAGCAGCGCGGAAGTTGATCCATGCAAGAATTCTGCTGAAGGCGAACAGCAGCAAAGCAGGTCCGGGCTGGGATGATGCCCGGATCGCCGAAGCGCAGGCCCGGAAAATCGTCTTGGTGATGGACAATCTCAACACGCACTCACCCGCGTCCTTGTACGAGGCGTTTGCCCCGGCGGAGGCCAAGCGGATCGCCGACAAGCTGGAGATTCATTACACGCCCAAGCACGGGTCATGGCTGGACATGGCCGAAATCGAGCTGGGCATTCTTTCCCGCCAGTGTCTGGACCGGCGGATTGAGAACGTGGAATATCTGCGAACGGAGGTGGCCGCATGGGAACAGCAGCGGAACCTCGCCAAGGCAAAGGTCAATTGGCAATTCACCACCGCCGACGCTCGCATCAAACTCCGGCGGCTTTATCCGTCAATTTGAGATGTGATGGAGCAGTAGTGCCGCCAGTTCCTTCTCATCACATCCCACTTTTCATTTTACAGTTTGCACTTTGCATTTTGCCGTCTGCCCCTTCGATTTCCATTATTCCGGGTTCTCCAGCAACCCCCTCAACCTTTCCCGCAACTCGGCCGGAACGCTCTCCAGCCACGTCGCATCCACCAATCCGACGTCAATCAAGTCCCGCAGGTGTACGCGATCCTTGTCGCGAAAAGCGGTCAGTTTGATTCGAACCAGTGCTTCCAGTGTCAGCACGCGGAACAGAATCGTCCTGTTTCGCATCCACGGGGATATAAACGTCCCGCTCATTTATATGTCACCCTTCGCGAAACTTTCGCATATTAGGTGAATGAATCACGAGTACACGGTGTTTGACCGTGGCCGCGTGAAAGCTACGATACCTCAAGTGATCGGTGGGTGCCGCCGATGAATTGGGAACGATGTGCGAGGCAGGACTCGTTGTTGTCGTTCCCCTCGAAAGGAAGGAAACCATGAACGTGTTACGCCGATTCGTTATGGCTGTGGTCGTGTTGACACTCCTCGTTGGAGCGGCCGCTGCTCGAGCCCAGGTGCTCAAGCAGCTTCCGCCCAATGCTTATATTGTCATCAAACTCAACAACGCCGAAGCCGTCAGCCAGAGGCTGGGCGCGCTCATGCAGCGTCTGGGGCTGGCCAATCTGGTCCCCGACCTGGCTGATCCGCTTGCTGCTCTGAAGAAGCAACTCAATGTTAAGGAAGGATTTGATGCCAAGGGCGAGATTGCCCTGGCAGTTTACGAAGATCCGGCCGGCGGTCCCGAGCCGCTGGGTCTGGTCCTCATTGCCGTGACGGACTACAAGGCGTTTCTCGGCAACCTCGCCGCCGTGAAGGATGAAGGCGGTGGCATCTCCTCATTCGCGCCGAAGGAAGGCGCGGAGACGGTCTTCGTCACCAATTGGGGCACCTACGCTGCCGCCACCAACAACAAGGCGATTCTTGCCAAGAAGCCCGAGGGCATGACCATCGCGAGCGCGGCCGCCCAGAAGCAGTTCGACAAGGCCGACCTCGTCATGTACGCCAACACCAAGTACATTGCCGGCAAGGTGTTGCCGCTCTGGAAGGAAGGCAAGCCGCAGTGGCTGGCGATGATGGACCAGGGCTTGGCCGCCGCTCCCGGCATGCAGCCCAAATACGTTCCCGTCATCAAGGCCTTCGTGGGCCAGTTGCTCAACACGGTTGAGGAAACCCTGAATGACACCAACGGCTCTACCATCGCCTTGAACCTGACCAAGGACGGAGTAACCGCGACCGTGGTCGCCGACTTCCTTCCCGACAGCTACATTGGCAAGATCAACGCCGGCATGGCCAACACCGACGCGAATTTGTTGGCCGGCCTGCCCAACCGCAAGTTCTTTGCGGCCGGCGGTGCAGCAACTTCGCCCGCTGTTACCTCGCAGTTGATCAACGACTGGCTCGCCCCGATCGCCAAGGAATTGGCCGCTGCCGGCCCCGAGGCCAAGCCGATTCTGGACATTGTGGACGCCATCAAGCAGATGCCGGAGGCTGTGAAGAGCACGGCCTTTGCCTATTCTGCCCCAACGGGTGCTCCGGGTGCCCAGGCCCTATTCCAGATTGCCGCCGTGATTCAGGGCGACTCGGCGAAACTGAGCGAAATCCAGCGCAAGGCCCAACGGGGCACCATGGAGATGATGAAGATGCTGCCCAACCAGGGCATGACCATGGATGCCAAGCTTGAAGAGGGCGCGGCCACGGTTGGAGATGTCAAGCTCGATAAGGTGACCAACAAGTTCGTTCTCGATGCGAACAACCCGCAGGCCCAGCAGATGAAGCCCGTGTTCGACATGCTCTACGGACCCAACGGCATGTCCGGCGTCATGGGTGCGATCAACCCCACGACCTACGTGCAGGCACTTGGCGGGGACGATGAGTTCAACGCCGCCGTGGTGACCTCCGCCAAGAGCAACGACAGCGCCTATGCGATGCTGCCCCACGTGAAGTCGGTTGCGGCCCAGCTTCCGGCCAGCCGCTGCGCCGTGGCGTACATCCACCTCGACAATATCACGACCACCGCACTGGCCTACGCCGCACAGTTCGGCTTCCGCGTGCCCCTGAAGCTTCAGCCCGATCTCCCGCCACTTGGCGTGAGCGTCGGCTCCGAAGGCTCGGCCATTCGAGTCGACGTGGTCATCAGCAACGAGCTGATTGAAAACGCGGTTTCCGCGACCATGCAGATGATGATGATGCGCCAAGGCGGCGGTGCCCGTCCCGGCGGCCTGTAATTCCCAAGCGTCCAAACCAGAAGCCCGCCGATCATTCGGCGGGCTTCTTTTGTTGGTCGACATCTTCCCCTTGTCGACATCTTCCCTCTTTCCATTCAGCAGCGTTGTCCGGTATACTACGACACCTATGAGCGGCAACCGTCTTCCCACCCTCTGCGGCATTTTTGTCCTGGGATTTATGGGTAGCCTGTCAGTGCGTGCGGCCGACGCGCCAGCCACGCCGGCCACGCTTGATGCCGACCCCCATCTGGTCGCCTGGTGGAAATTCGACGAGGAGACTGGCAAGACCGCGGCCGACTCATCCGGCAAGGGCCACGACGCCACGCTCGAAGGGGTAATGTCGTTTGAATCGCACTCGGCCGCCGGGAAGATCGGCAAGGCGCTCCGCTTTGAAGGCGGCGATGGAGTCAAGGTTTCCGGATACAAGGGAATCGCCGGCACGCAGCAACGCACGGTGTCGGCGTGGATCAAGACGAAGAATACGACTGGCGACCTTGTCTCCTGGGGTCTGAAAGATGCCGGGAGAATGTTTACCGTGGGGTTCATCCGTGCCCGTATCGGCGTAACGCCCAAGGGGGGATACCTGTACATGAACGCGGCCACGGACGACGATCAATGGCATCATGTCGTCGTCGTTGTCCGGGAAGCCTCACCGCCGAATCTTCATGATGACGTCAGGCTTTACAGGGATGGCAGCCAGGCCGCGATCGGCGACATCGGCCTGCTCGACTTGTGGCCGATCGACACCGGCGACAAAGAGGATGTCCGGATCGGCCAGCGATACAAGGGGTTGATTGACGATCTGCGCATTTATGATCGTGCATTGACGGACCGTGAAGTGGCGGCGATGTTCAAACTGGAGACCAGTCGGCCATTGGCCAAGCCTTAAGGACAGGAGATACACCGTGAACAAGCAGCAACCGAGTCGGCGTGAGTTTGTGCGGGACACCGCGCTTGCGGCGGCCGCCGTGACAGCGGTTATGAGCGGCATCATGGGCGCTGCCGGCGTGCGCGCGGCCGAAGCGAAGCCGGCGATCGATACGTCCAAGATTCGTAACTACAACCCGAACATGGAGTACCGCCGGCTGGGCAAGACGGGACTGATGGTTTCGGCCATTGGACTGGGCGGTCACAATCGTACCAGCGAAGCCGATCGCGCGCCCGTGGTGAACCGTTGCGTTGATGCTGGCGTCAATTACATCGACAGCACCGGCGCGGGCGAATTGCTCAAGGATCTGAAGGCACTGGGCAGACGCCGCGACCAGGTCTATATCGCGCTGTCCGAAACCGGCCGCGAGTCGCGGAATCCCGAATTCCGCACAGCGGCGAAACTGCTCGAAACCCTCGACTGGGCGCTTCAGAATTCCAAACAGGAATACACCGATCTCTGGCGGATCACGGTCTACGAGCCGGGTGGCCGGCACACATTTGACGAGTCGGCCGCGGTGATCGAGGCGCTCGAAACGGCGAAGAAGGCCGGCAAAGCCCGGTTCACCGGTATTTCTTCACACGACCGACGCTGGTTCAAGTTCATGATCGAGTACTTCCCGCAGCTTGAGGTGATTCTCTTCCCGTTCACAACGATGACCAAAGCCGCGCCGAAAGACAGCCTCTTTGAATCTCTGAAGAAGTGCGATGTCGGTGCCTTTGGCATCAAGCCTTTCGCGGCGGGCTCGCTGTTCACCGGCCAGACTGATGAGGACATGCGCAAGGCGAGGCTTGCCCTGCGTTACGTGCTGGCGACGAATACGGTCATTCCGATTCCCGGGCTTAACAGCGCCGCCGAGGCAGACAACGTCATCAAGGCCGTTTCCGAACGCCGCGAACTCGATATCAAGGAGAAGGCCGAGATACATGACATTTCCAGGGAGACTCTCGCGAACCTGCCCGCGCACTACCAGTGGCTGCGCAATTGGGAATATATCTGATGCGTAGCCGACCAACTGAATTTGGTGGCACGGGTTTCCAGCCCGTGGTGTCGGTACTCAGGCACATCGGCCTCGTTTTGATTTTCGTTGGGGCCGGCTGCGATCAATCCACAACCGCAAAGACCAACTCACAGACCCGGCCAACGACGGTGGCGGTCAGCGCGCAACCCGCCAAACCGCCGGCGAAGACCGACGCCGCTCCACTTCTTCTCGACGACGAACCGGTTGCGGCCAAGGTGGAAGGTCAGGCCGACAACAGCCGCTGCCAGGTGTGCCATCTGAACCTGGTAACCGAGGAACTGGTCGTCAAGCACGCAAAGGTGAATATTGGCTGTGCCAGGTGTCACGGTGCTTGCGATGCCCACATAGCGGATGAATCATGGGGCTCCGGCGGCAACGGCACCGCGCCGGACAAGATGTACCCGGCGCAGAAGATCAACCTGATGTGCATGGAGTGCCACCCTCGCGAAAAACTCGACTACAAGCTGCACCGCACTTTTCTCGAAGGGGTCAGCGATGAAAAGTTCTGTGTGAACTGCCACGGAAAGCACAAGATTCCCACGCGCCGCTGCAAGTGGAAGTGAGGCCGCATCAACATTCTGCGTGCGGGGCTCTACTTCCCGGTGAGGATATTTCAATGCTGAACCAACATGGCAGGCCCGCTTCCGGAACCAACACAAGATTTCATGCCGTCATCGCGACCGCAATGCTAATGCTGGCGCTTCATTGCCCGGCCGGGGCACAGGCTCCGTTGCGGGAACGGCTGAAGGCAACGGGATTCAAGATTGCCTATGAGTGCTATGTCGATGGCAATTGGGAAATCTTCGTCGCCAATGCCGATGGGTCCGAGGCCGTCAACCTCACGAGCACGTCGAAAGTCAATGAACACTATCCGCAAGTGTCGCCGGATGGGGCCAAGATCGCTTTCTCGGTCGACGAAGGCGAGGGGCGCGATACGGTTCGCAGCATCTGGGTGATGGATATCGACGGCAAGAACCGCAAGCAGATCGCCGATCATGCCCGCGAACAATTCTGGAGCCGCGACGGCAAGGTGATCGGTTTCCTGCCGCAGGAGTATCCCAAGTTCAATGTTGTCGATTACTACACCAAGGGGATGAGTTTCTACGACGTCGCCACGGGCAAAATCGAAGCGCATCCCAACAGCGCCAAGCTGCACCACCTCTACAACCCCAGCTTCGCCCCCAATGGAAAATGGATCGCCGCCACCGTGCATGCGGGCATGGGCGTGAGTCACGCGATTCTGCTGATTGAGGCCCATGGAGACCGCATCATCAACCTGAAGATTCCCGGCTGCCGGCCGTGTATCTCGCCCGATGGTAAGCAGATCGCGTGGGGCGCGGACGACTTTGAACTGGTGATGGCGCCGATCGACCTGGAAGCGGAAACTCCCGCCGTTGGCGAGTGGCGTTTGCGGATCAAGGACACCAAAGAGAGTAAACGCAAGATCTACCACATCGACTGGTCGCCGGACAGCCGGTTCGCGAGCTTCAGCCGCGGCCCGGACGGCGAGGGAGATCTGAGCAAGCCGGGCACCTTCCATGCGGCGTGCGAAATTGTCGGTGTGTACGCGAAGGATTGGAACATCTTCGCTGTCTCGGCCGAGAGCAAAGGGTCGATCGACCTGACCAAGACCGGCGAGGCGGATCTGGCGCAAATCACGACCAACGGCGCCAGCAACAAGGAACCGGCCTGGTTCATGCCCAAGGGCGCGAAATAGGAGCGGGATGTGAGATCGCAGATGCATGCATATTGTTGCCACAGTAGGGCCAGCGTCCTCGCTGGCCTTCCTGAATCTCTAACCATCTGGTACTCACGGCCAGCGAGGACGCTGGCTCTACTGGTGACTGTCGCCTGCCTGCTGATCGGCTGCGAGAAGCGCACCGTCAAATCGCAGGTAGCCGCCGCGTACGAGGTGGTGAGCAAGTCCGGCGTGGCGATGATCTATCTGCCTGGTGGCGAATTCACGATGGGCAGCGACCAGGGTAGTGCGGACGAAGCGCCGATGCACAAAGTCAGGCTCAGCCCGTTTCTCATCGACCGCAGCGAAGTGACGCAGGAGATGTTCGCCAAGGTGCAGTTGCCCAATCCCTCTCGCTGGGGGAATCTGCGGAAGCCTGTCGAGCGAATCCGCTGGCGAGACGCGAAATTGTACTGCAACGAGCGCTCGCTGCTGGAAGGACTCAAGCCGTGCTATAACGAGAAGACGCCCGACCTGGATTGCGACTACGCGGCCAGCGGCTATCGTCTGCCCACCGAAGCCGAGTGGGAATATGCCGCCCGGGCCGGCACCGAAACGCCGTATGACTTCGGACCGCCGGACAAGCTTCGCCAGTATGCATGGTTCGCCGACAACGCTGATCAGCAGACGCATGCCGTTGGCCAGAAGACGGCGAATCGATGGGGATTGCAGGACATGTACGGCAACGTCTCGGAGTGGTGTGAGGATGTCTACGATTCGGCGTATTACAAGGTCAGCCCGCTGGCTGATCCGCTGGGTCCGCCGAACACCGGCAAGGACGTGAAGCGCGTCATGCGCGGCGGCAACTGGAAGTCCAGCGCGGATATGTGTCGCGTCACAGTGCGGCAGGCCCAGCGGACGGGCAACACCGATGCCTGCTTCTACACCGACTATTGCGGATTCCGCTGCGTGAGGCGGGTGACCACCGAGGAACTGGAACAATTGCAGCGCCCGGCCAAGTGATGCTTCGAATCATTGCACTGACCACTCCAAATGTTCTTCCACACCTGGCCATTCCTGATCTTCATGCTGGTTGTGCTGCCAGTGTTTTTCTCGTTGCGCAAAACGCGGCTGTGGATTCCCTGGCTCATGGCCGCCTCTTACTTCTTCTATGGCTGGTGGAATCCGTGGTATCTCATTCTCGTGGTCTACTCCACCGCGCTGGATTACCTGCTGGTGACCTTGATGGACCACTGTCCGCGCATCGACGCGGGCGAAGCCGTGCGGCAACCGCAGGAGGGGTTGCTGGCGAGGGCGTTGCGGCTTCGGTTTGATGAGCCTGTGCTCAGGGCCTCGTACGTGGCGTCGGGCTTGATGACGTTGGCCGTGTTGGGTTTGGCCATTTTCGGCCCCGCCACATTGCGGCCGGCGATGCTGGCGCTGGCGGTGCTCGTGTTGCTGATGGCCGTGGGTTCCGTTCTGGGCAGCCGCCGCATCTGGCTGCTGATCAGCATTTTCAACAACCTGGCGATCCTGCTCTTCTTCAAGTACGCGCGCTTCGTCGTGGGAAACCTGAACGACGTGCTGGCGTGGGCAGGCTCTTCGCTTGAACTGGCCGACCCGTCCACGCTGATGCCCTACGGATTTCAGTACGTCCTGCCCGTTGGCATCTCGTTCTTCACGTTTCAGTCGATGAGCTACACCATCGATTTCTATCTGGGTAAGGTCGCTCGCGAGCGCAATTTCCTCCGTTTCGCGACGTTCGTCTGCTTCTTCCCTCAGTTGATGGCCGGACCGATCGAACGGGCGAAACAGTTGCTGCCTCAGTTTCAGTCGCCCCCGCCGTTTCAGATGCGGAATCTGACCGATGGCTTGTCGCTGTTTCTCGTAGGGCTGTTCAAGAAACTCGCCCTGGCCAACTACCTTTCGCTCTACGTCGAACCTGTGTATCAGAACCCCAGGGCCTTCGGCGCGCCGGCGTTGATCCTGGCGACGTTCGCGTTCGCGTGGCAGATCTTTTTCGACTTCAGCGGCTACACCGACATGGCCCGCGGCGTCGCCAAGACGATGGGCTTTAACCTCATCCTCAACTTCAACAACCCCTATCTGGCGACGGGCCTCGGCGAATTCTGGCAGCGATGGCACATCAGCCTTTCAACCTGGTTCCGCGACTACGTCCACATTCCGCTTGGCGGCAGTCGCCGCGGGACGCTGTTCACCTACCGCAATCTCTTCATCACGTTCCTGGTCTCGGGCATCTGGCACGGCGCCAACTGGACGTTCGCCATCTGGGGCATCCTGCACGCCTTGGGCGTCATGCTCACGCGCGAACTGGAACGCTCGGCCTTCTATCGCGATCGCGTGCCGCGCATCATCAAACAAGGCGGCGTCTTCATCTACGTTTGTTTCGCGTGGATCTTCTTCCGGGCCAATTCCATGCGGGATGCGATGCTGATCGTTCGCCGCATCTTCACGGCAGGGTGGGAGAACCCGCAGATTCCGGGCTTGATGCTCGCCCTGGTCGCCCTGGTCTGGCTGTATGAGTTCCTGTTTGAATCCCGGCTGCGTCCCGTTCTCGCCTCGAGTTTCGTCCGCATTGGCGTGGCCGTGTGCATGGTGCTGTACCTGTGTATCTGCGCCTCCGGCGGAGGCACGTTCATCTATTTCCAGTTCTGACATGGACAAACCAGGTATCGACAACCTCGCCGCCACACCCGTCGCCGCCGAACCCCCATTCGGCATGAATGAGATGCGCCTGACCGCCGGTCAGTGGCTGATCACGGCGGGCATCCTTGTGGTGTGCCTGCTGGCGACGCCGCGGCTCTGGAAGAAAGTCGAGCGATTCGACACGGGAGCGGACTACCGCATCCCGTACGCGCTGAGCAAGGATTACTGGCTCTATCAGCGCCGGCTGGAGCAGATCTCCGATCGATCCCAGATTGTCATGCTCGGCGACTCCGTTGTCTGGGGCGAATATGTCCAGCCGCCTGGCACACTGTCCCATTTCCTGAGCCGCGAAGCCGGCCGCTCCGACGGCTTCGTCAACTGTGGCGTGAACGGCCTTTTCCCGCTGGCCCTCGAAGGCCTCGTCGAGAACTATGGTGGCGCCCTGCGAAATCGCAAGATTATCCTTCACTGCAACGTGTTGTGGATGAGCAATCCCAAGGCGGATCTGCACGTCGAGAAAGAGGAGAGTTTCAATCACTCGCGGCTGGTGCCGCAGTTCAGTCCGCGGATTCCCTGTTATCGCGCCGATGCCTCCGAACGGCTGAGCGTGATCATCGAACGTAACGTCAGTTTCTCTTCCTGGGTCGGGCATCTGCAGAACACGTATTATGACCAGCGGAGCATTCCCGCCTGGACCCTGCAGGATGATGGCGGCAGCCCGCCAAAACGCCCCAACGCCTGGCGCAACCCGCTTGGGCAGGTCACGATGGTCGTCCCCGGCGAAGGCGCCGACGATCCGCAGCGCGGCCCACGGAGTTCGCGGCACAAGCCATGGAACAAAGAAGGCGCCGAGCCGAGCCGGTTCGACTGGGTTCCTCTGAACGACTCACTGCAATGGCAGGCATTCCAGCGTGTCGTCGGACTCCTGCGAAGCCGGAGCAACGACGTGCTCGTGGTCGTCGGCCCGTTCAACGAGCACATGATCGCCGCAGACCAGCGGCCGACGTATCGCGCTATGCGTGATGGCATCGCCGCGTGGCTGACGCAAAGCCACGTGGCCTATATCGTGCCCGACACGCTTCCCAGCGAACTGTACGCGGATGCCAGTCATCCGCTGACCGAGGGGTATGCGCTACTGGCTAAGCACATTTGCGGTCAGGAAATGTTCCGCAAATGGCTGTCGAGATCTTCAGCCCCGTAGGGGCGACAGATATTAGCCCACGACGCACCAGCTACTCCGCCTGCATCTGTCTCACCACGCGATGGAGAATGCCGCCGTTGCGGTAGTATTCAATCTCCACGGCCGTGTCGATGCGGCAGACTACGGGGAACTCGATCTTCTTTCCGTCCTCCGCCGTGGCGACCATCTTCAGGCTCGCGCCGGGCTTGAGGTCGTCGTTGAGGCCGACGATGTCAAACGTCTCGCGGCCGGTGAGTCCCAGATACTCGCGAGCCGTCTTCCCGGCGGCCGCGGCGGCGGTGAGGGTCTGCTTCGTATATTGCAGCGGGAGCACGCCCATGCCGACGAGGTTGGAGCGGTGGATGCGCTCGAAGCTCTCGGCCAGCACCGCCTTTACACCCAGCAGCATCGTGCCCTTGGCCGCCCAGTCGCGGCTGGAGCCCATGCCGTAGTCCTTGCCGGCCAGGGCGATCAGCGCCGTGCCGGTCTTCTGGTACGCCATCGAGGCGTCGTAGATGGACATGACGGTGTTGGTCGGAAGATACGTGGTCACGCCGCCTTCGGTGCCGGGGGCCAGCAGATTCTTCAGGCGAATGTTGGCGAACGTGCCGCGGGTCATGACGCGGTCGTTGCCGCGGCGGGCACCGTAGCTGTTGAACTCACCGGGGGTCACGCCGTTCTCGATGAGGAATTTGCCGGCCGGGGACTCTTTCTTGATGTCGCCGGCGGGGGAAATGTGGTCGGTGGTCACCGAGTCGCCGACCATGACCAGCACCTTGGCGCTGCCGATGGGCTGGATCGGCCGGGTGGTCCTGGACAGGTCCGTGAAGAACGGCGGCTCCTGGATGTAGGTGCTTGCCGGGTCGAACTCGAACAGTTCACCGCCCTTGACCGGAATCGCGTTCCATACTTCATTCTTCTCGCCCACTCCGGCGTATTGCCGTGTGAACATCTCCGGGGAGATGCTCGTGCGCATCACATCCTGAACTTCCTTCTGCGTGGGCCAGATATCGCGGAGGTAGACAGGCTTGCCGTCTTTCCCCGTGCCGAGCGGTTCGGCGACGAGGTCGATATCGACCGTGCCCGCGATGGCGTAGGCCACGACCAGCGGCGGCGATGCGAGGTAGTTGGCCTTGATATGCGGGTTAATGCGGCCTTCAAAATTGCGATTGCCCGAGAGCACCGAGGCGACGAAGAGGTCGCCGGCTTCGATCGCCTTGCGGGTCTCCTCCGGCAGGGGGCCGGAGTTGCCGATGCAGGTCATGCAACCGTAGCCGACGGTGTTGAAGCCGAGGGCATCGAGGTAGTGCGTCAGGCCGGATTTGTCGAAATACTCGGTGACCACGCGGGAACCGGGCGCGAGCGAGGTCTTCACATGAGGCTTGGCCTTGAGACCCTTCTCGACAGCTTTCTTTGCCAGCAAACCGGCGGCCATCATCACGCTCGGGTTCGACGTGTTGGTGCAGGAGGTGATGGAGGCGATGACAATGTCACCGTTTTTCAGAGTGCTGAGTTGCGCCTGCGGCGAGTCCGTAGTCCGTGGTCCGTGGTCCGTAGCCGGGGCGGGTTGAGAACTCAGCGATGGGTTGGTAGTGGTCTTCTTCGGAGCCTTCTGGGCTTCGTCGAAGGCCTTCTGGTACGAGAAGCGCACCTTGGGCAGTTCGACGCGGTCCTGCGGGCGCTTGGGGCCGGCGAGGCTGGGAACAATGGTCGACAGGTCGAGCTCGACCTTTTCGCCGAAGACTGGTTCCACGTTGTTCTGCCGCCACAGTCCCTGGTCCTTGGTGTAGCGCTCGACGAGGTCGAGTAGCTCGGCCGGGCGGCCGGTGAGCTTCAGATAGTCCATCGTCTGCTGGTCCACGGGGAAGAAGCCCATGGTGGCTCCGTATTCCGGGGCCATGTTGGCGATCGTGGCGCGGTCGGCCAGGGACATGCTCGATAGTCCCTCGCCATAGAACTCGATGAACTTGTCCACGACGTTGTGCTTCCGCAGGATCTGGGTGATGGTCAGCACGAGGTCAGTGGCGGTGGTGCCCTCAGGCAACTGGCCGAACAGACGGAACCCGACCACCTTGGGCATGACCATATAGATCGGCTGGCCGAGCATGCAGGCCTCGGCCTCGATGCCGCCGACGCCCCAGCCGACGACGCCCAGGCCGTTGATCATGGTCGTGTGGGAGTCGGTGCCGACCAGCGTGTCCGGGAACGCGACGCCGTCGCGCGTCTGCACGACTTTGGCAAGGCATTCGAGATTCACCTGGTGAATGATGCCGGTTGACGGAGGCACCACCGAGAAATTCTTGAACGCCTTCTGTCCCCACTTGAGGAACTCGTAGCGTTCGCGATTGCGCTGGAATTCCCGCTGGGTGTTGTGGAGCAGGGCCAGGGGATTGGCGTACTCATCCACCTGCACCGAGTGGTCGATGACAAGATCGACCGGAACCAGCGGGTTGATGCGCTGCGGGTCGCCGCCCATGCGCTTCATGGCCGCCCGCATCGAGGCCAGGTCGACAACGCAGGGCACGCCCGTGAAATCCTGCAGGATGACGCGTGCGACCTTGAACGGCACCTCGTCGTTGTCCGAGCCGTCGGACTTCCAGCCGGCCAGGCGCTTGACGTCGTCGGAGCAAACCTCGAACTCATCGAGATTGCGCAGGGCCGACTCGAGGATCACTTTGATCGAGCAGGGGAGTTGCGCGATATTGCCAATGCCCGCTTTCTCAAGGGCGGAGAGGCGGTAGATGGTCAGATTTCCCGCCTTGGAAGAGAGTTTGCCTTCAGCGCCGAAGATGTTCTTGGTATTGGACATAATTCCTGCTCAAGTCTCAAAAAGAGAACCGTCGCGACCTATTCGTAGGGTCCGCTTCAGCGGACACGGGATTCATGCAACCCGGCCTCCGGATGGAGGTCCGCCGGCCGGGTTATTTCGTCAGCAGGTGAAAATTCTATTGGCTAGGGCGTCGCCCCACAAGAAGCCCGCGCTGGAGTATACTGTAGGTAAATTCAGGGTGACTTATGTCCGTCTCGGCGAGACTCGATCCGGAAACTATTCTCCATGCCTACAGCCAGGGTGTATTCCCGATGGCCGAGGCGGATGGTGAAATCCGCTGGTACACGGCCGACCCGCGCGGCGTTATACCGCTGGACGGCTTCCACATTCCCCACTCGCTGGCCCAGTTCATGCGCAGTGCCCATTATCCCTACCAGGTACGCGTGAACACCGCCTTCGAGCAGGCCATGCGCGGCTGCATGATGCAGCGGTACGGGGCCACCTGGATTTCCGATCGCCTCATCCTGGCGTACATGGAACTGCATCGCATGGGTTTTGCCCACTCCGTGGAAACCTGGCAGGGGGCTGAACTGGTGGGCGGGCTCTACGGTGTATCGCTCGGCGGGGCGTTCTTCGGCGAATCAATGTTCCACACGAAGCGGGACGCGTCCAAGTGCGCCCTGGTGGAACTGGTTGCCCGGCTGCGCGAGCGGCGATATGTGCTACTGGATACACAGGCGACGACGGCCCATCTGGCCCGCTTTGGCTGCGCCGAGATTTCAGCCCGTGAATATCTCGTTCGGTTGCGCCATGCGATTGAGTTGGAGCGGAATTTTGGGTGAGTGTAGGGTCCGCTTCAGCGGACGCGGTACGGTGTGATGGCGTTTCCGCGTCCG
>JANYKD010000148.1 GCA_025361735.1 Phycisphaerales bacterium
AACGACGATACTCCCTCCACAGCCAACGACACATCCAGTGCGGCTTCCATGCCGGCTCCTTTTCCATAAATCACGGGCCTCCGGCCCGTTGCATCGCAACACAGTGTACCAAAGATGTGGCTAAACTTGAGGCGTCTCGCCCATGCTGTCGGTACTCCGACACATCTTCCTTGCCCGAAAAGACAATCACGCACGCTGGTCCCGAATCCGAAACGGATTGCGATTCCGGACCCCCAGCGAGCACGCTGGCCCCACCTGCAAAGCCTATTGGACTCAGGGAAGTCGAGGGGACATTCGACGTCGTTCTCTCGCCGTGTGTGTTGTCACAACTCATCGTGTCCGTGCGCGATGCGCTCGGTTATCAGCATCCGCAATATCCCCGAGTCCGGCGGTCCATCCAACTCGGCCACGCCCGCCTGATGACGCGGCTCCTGCGGCCGGGCGGCCGCGCGATCATGCTCGTGGATGCGGTGTCCTCCGAGCGCGCCGATCGTGTGGCGCAGCTCGAATCTCACGAAACACGCGAGGCGATGGCGAAGTGGATCGAGCAGGGCCTGCATTTTCCAGGCCTCGAACCCGCCACGATCGCACGAGTCGTGCATGAAGCCGCTCCGGAAGCAACCGTGGAGCTGGACACCGATCACCCCTGGGTCTGGCGTCTGGGCGAGCGCAAGGCGTTCGTAGTCTACGTGTGCCAGTGGACCAAGCACGCGACCCACCCACACCCATTCCCAATCGCGACATGAGGCCCGATGCTCAGCCCTGGAAGGGCGAAACATCATAGCCCATGGCGTAAGCCATGGGGAAACGCCACCCCAGTGTCTCCCAAGCCCCGGAGGGGCGGAAGAACGCCTCCTTCGGCGCTTGGCGCGACGCTGGTTCAGCTTCATAATGAGACGGGTTGTCAGCGATATACAACATCGCCCATGAAGTGGCAGCTTTGACGTGGAGCATCCCGTGCGCGCCTTCAGGAAGATCATGGCCATTGTCCTGACGCTGGGGCTTGTGGCGGCCATTGTCTGGCGGCTCCAGTGGACCAACTGGAACGGGTCTTTGCAATCATCCCTTTCGAGAGCGACGGCTTTGAAGGTTCGCCCCGGCGGCCTGCGCCAATTTGCCTCTGTCCCAGAGACGCTCCTGTGGACCGACGACGCGCCCGCGGTTGCAGCGCTCGTTCGAGGCATCCACATTGATGAGAAGAAGAGCGGCTCCATGTGTTGTTGTACCGGCAACCCCATACTGGAGTTCTACGCCGATGGCCGAGTTGTCGCGACGTTGAGCTTTCATCATGGAGTGATCCTGCGCTGGAAAGACGGCAAATGGAACGGGGATGGGGTGCTGACCGAGAGCAGCGGGGCCTTTGTCCGGGCTTGCCTGGCTCAGCGCCAAGTCAGCGGACCGGCACAGCAGTACGAGGAAAGTGTGCTGTACGAAAAGAAACGAACAGAATCTGTGAAACTCGGAAAAGGGAACACCGAACATCAGGGTTCGTGAGGTGGTGTCACACGCCCTTCGGCACACGGCGTCATGTCTCGGACGCCCGCCGGTCGAACCCCGCTACGCCCCTTGCCTGCCCGCCCCACCACCGTCACCAGCCCACGTCAGCCCCCGCAATCCCTCCATCCAGCATCCCGCCGCACCACGCCCTTGAACTCTTGAACCACGTCCCATTCCATACCTAACATCGCATTACTGTGCAAATATAGTAATTGTATTTTTATTAGCAGTATGTTAACATCACAGCAACTATAACCAAGGAGCCTTCATGACCGCCCCCATCCAAGCCCCGAAAAACGCCGCGAGCATCGACACCCGCTCTCCTGCTACTGACCACGGACCACTGACCACGGACTCCGCCTCAGCGGCGCGAGCAGCCGCCAACCGCCTCAATGCCCAAAAATCCACCGGCCCGCGCACCGCCGCCGGCAAAGCCAAATCCGCCCTCAACGCCCTCAAGCACTGCCTGACTTCCCAGTCCCCGCTTCTTCCCACCGAAGACCCCGCCGACTACACCCTCTTCGCCGAAGGCTACCTCGAAGAACTCGACCCCCAATCCGTCGAACAGTTCAATCTCGCCCAGCAACTGATCACCGTCTCCTGGAAGCTCAATCGCATCCCACAAATCCAAGCCAAAGTCCTCGCCGAAATCGCCGACCGCCATCCGCTCATGCTGAAATGGCGTCAGGACTGTGCAAGCGTCGAATACCAGAACGCCACCCGCCGCCATCCCCTGCCTCTCCCCGAGAAACCCGCCATCCCCTCCACCACAACCGACAACCTCATCGCCCTCTCCTTCTTCCCCAAACCCCCGACCCCCGGAACCCCGGCGGCCGGCGAACCCCTCGGCGCCGCCCTTCACCGCCTCCGCCAATACCACACCACCCTCCTCAACACCTACCTCAAGCTATTGAAGAAATACGCGTCCTCCCAAATCGAACCCATTTCCAAACCCCAGGGCTCTGTCCCCGTAGGGTCCGCTTCAGCGGACGCGGCCACGGACGCCCCCGCGCCAAACAAACCCACCTCCCCACGATCAACCATCAACTATCAACCATCAACTACTCCCAAAAACGAACCCATTCTTCCCCCGGCCTCCGCCCCCAAAACCAGTGCCGCCCGCCTCCACGCCGCCATCCGTTCCGTCACCATCCCCACGACACCGCTCCAAACCTGACCCCGGCGCGCTGCTGATTCCTCTTTCCGGCCATTCCGCACTGGGCGAAGCGCCCACGCTGCGTAACTGCAATCCGAATGGCCCTTGTTTCGGGCTTGCTCATTCGTCATTCATTCGGATTTCGGGTTTCGGAATTCGTCATTTCGCCCAGCCATCCGGTGAGCCGCAAACACTTTGACCCTTTGCTCGGACGATATGTTGCTTAGGAATTGCGTCTGGTTATTCTGTCCTTCAATGATAGAGGAACTGATCAATCCACTGCTGATAATTGTGCTGCTGGGCCTCGGAACCACCATGTTCATCTGGAGCATCCGCCTTTTCGTGAAACGCCGCTCTGGCAATTGGAGCAGGAGAAGCACCCTGCCCGTGCTGTGCCTGGGCACCGTTGCCACCGGCATCATGCTCTGGGTGTATTTCACTTCGCCGGGGATGCATCTGGGATCTCTGCTTCTGTGTATTCCGATGCTCTTGATCACCGTCCGATCTGCCTGGGTAATGTATCGCCCAATGAGCCAGGGCGAAGCGATCCAGAACTTTTCGCAAAACTCGGCTTTGTGCGGCCAATGCAGCTACAACCTGACAGGCAATACGTCGGGCATCTGCCCCGAATGTGGCTGGGTTATTCCTGTCGGGGAACTGCTGGTCGAGGATCCGGACTTTGCGGCATGGTGGCGCAAGTGGAGCATATCTTACCTGCGTGACACCACTTGGCATCTCAGCTCCTACATCGGCTTGAGCCTGATTTTCCTGGCACTCTCGGTCTACTTCTACCTTGACGGGAACTGGATGCCTTCGATCTTATCCCTTCCCCTGGCCGCTCACCTGGCTATCAATGCGGTGCGCGTGACTATCTATATTCGCAGACGCAAATGTTCGGGTTCATCTCCTGCTGGCGCTTTGAACGGGGTGTCTGACTCGTCCTGCGGTTCACCCAATTCTTGGCATGAACGGGGTTGAATGGGCGGGATTTAGCCCGCAAGCCCTGGCGAAAAATCGGCTCCGATGTTTCCTTGCACGGCCGGCGATGGAGCGACTCTTTCGGCCCGGGGCTGTGGATTTCTTCCGCCATTTCTATCCAACGACTTACGTCGTGGGTGAATATCTTTCGCCGCTGAACGGGGCTGGAAGAGGCTTGTGGGGATCGGTCGCGAGCCGGCCTATGCGTTGATGGACCGTGCCCGCACTACCGAAATCCGAATGACCCATATTTCGGGCTTGCTCATTCGCCATTCATTCGGATTTCGGGTTTCGGAATTCGTCATTCGCCACCGCCCGCACTACGGCACAATCTTCACAAACTTCCGCCCGAGTTTCAGCACCACAGCGCCCGTCAGCGCAACTTCTTGCTGCAAATCAGACACTTTCTGTCCGTCTACCTGCACCGCCCCTTCCTTGATCTTCCGGATGCCCTCGGAATTCGACGCGGCCAGTCCCGCCTTCACCAGCAGCGGCGCGATCTTGTGCGGGCCGGCGCCGACTTTCACCTCGGCCATATCCACCGGGGCCTGTCCGGCGCGGCGACGGTCCCACTCGGCCTGGGCGGCGCCCGCGGCGTCCGGGCCGTGGAACCATTGGATGATGTACCGCGCCAGCGCCATCTTCGCGCTCAACGGATCCCTGGCGATGTCCGCCTTGTACTGCGACTCGGGGATGTCCGTCAGCAACTGGTAGTAATTGTCCATCAGCCCGTCGGAAATGCTCATCGTCTTGCCGAACATGCCGTCGTTGCCGCTCGGCGCATCCGTCAAACCAATGTAGTTCCCCTTGCTCTTGCTCATCTTGTTGACGCCGTCGAGGCCGACCAGCAGCGGCGTGACAATCACGACCTGGCCATCGCCCCCGGCTTCCTGCTGGAATTCCCGGCCGACGAGGTTGTTGAAGAGCTGATCCGAGCCGCCCATCTCCACATCGGCATCAATGCAAACCGAATCCCATCCCTGGAGCAGCGGGTAGATGAACTCATGAATGCGAATCTCCACGCCGGCCTTGTGACGCTGGGCGAAGGTATCGCGCTCCAGCATCTGCCCGACCGTCTTCTTGGCCGCCAGACGAATGATGTCCAGCAGGTCCATCTTGCCCAGCCACTCGCTGTTGCGTCGCACTTCCAGCAGCGCCGGATCGGAGCGCAGGATCATGGTGATCTGATTCAGGTAGGTCACGGCATTCCGGTCGATCTCTTCGCCGGTCAGCATCGGGCGTGTGGTATTTCGGCCCGATGGGTCGCCCACGCGCGCGGTGTAGTCCCCGATGATGATGACCGCCTTGTGACCCCAGTCCTGGAACTGGCGGATGATCTTCAAAGGCACGGCATGCCCAAGCGTGACGTCGGGAGCCGTGGGATCCATGCCGAATTTGATGCGCAGAGGCTTGGCATTTCTGACGCTCGCCTCGAGCTTCTTGCGCAGATGCTCTTCGGGCAATATCCGCTCGCTGCGGCGTCGAAGCTGTTCGATTTGCTGGTCAATGGTCGGTTTACTCATGTCCTGGATCCTGTCGGAAAGGGTGGGATTGTAGAAAGACACCCGCGGAGGAGCAAACCCGCGCGCGGACGGGCTAGGGCGGTCAAAGCCATCGCATTTGGCCGCTGAAAGTACTGCCAGTGCCCTCACTGGCAGAAAGCCGGGGGACGAACCTGCCAGTGAGGGCACTGGCAGCACTAAATGCGATGGCCCTGGTAGGGCGGTTTCGCCGAAACCGCCGTCTTGGCGTGCGAAGCGGACGGCTCGGCGAGCGGTCCCTACCTCGGTTGCCTGGGAAGATGTGCACATCCGAGCATTGCTTGCATTCTCTTCCGATCTCTGGAAGATCGACCCCGACCAATGAAGGGAAGCCAAGTCATGCGATTCCGTGTTCTGATCATGAGTGCCCTGCTGTCCGCCACAGTCACCTCCTCGCCGGCCGCAGACGCGCCCGCGACAATCCCGGCCAAGGCTGTCGGCCAGCCTGCTTCCATCCTGCCGAACCTGAACCAACTCACCGACGCCGAAAAGGCGGCCGGCTACAAACTGCTCTTCGATGGCAAAACCACAACCGGCTGGCGCAATTTCGGCAAGCAGACCATCTCGCAAGGCTGGCAGGTCATCGAGGGCGCCCTCTGCCGCGTTGACAAGACCGCGGGCGACATCATCACCGTCGATCAGTTCGAGAACTTCGTTCTCGAGCTGGACTACAAAGTGCCGGAGCATGCCAACAGCGGCATCATGTGCCGCGTCAGCGAGGACAAGGCCCGCGCGCCGTTCACGGGCGTGGAATTTCAGATCCTCGACAACACCGATCCCAAAGGCGACTCCCAGAAGTCCGCTTGGGCCTATGCCCTTTACCAGCCGGCGCCCGATCCCAAGACCGGCAAGCCGCTGGACGCCACCAAGCCGATCGGCGAGTGGAACCACGTCAAGCTCGTCTATCGCGGCCCGCACGTCGAGTATTGGATGAACGGCGTGAAGTACCTGGAGTTCGAGATCGGCAGCGACGATTTCAATCAGCGCGTCGCCAAGAGCAAGTTCGCGACCTGGCCGGGATTTGCCAAAAACAGCCGCGGACACATCGCCCTGCAGGGCGACCATGGCGACGTCTGTTACACCAACATCAAGCTCCTGCCTCTGTAGGCAATGAGCGCCGTCGATCCCGGATTATTCAGAGTAACCGCCGATGAACGCGGATAAACGCCGATGAAGAAAAGAGATGAGGACGACGCCACCGCACGATGGCTGTGACAGAGAATCCTGGCTTCACACCTCAACATCCGCGTACATCTGCGTTCATCTGCGGTTTCATCTTCTTTGCGAAATAATCCGGGCTACGCGATTTTGCAGGGAATCATCGCATCTTCGTTGTAGGAATAGACTGCGCACAGCCGGTGATATCCGTCGGCAATGATGACCCTGCCACTGCCGGAGTCCCTTATCAGCAGCAGAGGCGACAGCTCTTTCCCCGACTCGATCTTGTTTCGATCTCTTTCAACATGAGCGTTGCTCACGCCGAGCAATGACAAACCTGACGCCCTGAAGATATCCTTGGCCTTGAACTGCGTCATCGGCGCTTGTCGCAACGCGTCCACGCAGTTGGTGGCCTTCACCTGGTCATACAAAAGCGACAAGAACGACATGGCGGCCGGATAGTTGTGCTCCTCCGGCTCCTTCAACCACTTGATTTCGTTGTCCTTGGGCATATCACGCTCACCTGATGATAGGCACAAGACCCGCCAGGCGCGGACCCCGGGGCATGGCGCAGCGAGGCAAGGCCCAGCCAAAGGGATTGAGGCACGAAGGCACGCAGGCACGAAGTGGAAGAATGAGTTGGCGAGGCAAGAGGGCGCAGGAATCCTCTCACGCTACGAAGACATGAATGCATTGCGGCAGGCGATACCGATGGCCACCAGTTCACATCGTCGCGAAGTTGTTGAGAATCTTCAGGCCGACCTTCTGACTCTTCTCCGGGTGAAACTGAGTGGCCATCAGGTTCGAGCGGCGAATGCTCGACACAAACGGGCGGCCATAGTCGGTGGTCGTGGCGATGATGGACTTATCCGTCGGCACAACATGGTAGCCATGCACAAAGTAGACGTTGGCCCCCTCGGGCAGGTCGCGACAGAGCGGCGACGGGTTGACCATGTGCAACTGGTTCCAGCCCATGTGCGGAACTTTCAGGCCGAAAACCGTGTCGACGTCGAACCGGACGCAGGTGCCGGCAATGACGCCGAGGCCCTGGTGTACGCCGTCCTCAAGGCCGGTATCGAAAAGCATCTGCAGGCCGAGGCAGATGCCCAGGAATGGCTTGTCGAGCTGAATGTGGCGCAGGATGGCATCCGCGAGATTCTTCTCGCGCAGGGTGACAACCGCATCGGCAAACGCGCCGACACCGGGCAGCACAACGCGATCCGCTTTGGCGACGCCGTCGGGAGTCGAGACGATATCGGCGGTGTGGCCGACCGATTCGAACGCCTTCTGGACGGAACGCAGGTTGGCCATTCCATAATCGACGATGGCAATGTTCATGGGAATCAACTCTCCTGAGACTTGGCTTCGGCGGGCTTGGACTCGGACGCGGGTTTGGTCTGGAGCATCGCGGCCTTGGCGTGCATGTTGGCGACGTTCTTGTGCAGCAGTTGGTCCTGTTTCTGCTGGCGCATCTCGCGCAACTGGCGCATGGTCGACAGAAGCGTTTGAGTAACCAGAGTGGCCACGGCCCCGGCCGCAAACGCGGTCATGGCCAACCAGAGCGTGGACCGTTCCAGCTCATTATTGAAGAACAGCCAGACCTTCACGGGCTTGCCCGAATTGGAATAGAGGAACAGCAGCACGTACAGGGCGATGGCCGAGAAGACGATGATCTTCGTCCAGACTTTGATTTTGAGCCATAGGTTGGCCATGGGTGCCTCGGGTTGAATCTATCGTGATTCTACGCGAGGCGGCGCGAATCGGGAACAGGCGAGGGTTCAGGGTCGCGATTAGAAGCCCGTCGCCTGCCGGAGAAAGATGGACAGGCCTTCGAGGCCGGGACGCAGGTAGTTGGCGATGGGACAGTAGACCACGAGGACCGCGGCCGTGGCGAGGGAGAGATATGGACCGTACGGCATCTCGCGGCGGTTGCGAGTGATCAAGGAGTACAGCCCGACCGCCAGGCCGGCGAAAGGAGCAAGGAAGAATGCGACGGCGGATGGGCCGGCCCCGATGATGGCGCCGATGCCGAACATGAGGTGGACGTCGCCGAGCCCCATGGCGACCCGGCCGAGCAGGAGCGTGCCCAGGATGCGGGCGAACCAGATGAGGAACGCGCCGATCATGGCGCCCAGGAGCGAGCCGAGCAGGCCGGAAAGCCAGTGGTATTCGAGCAGTCCGTCGAACATCGCTCGGGCTTGTGGGACAAAGCGGACGAGCAGCGTGAGCAGCAGCCCCCCTGCCAGGGGCGGAAGAAGAAAGTTGATTTCCTTGCGGATTTCGGCGCGGATTTGCTGGGGTGTGGCGATGGGCGGCGAGGGAGGTTGATCGGCGTGCGAGGACGGACGGCTCGGCGAGATGTCCCCATCAGCGCCGTCCCCATCAGCGCGGTCCCTACGGGCAGCGCACGCTTGCATGAGTTTCAGTTGCGCTGGCGTGGGCTGGCCCCGATAGACGTTGACGAGGCGACCGAGCAAGCGGGGGGCGGGCGGCGCGTCCGCTTCGGCCTCGGCGCGAATCTCCTTGTCGACCTCCAACTCAGGCTCGCCATCGGGGAAACTCGGCGGGAACTTGCCCAGCAGGAAGAGAGTCATGCTGACAAGCAGGCCCAGCCCCGAGCCGGCCGCCAGCGGCCCCCACAGGGAGCGTGGGGCAATCATGACATTGCCGGGAAGGTTGGGGAGATCGATCAGGGCGTGGACGAACAATCCCACGACGGCGCAGAGCCAGGGGATCTGCACGGGGATGATGAAGAGCTCGGCGTCGATGAGGCTGGCGGCCAGGAGGCTGGCCACGAGGAACATGTACAGTCCAAAGACCGGCCACTGTTGCTGGATGGTCTCCAGGTGGCGGTGCTCAAGATGCGGCGGAAGCCCGGCAATACCCGGGACCAAATGCGGGATACACGGACCCGTGTGAACGATGAAGAAGATCCAGTAGTAAAAGACGAAGATGGCGCCGGTGATGAATTCAACGGATGGATAGCGGAACGAGATCGGCTGGGCGCAATAGCGGCAGCGGCCACGCAGCATCAGCCAGCCGAAGACGGGGATGTTGTCGTACCAGGCAAGGTGCGTCCCGCAACTTGGGCACCGGGAAGGCGGCGAGATCAGCGACTGGTTGCGGGGCATCCGCCAGACGACCACATTGAGGAACGACCCCACGCAGGCGCCGAAGGCGAAGATGAACAGGATATAGACAAGATCTGGCATTGTTCAGAGCATCCGGGCAATACGGTGAACGGCATCGTCCACGGTCTGGTGAGTCACGTCAAATTCGGCGGTCATGACCTGGCGATAGAGCGGCTCGCGTTCGGCGAGCTTAAGCTGGATCTCCTCCAGGTTGCCGCCCAGATGGGTCAGCGCGGGACGGGTCTCGCTGGTCTTGTCATCGGCATGGATGCGCTGATGGAGCACTTCAACTTCGCAACGAAGGTAGATGACTTTCGAGCGGCTGGCCTGGATGAGCCGGCGGTTTTCCTCGCGGATGACCGTGCCGCCGCCCAGGGCAATGACGGTTTCGTCGGCCGCCAGAACTTCGCGAAGCACGTCCGACTCGATGTCGCGAAAATGGGGCTCCCCGTCTTCCTCGAAGATGCGCTTGATCGTCTTGCCGGCGCGACGGACGATGAGTTCGTCGACATCGACGAACGTCTGCCAGAGCCGGTCGGCCAGTTTCCGGCCAATGGTGCTCTTGCCGCAACCGCGATAGCCAATGAGGATCACATTCATGTCAGGGGCATTATCGGCAATTTTCGTCGCTCCCGCTATAATGCCCGAACTATGGCGGACTTGAAGTACAAACGCGTGCTTTTGAAAATCAGCGGCGAAGGGCTCTGCGGCGAAGGAAACAGCGGCCTGGATGCGGAACTGCTGCGGTCGATATGCCGGCAGTGCGCCGAGGTCGCGAAGATGGGCGTGCAACTGGCAGTCGTGGTCGGCGGGGGCAATTTTCTCCGCGGCTCGCAATTTGCCAAGGGCAACCAGATACCCGAAGCGACGGCCCACTACATGGGCATGCTGGCGACGGTCATCAACGCCCTGGCGATACAGGAAACGATGGAATCGCTCGGCCAGCCGACACGCGTGCTGTCGGCGCTGAGCGTCTACAGCGTTTGCGAGCCATTCATCCGCCGTCGCGCGGTGAGGCACATGGAAAAAGGCCGGGCGATCATCCTGGCCGGCGGTACGGGCAACCCCTTCTTCACGACGGACACCTGCGCTGCCCTGCGGGCGACCGAACTGCGATCCGAGGTCGTGCTCAAGGCCACCAAGGTCGATGGCATCTACACCTCGGACCCGCGCAAGGATGCCAACGCAACGCTGCACACCGAGATCACTTACGAGCAGGTGCTGCGCGACAGGCTGCGGGTGATGGATCTCACGGCGATCACCATGCTGATGGAGCAGAAACTGCCGCTGGTGGTGTTCAACATGGGCGTAGACGGAAACATCATGCGGGTCGTGAAGGGAGAAACGGTGGGGACGCGCATTCGGCCGGTGTGAACGATCAGGGACAGACAGGAATGTCTGAGATGACGACAGACAAGAATGTCTGTCCTACGGAAATGATGACAGACAGGAATGTCTGTCTGGGTTTTGAATGGTCAATGTTCGAACGATTGCGAGGAGCACTTATGCCACTGGAAGACATTCTTTTTGACTGCGAAGAGCACATGGAAAAGGCCGTCGAGCACCTCAAGCACGAGTTGCGGAGCATCCGCACGGGGCGTGCCTCCCCGGCAATGGTCGAGAACGTGCGCGTGGATTACTACGGCGCCCAGACTGAAATCCGCTCGATCGCGGCCATCAGCGTGCCGGAGAACAATCAGATTCTCATCAAGGCGTTCAACCCGCAGGATATGAAGGCGATTGAGCGGGCCATCAACGACGCAAAACTCCCGATGACGCCGCACAGCGACGGACGGCAACTGCGTCTGATGCTGCCTCCGATGTCGCAGGAGGTGCGCCTGAAGATGGCGGGCCAGTGCAAGGCGATGGCCGAGACTGCGAAGATCGCCATGCGCAACGCCCGTCGCGATGCAAACAAGCTCGTGGAGACCGAAGAGAAGGCCGGCATTGTCACGGAAGACGACGCGGTGCGCGGCAAGGAACAGATCCAGGAACTGACCAAGCAGTACGAGGCCAAGGCAGAGCAGATCATCGATCACAAGCGTGCAGAGATCATGGAGATCTGATCGTTCAACCCATGACCTGATCGCTCTCGATGATCGTCTTGCACAACTGCGGCAGCGGAATCCGTCGCTTCTGGCTCTCCTGCAGCAGCCGCCGGTGTGCTTCATCTTCCGTGAGCTTGGCACGCTTCATGAGAATACCCTTGGCGCGATCGAGCAACTTGCGCGTTTCCAGATCCCGCTCGAGGCGGACGACTTCCATCGTCGTGGCCTGTTGATCGGCAAAGCGGCGCATGGCCACCTCGATCTGAGCTTCGAGTTCCCGCTCGTTCACGGGTTTGACGAGGTATCCAAACACGCCGACCGCAGCCGCCCGGGCGATAAGTTCCTTGTCGCTGTACGCCGAGACCACGACGACGGGGCATGGCCGCTCATCCAGCAGGACCCTGGCGACCTCCAAACCATCGGATCCCGCCAGGCGGATGTCCATGAGCATCAGGTCGGGATTGTGTTGGTGATACAATTCGGCGGCCTGGACCGCATTGGCAGCCTGGCCAAGCACGGTGTGGCCCATGCGATCGAGCATCTGCCTGAGCATCATGCCGACCAGCGACTCGTCCTCGACAATCAGAACCCGCAAAGATCTGGGTGTTGATGTTGGTGTGGTGGTTGTCTGTTGTTGTGTTGTCACGGTTGACTCTCCTCATCGCGCTCCAATGGGAACGCTATCGAAACAGTGGTTCCTCGACCAGGGGCAGATTCAATGTGCATGTTGCCCTGCAACTCACGTCCGACCAGTTCACGCACGAGCTGCAACCCGAAGCCGCCTCGCTGGCCCACGGTGGGCGCTCCGCCATCATTGCCGGGATCAAATCCGACACCATCGTCGCACACCTGAACGGAAAGACGCCGGTCCATCCGCAGGCTGCGTATGGCGACCTGGCCACCGTCCTTCACGCCGTGCTGCAGGGCATTGGAGCAGAGTTCATGCAGGACCATCGCCAGCGAGACGGCCCTGGGCGTGGCCAGGCTGATTCCCTCTTCATCCAGATCGGTGATGATGCGCACGTGCGCTGACTGGAAGACCGCAATCGACTCCGGCACCCTCGCGACCAGATCCGACAGCCGCACGCGGTCGGCGCCCTGCGTGAATAGATCGTGGGCGCGGGCCATGGCCTCGATGCGCTCGATACTGCGGCGAATCCAGCGCTGCGCGGCATCGGACATCTCCGGCTGGTTCATCGACAGCAAGGCCACGATCCCGGCAAGATTGTTGTTCACGCGATGATGAAGCTCCCGCAAGAGGACGGTCTTGGTCGCGGCGTCGCGTCTTGTCTGTTCCTGGAGCAGGACATTCTCCAACGCCGCCTCGGCGCGGTCGGCAAACACCTGGAACAGCCGCAACTGCTCCTCCGTAAACGCCCCGGTGCAGTGACGAACCATGACCAGCAACCCGAACACCGTCCTGTCGGCCCGTTTCAGGGGCAGGACCACGACACTGCCAGCCTGCCTGGCGCGCCAGAGCTCTTTCGAAGGCTTGTCGGCGTTGCGTGCATCTTCGATCACCAGCATCCTTTTGTTCTCCAGCACGGGTTCCGCGTACGTGCCGGCCACCGAGAATCTCAAGCCCAGGATCGCCTCGGCGCCCTCGCCGGACGCGGCGGCGACCCGCATCGTTACCGCATCTTCGCGAATCTGCACCGAGCATCCGTTGACGTGAAGCAACGAGGGCGCCCGATCCACGATCGCCTTCGCCGATTCGTCAAAGCTGGACGCGTGATAGACCGCGGCAGCCACCTCATACAGCGCGTCCTGTTGCAGCAGCAGGTTCTGGTAGACCCCCGCGGTGGCACGGGCCTGATCGTAAAGGCGGCTGTTGGCGAGAACCATTGCAGTCTTTGCCCCAAGCATTTCGACAAGCGTTCGATCTGCATCGGTGAATCGCCGCGGCTTGCCATCCGCGACGACCATCACACCCGCCGCCTCCCCATCCAGCCGCAAGGGGATCACCACCACGGACCTCGCGCCCATCTTCCGCACCAGAACCACATTGATCTCAGCAGCCACCGCATCGATATCACCCAGGAACAAAACCTCGCCCGATTGCGCTGCCTTCAAACAGGCGGGGGTCTGCTCGACGGGGAAACAAGTCCGGGTGTCATCCGGGAAACCACCGGACACGGCGTGAACCAGGAAGACCCGCTGCTCAGAATCCAGGAGCAGAACCACGGAACTGTCCATGGCCAACAACCGGCGACCCGCTTCGGCCATCTCCGTCAGAATCTCACGACCCTCTCCCATCTGCGAGCCGACCCGCAAGATCGTACGGTGCAGCACCTCCAGCCCGGTCAAATACTTGCTCTCCGCCGACGACTGAAGACCTCGTCGCTGGACATATCTCCACGTTACAAAAGACGTTGCCAGCGTTGCCACCACCCCTATCAACAGTTCCCACACATGCAGCGACCTGCACTCTTCCGCGAATTCCGCCGTGGCGCCGGCAATCATCCGCCGCATCGACGAGCTCTCGCGTCCCAGATGAACCGAGACGGGCAATACCGTCAGCGCGGCAACGAGAAGCAGAATCCCCAGACCAGCCGCCATCGCCTTCCAGCGACCCAGACGCGGCCACCATGCCCCCACGCCCTGCCACAGACCGGGCCGCTCGTTGCGTCGCGGGACAGACGGACTATCATTTTCTGTAACCATCGAGGCCTGGGGCATGTATGCTCCCGGGAAACACCTATGACCGCACACGCCACCGTCCAACCGCCTGGTTCTCCAGGATGCTCCGAACACTCGCGCCGTGCCCACGGCCGGACGGCCACCGGTGCGGGCTTCACTCTCGTTGAACTGCTGGTCGTCATCGGCATTATAGCAGTCTTACTCTCGATACTCCTGCCTTCGGTTAATCTTGCCCGCAAACGAGCCAATCGCACGGCCTGCGCCTCCAACCTGCGTCAACTTGGGCAATTCTTTCAGATGTATTTGCAGGACTCCAAGAACAAGCTGCCGCTCGTGAACTCCATGCCGTCGGCGATTCCCCCGATCAACGCGGGGCCGTCCATCGTCAAACTGCTGGAGCCGTACGTCAAGACCTCCGTCCGCGTCTATGAATGTCCCGCGGACACCATCCTCACGGATACGCCCGGAACGCCCTCCGGCTACGTCACCTACTACAAACGCGAGCAGTCCAGTTACCAGTACAATCCGTGGCTTTCGGCCATGCACGCGGGCGGCACCCTCACGGACACGACGTTCTTCCGGATGGGCCAGAGCAAACTGGTGTATCTGATGTGCGATTACGAGTCGTTCCACAACTCCAAAGGCCAGCCCTACTCGATGAATTTCCTGTTTGCCGACTTCCGTGTGGACGATATGACGCCTCCGTGAGGGGCAGGAACCGCTCTCCGGGCGGTCTAGCGCGTAACTGTGGTAGGGACCGCTCGCCGAGCGGTCCTTGTGTGCCGAGAACGGCGGTTTCGGCGAAACCGCCCTACCGTCGGCGAGAGAGAATTATGTCGCACAACACCTACACGATCGACACGCGCCCCGCAGTCCCTGCACCTGCCGCGCCGCCAAAGAGCCATCGCAGCAGACTGATCTGGGCTAGCCTGGCCGGCATCGCGTTGTGCGTTGCCGCGGGCATTTATCTCTGGAAAACCCGCGCGTTGCCCCTGCCATCAGCGCAGGGCGACCACATCATGCTCGCCAAGTTCGTGGGAACGGATCAATTCGCCAAATTGCCCCTGGCTAAACAGGAAGAATACGTCCGCCCATTGCTGGACAACCGCTGGGAACTGCTGGACGCCATCCGCACAGGCAAACTCAGTCGTGAGGAAGCGGAGCGAGGCATGCAAAACGCCGGCATGATCGCCTTCAATCTGCAGGCCCGAGACTACTTCTCGCTGGCCACCCAGCAGGAGCGCGATGCGATGGCCGACAAACTGATCGACGAGCAGGAGCGAACGTCGTCGCTTGTCAAACTCCTCCGGATGAGTCCGGCCACGCGGCCCGCGGGCAGCGGCGACACAGGCAACCCCGCCAGCGCGTCGGCCGCCGGGGCTCCGCCGCGCGGTTCAATGGACGCAGCCCGCATCAAGTCCCGCATCGAGAACACCGATCCGCTGACACGAGCCCGCATTGCCGAATTCATGGGCTCGCTCAAGTCCCGTCGTGACGCCCGCGGCCTGCCGCCGATGGGTCCCCGTTAATAGCTCATCCCACTATTTCAATCAGATCCGTTCCATCGCGCCTTACACCAACTGACGATACCTCATCGGCAGCGGAGTGATCGGCAGTTACCTCGACGGCAGCGAAGGCAATGACCGCATCACGGGCGGTGCCGGCAGCGACCTGCTCAAGGGCGGCGCGGGCAACGTAGGACCTGCCGGACTGCCCATCCGGATCGGTTCCGACAACCACCTCCAGGTCGACCCGCGCTGCACGCAATTGTGAGTCCCCCCCAGGGCGGCCAGAGCGTGCCGCATAGCGATACAACCGTGACCAAACGCCGATGCCTCGGATCCGGCGATCCGAGGCATCGTGAGTAAGCCGATTCAAACCCACCAAAGGCCATCGCCTTCGCTGTCTTAGATCTCAAATCCCTTGCGGTACTTCTTGTGAATCAGCGCATCAGCCTCCGGCGCATTTGTGGCCTTCATATTCGCCGAATCCCACTCGATCCGCTTCTGCAAGCGCACGGCCAGATTGCCCACCAGCAGCGCCTCCGTGTACGGCCCGGAATACGCGAACCCGGCCATCGACTTCTCCGGCTTGTGGTCCTTGCAGGCCTGGATCCACTCCTGGCGGTGCCCCATCGAACGCGGCAGCGTCTTGGCCGGCAACTCGAACTCCTTACGCCGCGCGGCCGGGAACAGCCGCGGCTGCCCCGCCCATCCGCCGCAGACCATGGCGCCCTTCTCACCGACGAACATGATGCCATTGTCGGCAATCTTGAACTCGGCCTCAACGTCCTTCGGCACGACAGGCAACTTGCCGCCGTCGTACCAGGTCAGTTTGACGGCCGGGCGATTGCCCTTGGCCGCAAACTCATACGTGATGATCTGCCAGGCCGGATAGCTCTCCTTGCCCAGCGGACTGGTCTGCGCTTCCGTGGCAATTGGCGCACCCAGGTCCAACGCGAAGAACGCGGGATCCATGTTATGCACGGCCATGTCACCCAGCGCACCCGTGCCGAAGTCGAACCAGCCGCGCCAGGCGAAGGGGTGATACACCGACGCGTACGGCCGCTCAGGTGCGGCCCCGAGGAACAGGTCCCAGTCCAGATCCGCCGGAACCGGTTGCGCCTCGGCCGGCCGCTCCGCCGGCTGCGGCCACCACTTGTGACCCGGTGTGCCCGGCCGATCCGTCCAGCAGTGAATCTCTTTGACAATTCCGATGGCGCCCGCGTCAATCCACTCTTTCGTCTGACGCAGCCCTTCGCCCGCGTGCCCGTTGTTGCCCATCTGCGTGACCAGCCCAGTCTCTTTCGCCACCTTGGTCATGATCCGGGCTTCCTCGATCGTGTGGGCCATCGGCTTCTCTACATACACATGCTTGCCCGCACGAAGGGCGGCCAGCGAGATCGGAGCGTGCATGTGGTCCGGCGTGGCGCACATCACCGCGTCAAACGTCTTGCCGACCTTGTCGAACATCACCCGGTAATCTTTGAACCTCTCGGCCTTGGGGAATTTTGTGAATTGGCCGCCCGCCTTCTTCCAATCGACATCGCACAGCGCCACGATGTTCTCCGTCGCCATCTCGTTGAGGTCGCCACCCCCCTGCCCGCCGATGCCAATACCCGCGATATTCAACTTCTCGCACGGCGGCGTCTGGCCCTGCCCCAGCACGTGGCGCGGAACGATTTGCAGACCCGATATGCACGCGGCCGCGGCCGATACCTTGAGAAACTGACGACGATTCATGAAGTGCTCCTTGGATTGTTAAGACAATGGATATACGCGGGAACGTCGGCGATGTGGTTGGCCATCCGGGATCGCCAGCGCTGTCGCTCAAGCTCAAAGGCGACCGAAAACCGCCACCGTCCGGGCAGGGCATTTCCCATTTGCCTCGACCGTGTGCACGCCCAACAATAAAGCAACCCAATCACAGGAGAGCCCATGCCCAATTGCTTTGTTGATGCACTCGAATCGCGGCAGTTCCTGTCAGGAACCTGCGCCTTGGTCTCCAACGCTCCGGCCGCCAGTCAGCCAGCGGTGTCCGCCGTGCTGGCTTCCCTGCGGCGGGTCAGCTCCAGCGCCTACCTCGGCAACTACACGGGTAAGGTCACCGTCAAGTCGCCGCCGCTCATCCCCGCAGTGCCGGCCACGCTGGTCATCAAATCCATCTCGGCCAAGAATATCGTCAAGGGAACCATGTCCTTCCCCGGACTGGGCTACAATAATCTGCCATTCAGCGTGAAGAGCACGATCAACCCCGCGACGGGCAAGTTCACCATCTACTACTCCAAGGCCGGCACGACCGCCGGAAGCGGCAACATCACCCTCGCGGGTACTGCCAACGCCAAGACCAAGGTGATTACCGGGACCTTCAACGGCAGCATCATCTACCACAGCTACCCTGTTACCGTCGTAGGCACGATCAAGTTCACCAAGACCGCCTGAGCGGATTGTGGATGCTTGGCCCGAAGTCCCGCGTTCAAGGATGCCCGACGACCGTCCCGGGTGCCGGTTCCATGGCGGCCACTGCCGCCAGCGCCGTGAAACCACACGCCATCATGCCGAGAAAGATGGCGACGCACACGAGGTTCCATCGCGCCATGCTCTTCTTGCTGACGGTCAGGCCCCAAGCGATGGCCGCCCCGCGGAACCCGTTGGCCGTGTGGAAGCACGAGGCGAACACGCCCAGTGGATAGACGATGTACAGCAGCGACCAGTGCAACTGGAAGTGGTGCTGGACACTGGCCACCGAGTGCGTTGCATCGAACTCCAGGCGCGGGCCGAAATATCCCTTGAACCCCAGAATATGGAACAACATGAACAGCAGGATGATGATGCTGCTGAGGCGCTGCAGGAGATAATACCAGTTGCTTCGGTAGGGATAATTGTCCACATTTGGACGCCCGGCCAGCGCAATCCAGATGCCGTAGATGCCGTGGAAGATGATCGGGAGGTAGATCATGGTCCACTCGATCGCGAGCAGGAATGGCAGCGAGTGAATCTTGTTGACCTGCTCGGCAAACACCGCAGGCGCGCCCGGATGGCGGGAACCCTCGATCAGCGTGGCGTTGACCATCAGGTGAATGACCAGGTAGCTTCCGAACATGATGCCTGTGAGCGAATGCAGTCGGCGCAGCAGAAACGGGAGCGGACTGCTGCTGACAGAGACGCTTGGAGCGACGGCGGTGGACACGAGTTGATCCTTTCTCTTACGGGTCGGCCGGTGCATTATAGCGGAGACCGTTCCGCGAGGAAGCCCCGGATGCTTCAAGGAAAAAGGTAGAAGGAAAAAGGCAAAAGTAAGAAGGACCAACATCAGACCCTTGGCTTGTTCCTTGTTACTTTTACCTTTTATCTTTTTCCTTTTCCCTTCTTCCTTGCCCCCAGCACTCGCCCTTGGCCAAATGTCGGCTATCATTACGCCTGATTCGTTTTCTCAAGAAAGGACGCCGGTCCCATGGGACTTCTGGCCGGGAAAAAAGGACTGATTCTCAACATCGCCAACGACCGCTCGATCGCGGCCTACATTGCCGACATCTGCATCAAGCAGGGCGCCACCTGCGGATTCGGCTTCCTGCCGATGGACAATCCGGAGAAATCCGAGCGCCGGGTCCGCAAGGCCATGGAGTCCTTCGGCTGGGGCGAGCAGTGGCTCCGGCCCTGCGACGTCAGCAAGGATGAGGACATCGAGTCCTTCTTCGCCGGCGTCCAGGAGCGTTTCGGCACGATTGATTTCCTCGTGCATTCGCTGGCGTTTGCCAACCGCGACTACCTGAAAAAAGAATACGGTAATTTTACCTCAACCCCGCGCGAAGTTTTCAGGCAGGCCCTGGACGTCAGCGCCTACAGCCTGCTGGCTTTGGCCAGGGCGGCCGCCCCACTCATGCCCAGCGGCGGCTCCATCATCGCGCTCTCCTATCTCGGCGGCGAAAAAGTCGTGCCCGGATACAACATCATGGGTGTCGCCAAGTCCGCCCTTGAATCGACGGCACGATATCTGGCCTTCGATCTGGGCGGCCGGAACATCCGCGTCAACACGATTTCCGCCGGTCCGATCAAGACCCTCAGCGCCATGGCCGTGGGCGGCATCGACGACATGTTCGCCCATGTTGAGCGCAAGGCCCCGCTGCACCGCAACGTCGACGGCGACGAGGTCGGCAAGACCGCCCTGTACCTGCTCAGCGATCTTTCCAGCGGCATGACGGGTGAGAATCTGTATGTAGACGGCGGCTTCTTCTCGGTCGGCCTGTAACCTCCTGCTTCAGCCACGGGCTCCGCTTGCCGATGATGAAAGCTGGCATGGTCGCGCACAGGGCTTGCAAACCTGAAAGGGTTTGCTAATATTCCGATCCCGGTAGCGCGGGCGTAGCTCAGTGGTAGAGCGTCACGTTGCCAACGTGAATGTCGAGGGTTCGA
>JANYKD010000160.1 GCA_025361735.1 Phycisphaerales bacterium
CGCCAGCGCCGCCATGAATTTCACTTCCGGCGCGATCGCAGCATTGCACAAAGCGCACTGCCCCGCCGGGCGTGCGACCTCATATCCCCCGCCTCCCGCGGCGGGTTTCGATGGAGCGGCCGTGCTCAAAGTAACCTCCAGCTGAGAACGAGGACTATCCTAGCAGTAGAACGCCCTACGACAAAGCGCGTCCAACATGAAAGGAAGAAGGTAAAAGATAACAGGGAACGCGGAATGCAAAATAGAAAGAAGGAGAATTCCTTCGCCATACAGCTTTTCTCCTCTTCCAGCTTTCTTTTACCATTCTATGGCTTTCCCTCGTCATACACCTTCTTGCCTTCGGCGATGGCGGCCCGGTTTCGGGTCTCGATCTGTCGGCGCATCAGATACTTCTCTTGTCGCCGCCGGTCGGTATCGCAGGGAACAAAACCTTCGCGGTCGGCCTCGGGACGCTTGGCGAGCATCTCCCGGCCGGCCTGGATGATCGCCAACGCCTCCCTGTATTTCGCATCCGACTTGTCGGCGAATTTCGCCAGGCTCGGGCTCAGTTCCGGCCGGTCGAAGCTGACCATCGCGCCGGGGCTGGAACTGAAGCTCCTCTGCGCGGAGAAATCGACGCCAGTGAGTTGGCCCAGGCGGCCAAGTTGGGACCGGTCCAGCGGGCAGCGGCCGGTGAGGCTGTCAGGATAGGCGCAGAAGTAGTCGCTGTAGTACACGGAATTGAGATCGACCCAGGTCACGACGCGGTCGAGTTCCTCCCGGTTGAGCTTCACGTCGTAGTGCGGCTTGAGCACCGTCTTGACGAGCCGGCTGACGTGTGAGCCCCAGGAGTACGCCGGCTGGATCTCGGCTGGGCCGGCGCCAATCCCGGCCGTATAGCCCTTGCGCCACAGTTCGATGTAAGACGTGGCAAACGTGATATCGCGATCGGGGGCGAGGTTGAGCTTCCCGCCCCCTTCCGTGCCGTAGTCATGGCAGCGAACACAGTGGCGGTCCCAAATCGGCTGCACTTCGCGCGTGTAACTGAAAAGCCGCGGCTCACCATACCAGCCACCGAGGTCGCTTGGTGCCCGGCGCATGGCCAGCGGCAGGCGGGTTTCCGGCGGCGTACCGCGCCGGTCGTCGTGGCAACCCACGCAACCCGCGCGCTCGCCCGGCTGCACGAACGCGCCGCTACGCATCGACTGCACCATCATCCCGTTCTCATCCAGGAGCTGGAAATAGACGAACTTCTCGGCCGGCACGGAGAAATACGCCGACCCGTCTTCCTCGACCGGCACCGTGCCAAGAATGCGCTTGTTCTCCAGGCTGTGCCAGTTCATACCCGGCGCGGTGTAGCCCTGGCCAAACCATCGGCCATCCGACCATGACCGTTTCTCAGGCGATTCCACCACGCGCAGAGACTTCACCGATCCGCGCTTCACCCCTTGCATGTGCGTACCGCGGTAGGCATCCTGCACGTAGAAGGTTCCCTTGGGACTGGTGAAGTCGCGTCGCGTCGCCATCACCGGCGGCCGGACACGCGCCGCCAGCGGCATCGGGTCGTAACACCCCGGACCTTCGGCGTGCAGCAGCATCTCGTTGCCGAAGACATCCACAAGATAGATGCCCATCTGGTCGCCCCGGCCGGTCATGCGCGAACAGAGGAAATATTTGTCGCTGAGTGGATAGGGGTCGGCATATTTGTAGCGAAGGCGGGAGAAACTGTCGCAGTCAAACGAGCCGCCGGCACGGACGAGTTTGATCGAATCGGCCGGCCAGAGGTGCACGACGGCGTCGCGCCCGTCCATGGCCCGGGCGTGGTCCACAATCGCCATGGCGCCCCAGAGATGATCATGGTGTGGCCCGAAGATGCAGACGACGCGGTCGATGCCGGGGATCGCCCGGGCCGTATAGGCCGCGCCGGGCGAGGCGGTGTTGTTGCCCCAGTAGATGGCGTGGTTCGTGCCATCCGGATTGCATGTCCACAAGCTGTGGGCGTCGCCAAAATTGCGATCAACGTACTCCCAGCGGGCATACAGAATCCGGCCATCGGGCATCAGAGACGCCTGGTTGTCGAACAGATTGTTGCGGTCAATCTGGTGGATGTTCGCCCCGTCGGCGTCCATGCGGTGGAGATTGGCGGCGATGTCCTGACTGCACATGTTGTACTTGGGCTCGCGCGTTGAGGAAAACACGATGCTGTCATCGGGCAAATAAAGCGGGTCGAAATCGCATACACCCGGCGCGGACGTGAGCTGCTTCATGCCGGTTCCGTCGGCGTTGATCTCGAAGATGTGCCAGTCCTCGTTGATGTGGCGGCGCAGCGCGAAAACGATCCGCTTGCCGTCAAAATGAACTTCCGGATCACGCGGCAAACCATGGGCTGATTCGAACAAGGTCCGCGTCGTGCCTGTCTTGAGGTCGATCGTTTTGATGGCGCCGCCGCCGACGAAATCGCGCGTGTTGGCTTCGCCGGTGTGGAAGAGCGTGTCGATGGCGTGGTAGCTGCTGCGGTACTGCGGGCGCACGAGGAAGAGGATCGGCTGTCCGCTCACGAGTGGATTGGCAACCAGCGCCTCTCGCTGCAACGTCAGGAGCGAGCTGGCCAATTCCTCGGCGTCTTTTTCAATCGTCGGACGCGCCTCCGCCAGAATGGCCGCGATGCGATCCACCTGTTTCTCCAACACCCCCAATCGCTGAAGGTAGCCCGCGCCGGGATACCGATCCGGATACCTGTGCGTGAGATCCTCGATCGCCGCACGCATCGCCTTGAGATCAACGTCGCGGATGCGAGACTGCAGTTCGCCCAGCGCCCGCCGTCGAACCACGGCGGCAAAGCGCGTCTTGGTGGCCTCCAGGTCGATCTTTCCTCTGGCGACGAAGTCGTCGAAGGCCACATACCCCCACGAACCGCTGCAATGGTCCACGATCCGCAGAAACGCCGGCTGGCCGACAAGTTCCGGGAGGTTCCAGGTCACACGCTGCATGATTTCCGTCTGCCGGCCCCGGGCCTTCACCAATTCCCTCCCGTCAGCCGTACACAGCGCCACGTAGACCGTTTCCATCGTCCCCCCACCAACCAGGAACGACATCTCTGGCCCGGCTGGCACGAACACCGGCGATTCCAGCACTCCCGTCATGGCGTCCTTCGACGGCTTGCCCGGCTGCTGCTCAACCGTCGACAGATAATACTTCCCCTGCTTGTTGTATTTGTTGTCCGGAGCCTCCGGATATCGGTTGTGATAGAACTGGCGGTCGGAAACAATGTAGTCGAACTGCCCCTCGACGATCTGCCACCCCTGAAGATCCCCCGTCTCGAAGTCAAACCGCACCATTCCATCTTCGGCAACCGCGCGGAAACCCACTACGCAGAGTGCAAACCAGATCGTCGTTAGCCGGAAGAGCGTCACCATGGGGTGTGCTTCCTTTTACCTTCTTCCTTTTGCGTTATACGCCATGAGCATTCCGCTCCCAGATCCTCGGCGCCGTGCTCTGAATCAGCGACAACGCCCGAGTGAGGATCTGCCCCACCGTCGCTTCGAACCGCCGGCGATCCTCGGGGTCTTCCACCAGCGTGCTGTTGACCCGCACGTTGTAGATCGCGCAGCGAATGCTCGCCATGGCCAGATCCGCGCAGACGGCCAGGTCACCCAGCAGGTGGAAGCTCACCATGCTCACCAGCCTGTCACAACGTTCGAGGACACACACGCCCGTCGCCGCAATCGACTCCGGCACGCGCATGGCCACGAGCAAGGCAGCGTCCATCGTGCCCTTGCGGTCCGGCGAATCCGCCGGCAGGCGCTTGGCCGCCACCAGCGCTTCGTAGGCCGCCTGATCCTCGAGGACCAGTTCCAGCAACACCTGCCTGGCCCGGGTCAGTTCGGCAAGAGCCGGCCTGAATTCATCCGCATATGCCTCCAGGCCCTTCTTGTTCAGGCTGTAGTTCAG
>JANYKD010000163.1 GCA_025361735.1 Phycisphaerales bacterium
GAGCGTTGCGGAGCGCTGTGTAGGCAGCAAGAATGTTGCGGCTACAGGATTCGCAGTTCCCACGGTTACCTTGATACTTCCGGGTCCGTTGTCGTAGAAATCACCGCCATTAATCACGATCATGACCATTCCAGTCGTGGGTCCGCTGGCGGGAGCCACGGATACGATTCTCGGCGGTAGGTGGCAGAACTGCATGACACAGTCATTCTTCTGGCAGTCGGAATCTACCGAGCAGCCGTTTCCTTCGCCGCACTTTGTGCACTGCGCTCCGCCGCAGTCAACGTCGGTCTCCGAGCCGTTCTTGAGACCATCATCGCAGGTGAGAAGGCAGACACCTTTGGCGCATCCGCGCCCGACCGTTCCCAAGCATTTCATTCCGCAACGACCGCAATTGTTGGTGTCGCTTTGAAACCCCATGGGATCAACGCAGTGCCCGTTGCACAGGTTACATAGGTCGGGCGGGACAAGCATGTCCTCCGGTAGCGTCATGTCCACGAGCACCGCCAGATCCGACGGCCCGCTGCCATTTTGCCAGCAGCGATCGTCGATGCACCCGTAGCCTTCCGGGCATTGGTGATCCGCCGAACACAGCAGCATCCGATTGTCCAAATTGACCGCACACCCGCCCAGTCCACCGACGACGATAAGAAACCAGGCTGTCCGCATCATTAAAATGCTCCCGCGCAGGACAAGCCCGCGCCATTTTGGCCAATCCAAGGTGCAACACGCATCGCGGACTTCTCGTTGATGCGTCCTTGTCGAGCACCGGCGATCCCAAGGACACCGCCGGTGACCGCGAGCGCGGCGCCCACCGCCGCCGAAACAATCATCAACGTGTTATCGAGCCGGCGCGAGTCGTCGAGAGCAGGATCGAAGGGAACGCCTTGAAGCTGCTGATTCTTGATCGCGGACACATTGGAAGCGGAAGCGAGCCCAAATCCAATGCCGCCACCGAGTCCAATTGCTGCACCGGCCGCGACGAGGGCGACGCCGCCCCAGAGCGGACCACGGCACGCCGAGGTTGGCGAGGGTGAGGCCGACTCGGGCGCAGGCGAGGTCGGTGTGACGGTCACAATTGGCGACCCGACACCACGCCCTTCATACGACCGGGATGAAGTTGCGGGCTGCGGCGGCGACGAGGACACCGTGTTTGAAGGCTGTGTGCCGTTGGCCGGTTTGGGATTGGTCGTCGCCGCGCTTTGAGTCGGATTCTTTCGCTGTTCCAGCTCTGCGATCAATCGCTCGACGTCAGCGCGATTCGTCGCGTTTGGACTGAATTTCAATTACTTCTTGTAGAAGTCCAGCGCCTTTTCCGGGTGATTGTTGAGGCGGTGCGCTTGAGCGATGTTGTCGATGAATGTCGCTTCTGGCTCCTCCTTGTACCCGTCGGAGAAGATGCGAATCGCTTCATGGTATTCATTGAGGTTGAACGCGGCCATGCCGCGCTTGAATAACTCCATCGCCTTGTCTTTGTTCGCGCATGCGCTGGAAGCAATCAGCAAAGAGAAAAGAATCATCCAACGTCCCACAATGCGAATGGTCCCCCTCTGGTCGTTCACGTTTTGAAGATATCGTTTTCCTGCCGGCGCTGCCCACCGCGATGCGAAAGCATTTGTGGAGCTTCCGCCGATCTGATTGTCGATGTCAACGTCAAATGTCGGGTCTCAGCGCGCCAAACTCACGGTTTCGGCGGCGACGTTCCAGCCTTCGAGCGTCACCGCCGGATCCGTGGCGTTCAGATCCGCGGCGCGGAGGCGGGCCGTCAGATCTATGCGTTGGCCGGGCACCAGCGTGACGTAATTGTCGTCCCAGCGCACCGGCAGCGCCTCGTCGCCTCCGGGCCCGCGCGTGACCGAGACCCGCACGAAGAATGCCATGTCGGGGCTGCGGTTTTCGAGCGTCACCCGCACGAGCTCTTCAAGATCTTCGGGGCGACCAGACGCGCTATTGCCAAGAGGTCCAAGAGGAATCAAGATGGCTGAGGCCGCCAGAGTGACCGCGGGCAGGCTTTGGAGCGCGGTGAGGTCGGCCCAGGTGGCGACGGTGCTGTCGGCCTTGAGGACATCGGGGCTGGTGGAGAGCCAGTAGACGTTCTGGCTGAGCACCAGGCCGCTTTCCTCTGAAAGAACGAGCCGCAGGAAATACGTGCTGCTGAGACCGAGGCCGAGGGCGGCCGGTATCGTCAGCGCAATCTGGTGCGTGCCCGCGGCGGCGTCGACGGTGATGTCCCTTGTGAAGCGAACGCTCGCGTCGAGGTTTCTCGTTTCGGCGTGGGCGACGAGCTTCCGGCGCGACTCCGTGGAGGAGTTGACGACGACCACCGACGAATCGTCATACGAGTACTGGATGTGCAGCGGCTCGCAGGCTTTCTTTGTGCCGAAATAGCCGCCGCCGGGCTTCAGATAATAGTCATAGAGGTGCCACACCACCCCAGGCCAGGGGGTGTTGAGCATCCACTGGATGACGCCGGTGGAGACGGGGGTGCTCCGCGCAAAGGCTTCGAACATCGCGCGCTCGCCTTCGTAGGCGAGGAGCTGCGCCTTGCGCTCGAAGTCGGACAGGTCTTTGGCGGCGCCGTGCCGCGCGTCCATCGCGCCGACGAGTCCGAAGAGATCGCCAAAGGTTCCGTTCCCGGCGTGATAGGTCCAGTACTCGTCGATGGGCCAGAGATGATCCGGCGGGAGAAACTTCTTCAGGCTTTCGACCGGGGGTGGCGCCGCTCCCATGCTGGTTTCGCTATTGAACCCGAAGGCGCCGCC
>JANYKD010000204.1 GCA_025361735.1 Phycisphaerales bacterium
ACGGCGTTCATCGCCGCCGGAAAGCCCGTGCTGATCACCGACGCCCTGGCCGCCTCGCTGGCCGGGAAGGTGCAACTCGACAAACCGAACGTGCAAACGCTGGTGGTCAAGGGCGAGCCCAAGTCGCTGCTCACGTTGACGCAAGTGGAGGTGGATGCGATTCGCGTGCCGTTGCTCAAGCCGTTGGGGGTGACGTTCCGCGGGCCGAATCATGTGGGGTTCTACCTCTTCAAGGATCGAAGCTGGGTCGTGGAGAATTTCAACGACGAGGCGGCTGCGGTCGAGCTCGACGGCGTGGCCAGGACCATCACGCCGCGCGGATGGATATGCGAATGGAAATGATCATCCGCTACTTCTCGCTGACCAGTCGCTGGCCGCGGGTTGTGGTGGGAATGCCCAGGGCACGAAGCATGCGTTTGAGGAGTTTGCGGCGCATCTGTTCAATCTCAGTGTCGGAGCCGGTGGCAAGGCGGATGGAACCGCCGGCCTTGGTGCGGTGACCGCCACCTTCGCCGAGGCGGCCGATGGTCTTGCGCATGAGATCGGCGGCGGTGATCTTGTCGGAGTGGGTGCGCAGGCTCATGACGAGATTCTTGCCGCTGATGGCAGTGACCAGAACCCACTGCACACCTTCATAGCGGAGCAGAAAATCAGCCGCGACGGCAGGCGTTTCCTGGGATTCGATGTAGTTGATGTGCGAAGTCATGGCCTCGCCGAAGACCATCGCGTTGACCAGGGCATCGCGGATCGCATTGTAGACGGAAAGGGGAAGCGGGCTGTGCCGCATGCGGTAAAGGCGATGCGTGTCGGCCAGCAGCGTCAGGCTCGAGAGGGCCATGTTGTCCAGATCGCCGGGCTTGCCGGCGGCGCCGGCGAGATCGGTCTCGATGGCAAACAGGAGCGCGGCCGCGACATCGGAGGAGATGTCCACTTCCATATCCATCAGGTAGGAGAACATGATGGACGACGTGGCGCCGACGTCGGTGCGGACGTCGTGGAACGGAATGCGGCTCTTGTGGCCATGCGTGCGGTGGTGGTCGACAACGGCGATGGGAAGCAGATCATCCGGCAGCGGTGAGAAATTCAGCCCTGGCTGGACGTCGAGCAGGATGACCGCATCATACTCACGGAGTCTTTCTTCGTCCCAGGGTGCGAGCCGCAGGTCGGTTTCGGTCTGGAAGGCGGTGTTGTAGCCGGCGCCGATTTTGCCTTTGGTGGCGATGGTGACACGGGCTTGCGGGAGTTTGGCTTTGAGAAGCACAGACATTGCGTAACAGGAGGCGAGGGCGTCGGGATCCGGATGCAGGTGCGTGGTGACGAGGATGTCGCGTTTGTCGCGGAGGATACGCAGCAGCCGGGCGGCCCGCGGACGACTGCGACTGGTCCGCTCGATCAGCCTGGCCGAGTCGGTGACAGTTTCAACACATGATTCGATAAACGTCGTCATAAACAGTCTGCCGCGGCCGGGTTCACCTAAAACGTGCATCCGGCTGTTCACTGCATCGTCCTTGCGAGGGTCGAGCATAAGGTAACCGCAAGAACGTCTCATAATACACCGATCGCCCCGGCACAGCCAATGGGTTGAATGGCCGGAGCCGGCTGACGCGGTGTCAGATAGTTAATATTATGCCCCTGACTAGACCCCAGGCGAGGCGGCCGCATCCAGCATGCGGCGGACCGTTTCGACCAACTTGTCATGCCGGAAAGGTTTCACCATCAGTTCCGCCCGCTGCAGATCCACGCCGCGATGCGAAAGCTCATCAGCCCCGTAGCCGGATACGAACAGGACCGGAATTCCCGGCCAGCGGCCGCGCACCTGCCTGGCCAGTTCAACGCCGCTCTGCCCCGGCATAACCACGTCGGTGATCAGCATGTCGATGCGGGCATCGCCGCGTTGGGCGGCGTCCAGCGCCTGCTGGGCATCACCAGTCGCGGTCACCGTGTACCCGCATTCCCGCAGACAGTTGCTGATGAGCCAGCGAATCGGCTCCTCGTCCTCGACGACCAGTATCGCTTCCGTACCCCTGTTTGCGCCCATGCCTGGCCGGACCCCGCCTTCCGCAACGCCGCGGGTCTCGGCCTTCTCGTCCGCGGAGGCACGCGGGAAATAGAGAAGGAAGGCGGTCCCCTTGCCCGGTTCACTATGCACGGTGATGAAGCCGCCGCTCTGGCGGACGAATCCGTAGACCATCGGCAGCCCAAGACCCGTCCCCTTGCCGCGTTCCTTGGTTGTGAAGAACGGCTCAAACAACCTCGCCTGGGTTGCCTGATCCATTCCGGTGCCCGTATCGCGCACGGTCACGCGCACATACGGGCCGACCTGGGCATCCGGTGGCAGACCCGCCAGACGCTCGTCCACCTCGACCGCGGCCGTGTCGATCGTTAGATTGCCGCCGTGGGGCATGGCATCCCGGGCGTTGGCGGCCAGATTCATCATGGCGTGCTCGAACTGGATGGCCGCGATGTCCACCATGAGCTCGGGTCCGCCGCCGGTCGTCGAAGTGATGATGTCCTCCCCTACCAGCCGGCCCATCGGACCGGCCAGATCCGCCACCACCTTGCCGAGGTTGACGACACTCGGCAGAAGCATGTCGCGCCGGCTGAAGGCCAGCAACTGGCCGGTCAATTGCGATCCACGGTGGGCGGCGCTGAGGATCTCGCCCACCAGATTCTCCTTGCCAGCCTTGATCAGCGACATACGCAGGAGCATTTCGCCGTAGCCTTTGACGACGGTGAGCTGGTTGCGGAAGTCATGGGCAATACCGCCGGCGAGCCGCCCGATGGCTTCCATCTTTTGGCCCTGCAACAACTGGGCCTCCAGGCGTTTGCGCGCGGTGACATCCTCCACGCACAACAGCACCATCCGCTCCTCACCGGCGATGAGCAACGCGGTCGAGATGACCAGCGAAATCTCCTGCGTTGTGTCGCCGGGGGCAACCGTCATTGCCGTCTCGACCTGCGCGTGAGCCTGGCCGGTGGCAAACGTATCCATCACCGTGCGCCGCACGACGCAGTGATCACAGTGCGGGCCGAATCCGCAACCACCGGCAACATTCAGAGCACCCACGCAGCGCAACGCGTCGCCGCCGCGCTGGCCGACCATTCGGATCGACTCGCCGCCGGCCAATCTCTCGGCCGCCCGGTTGACCTTGCGCACGGTCCGATCCGCGTCCACGAGCAGCATCGCCACGGGAGCGTTTTCGAAGATGGCGTCGAGTTCCGCCTCGCTTCGCCGCAGTGCTTCCTCGGCCCGTTTGCGGTCGGTGACCACGTCAAACACGGCCGCGAAATGGTCTTTTTTCGGGCTGTACACCGAGATCTCAAACCACATCTGCAGCGCGCGGACATACCGCTCGACACTCTCGGGCCGGCCGGTGCGGGCGACCCGGCCATAGATTTCGAGCAATTCCGCATCGGACTCCCTGAAACCCGGAATGACCTCCGATACCTTCCTCCCGACAACGTTCTTCAATCCGGTCAGCGATTCAAAAGCGGAATTGACCTCCAGGTAGGTGAAGTCGTACGGGCGCCCGTCCTCGAAGAGCATGCGGCAGTACGCAAATCCGTTGAGCATGTTCTCGAACAGCGAATGATAGTGTTCCTCGCTCAGGCGCAGCGCCTCCTCGGTCCGCTTGCGATCGGTAATGTCAGTGGAAATGCCGCCAACGCCATAGTCGCTGCCATCCGCCGCGGGCAGCGGGAACTTGACCGACAGATACGTATGCTTCCCGTCCGCCTCATCGTGTTCCTCTTCGAACGTAATGGGCTGGCGCTCGGCGATGACGCGCTGGTCATTGGCACGGTGGACCGCGGCGGTTTCGCCCGGCATGCACGCTTCGCGCGTCTTGCCGAGCAGAGCCTCTCGCGGAGCGCCCAAGATCAGCTCCAGCCTGCGGTTGATCAACAGGAATCTGCCGGCCGAATCCAGGGCATAGATGGGCGAGAGGCTGTTGTCCGTGATCGCCTGCAACAACCTGCGGCTCGCGGCGAGCGCCTCCTCCGCGCGTTTGCGCTCCGTGATATCGCGGAGAAACGCCACGCACCGCCCGCCATTCACGGGGCGATACTGGATGCTGACCTCGACATCAAAAATGCTCCCATCCTTGCGCCGGTGCCGCGTGTCGAAACGAGCTTCGCCCTGCTCTCTGATCTGCCGGGCGTGAGCGGCGACTTCATCGGGCGTTTCGGCCGCCTCCACGTCGGAAACACACATGCCCAGCAGTTCCTGCTCGCTATACCCGATCATCCGGCAATAGGTGTCACTGACCTCCAGCAGGCGCCCCTGGATATCGGCCAACCAGAACCCGTCCATGGCGGTCCGCAGGATGGTGCGGTGCCATGCCTCGCGCTGCCGCAACGCTTCTTCCGTCTGCAGCTTCGCCACGGCAATCGCGACATAGTCGGCCAGTTGCTCGATGAGTTGAATGCGTTCAAGCGTAAACCGCCCGATCTGCCGGCTGTTGAGCTGCAGCAGACCCAGCGTCCGGCCGGAAGTGCGAATGGGCACCAGGGCCACCGACTCGTATCCCTCGCCGTTGCAGCGATTGCGGGTCCGCGCCTGCCGGTCGGCATCGGTCGTCGTCGCCAGCAGTTGAGTCGTGTTATTGCTCCAGAAGCTGCCGTGTTTCGTGAAGAACGGCTTGGCCGGATCGAAGCGACCGCAGAGGATATTCCCGCACATGCACTCCAAAACGGGATTGCCGGTGCTGTCGCGAACGGGTTGCCCGGCCGCGTCGCGCGTGCAGAGATGGGTCTCGGCGAGCACGAATTCCGCAGGGAACCCGCGCGTCTCGTAGTAGGGAAAATCGTCACCTTCGCGCAACCTAACGCCGACCGCCTCGCATCCCGTGAACCGCTGGAAGTAGGCCGTGAGGTTCGACAGGAAGTCGTGCGTGCCGCTGGTTTCGTTGCAGATCCGCAGCAATTCGATGGTGGCCTCGCGGCTCTGCTCCGCCTGCCGCTGATCGGTAATGTCGCGATTCACGCCGATCTGCCGCAACGGCTTGCCAGCGCTGTCACGGATCGTGACGGCATTCGCCTTGATGCGCCGGACTGCGCCGTCCGGACGCACGATGCGGAACTCGGTGTCGTATTCCCTGTCCCCGTGGAGTGCCGCCTGGGTGTCGGCCATCGCCGCGGCGACCTCGTCCGGATGAAGGCGATCGCGCCAGGATTCGAAGCAACCCTTGAATGATTCCCGTTTGCCTCCATAGATCTCGAGCATCAGGTCATCCCAGTCCAGCGTGTTGGTGCTCACATTCCAATCCCACACGCCCAGTTTGGCCGAGGCCGTGGCCAGTTGCAGCGTCCGCGTCGTATCCCGCAGCGCCTCTTCCGCCCTTTTTCGTTCGGTGATGTCCCGGCCGATCCCGACGGTTCCGACAACCACACCCTGCGCATCCAAGACCGGGGACTTGAAGGTATCAATGAAGCGAATCGAACCGTCCGCATGCACCATCGACTGTTCGTAGCGGCATTGAACTCTTGATCCGATCACCGTTGCGTCTTCAGCCCGAAGGCGTGCGGCGACTTCCGGCGCACGCCATTCGTTATCCGTATTGCCGAGTGCCCGAGCACGGTCGATGCCGACGAACCGGCACCAGGCCTCGTTAACCGCGAGATATCGCCCCTCGACATCTTTCAGCCAGGCCGGGTCGGGTATGTTGTCCAGGACTGCTATCCGCCGTGCCTCGCTCTCCCGCACAGCCAGCGACACGCGCTCCTGCTCACCCATCTCTCGTCGAAGCCAGCGATTCTCTCGCTGCCTCCACATCAGGCCGACAACAAGTGCCGACGTCAGAATGGCCAATCCAACAACGAATCCGGTCGTCCAGGCCCGGTGCCGGAGGGGAGCGTAGATCTCTTCCTGGTCGACTTTGGCCACCAGAGACCAGGGCGTACCCGGCACCGCACGCATCGCGGCCAGCACCGGCACGCCACGATAATCGAGGCCCTCGACGATGCCTTGCTGTCCCATGACGGCCATGGTCGTGGGCATACGTCGGGGCGTATTGATCTGCACCCTAGATTCAGCGCAGAATCTGTACGATGGCGCAGTTCGTTGAGATACACCGCGTCGTCGCCTTCGCGCCGGGCCAGCACCGTTTCGGCCGTGCGGCTGGGCATCGGCCAGGCCTGGATGAGCGGATAGAGGAAATCGGCGGCATTGATCCGCAGCCGGAGTACTGCGTCGGCAGGGGCATTCGCCGCCGGCTTGACTCCGATCGGAATCCAGAACGAAAACTAAACGACCACCGGCTAAAGCCGGTGGGTTTGAGGAGCAACTGAAAGTTGCCACGCGGCTGAAGCCGCCTGAAGC
>JANYKD010000227.1 GCA_025361735.1 Phycisphaerales bacterium
ACCATTAGGGTTCCCATTCCCAGCGTGCATCATCCCCCCCCTACCCTTAGAATCCACCCACCATGGCACGATACTTCCCAGACTTTCCAGCGTTTGAGGCGGCCGCCAAAGAGTCAGAGATTGTCCCCGTATACCGCCAACTGATGGCCGACCACCTCACACCCGTCACCGCCTTTGAGCTGTTGGGACGCGAGGCCCACGCCTTCCTGCTCGAAAGCGTCGTCGGCGGCGAGCGCATCGCCCGCTACAGTTTCATCGCGGCCGGCCCTACCACCGTCTACCAGGTCTCCTCCGGCGACGCCCAGCTTATCGACTTCCGCACCGGCCAGACCCGCAGCTTCCAGACCACCGACCCCCTGGCCGACCTCGCCAAACTTCTGCCGCAGCGCAAGTATCACCGCTCCAAGGACTTGCCCCCCTTCACCGGCGGACTTGTCGGCTACGCCGGCTACGACACCATCCGCTACTACGAGGCTGAAAAGCTCAATCATCCGCCCCACGACGACCGCCATCTGCCCGATGTTCTGTTCGGCGTCTATGGCGAAATGGTCATTTTCGACCACGTCGACAAGACGATCAAGGTCGTCGCCAACGCCCACATAGACTCGCATTCCAGCCTGGAAGAGACCTACGCCGATGCCAAGCGCCGCATCGACGCCATCGTGCAGAAACTCAGCCGGACGCCCCGCGCCGCCTCCGGCGAGATAGACCCCCGCAGCCCCCTGTCCCTGAATTACCAGAGCAACTTCACCCAGCCGCAGTTCGAGCAGGCCATCCTCAACGGAAAGGAGTTCATCAAGGCCGGCGACATCTTCCAGTTTGTCCCCAGCCAGCGCCTTCGGGTTGCCAGCAAGGCCGACCCGTTCGATGTCTACCGCGCCCTGCGGGTGATCAACCCCTCACCCTTCATGTTCTACCTCAAGACACCCGCCTGTGTCCTGATCGGGGCCAGCCCCGAAATTCTCTGCCGCGTACAGGACCGTAAGGTGACCAGCCGCCCCCTGGCCGGCACACGTAAGCGAGGCCAGACCGAAGCCGAGGATGCCGCACTGGAAAAGGAACTGCTCAGCGACCCTAAGGAACGGGCCGAGCACATCATGCTGGTGGACCTGCACCGCAACGACGTCGGCCGGGTCGCCAAGGTCGGCAGTGTCGAGATTTCCGATGTCATGACCGTTGAGCGTTATAGCCACGTCATGCACATCACCAGCAACGTCACCGGCATACTGGACGATCAGTATTCTGCTCTGGATGCCCTGCGCGTGTCGCTCCCCGTCGGCACCGTCTCGGGGGCTCCCAAGATCCGCGCCATGCAGATCATTGATGAACTGGAGCCCACCCGTCGCGGCCCCTACGGCGGTGCCGTCGGCTATCTGGACATGGACGGCAATATGGATACCTGCATCGCCCTTCGCACCATCGTCTGGAAGGACGGCATCTTCGACGTGCAGGCCGGTGCCGGCATCGTCGCCGATTCGGTCCCTGCCAGCGAGTACGAAGAAACCATGAGTAAAGCCCGGGCGATGCTCAAGGCCGTCCAAGTCGCGCAGGACGGCTTCTGAGCCCAAAGCGAGGCGATCGGCCCCAAGTGTCTCCGTCTCACATCTCGCCCCGGAGATAATCATGGGCGAGAATCTGGAACACGCTGCTGGTCCAGGTATACGCCGGATCGCGCAGGGCCTTGCCGGTCAGCGCGTCGAAATTCTCGGCCATGCCGCTGGCCGCAACCGTCTGGCAGAATCGCTTGGCGATCTCCCGGGCCAGAGCCTTCTGACCAAGCTGCGCCAGTCCGTCCACAATGAGCATCGTCGAAGGCGCCCAGATCGGCCCGCACCAGTAGCCGTCTGCGAGGTATTTCGGGCTCTTGATGCTCTCGGTGGCCAGTCCGTGCGGAGTGAGAAAGCGTCCTTCCTCACGGACGGCCATGACCAGTTTCCCCGCAATTTCAGACGGTAGTCGCTTCCCCAGCACCAGCGGAATCTGCAGGATCAGGCTGTCGCCCCCTTGGGCGACCTCATGATCGCCGCTCCGCGGGGCGATGAAATGGTCGCCTCGCCAGTTGTGAGCCAGCAGATGCTCCAGAAGCTGGTCGGCCCGTTTCTGCCAACGATTGGCATCGCGCTTCTTGCCGATGCGCCCGGCCACCTCCGCCAGAACGTCCATCTGGATGATCAAGAACGCTGACAGGTCCGGCCCTTCCAGCGGCGTGCCGATGTCGAAGCTCGTGCTGTTGTCCCACCCGGAATCGTTGCCATGGCTGTATTGCGGTATCCCGTCGTGGTCTGAGTCGCGGTTGTCCATCCACCAGTTGGTCCATCGGCACAGCGGCTCGTAAAACTCCTTGAGCTTGCCGGGGGTGATCCACTCGGTGCGTTTCATCAGATGACGCAAGGTCCAGCCGTGGATGGGCGGCTTGACGAAGTTGCGGACCATCGCGCGATCGTTGTAGCTGTCCGGCGGTGCGCCGCCGGCATCCTGATGATCGAACACCACCAGCAACTGATCCCAGGCCATCTGGGGATTGTGGTAGGACAAGGCGATGGCGTTGAAGCAGTGATCCCAACTCCAAACGTTGAACATGTGGTTCTTGCTCATCAGCATTGCCGGGCGGCGGAAATGGCCTTCGGCGGCGACCACGGCCGACCAGTTCACATAGGCCGCCAGTTTGCCCGCGACAGCGAGTCGGTCCGGTACGGCCGGCGAGCGTTTGAGCCAATCGGCAAACTCGGCGGCAACCTCGTCAGCGCACGCCTTGAAGGTGCGGGTGTGGCAGTTGGCCGGGACTATGCTGGTGAATTCCTCGATCGCACCCTCAAGGGCCGATCCGGAACGCCCGACGGGCTGAAAATCCAAGATCACGTGTTTGCACTTCATGCCTTCCCAGGGAGCATCGACAGCAAGTTTGCCCTTCAGCACGCTCAGCACGTAGCTGGAGCGGTGCGCGAACGAGTTGACCGTCCATCGGCCGCCATCAATGGGCAGGGCGAATCCGTAGGGGACCGTCTGAGTGAGGCTCAAGCGCACGCCAACGCCCTTGGCGAGAAAGCGGATCGACTTCGGGCAGGCGAAGCAGAACTCGGCATATCCCTGTTTGCTCTCAAGGCGCAACACGGACGGGGTCGTGTTGATCGCAAAGGCCACGGGCTTACCGTCGACGATCAACTCGATGCGAAACACCTCTTGCATGGTGGTGTCACCATGCAGCGTGCGCAGATACACGCCATGAGGCAGCGCGTTGCCGTCGCCCCGTTGGGAGATGGCCAGATAGGACCCGTATCGACTGAAGCTTACGCCGACAATATCGAAGCTCATGATGTGAACCGTCCGGGTCAGAGTGCCGAAGCTTTCGCAAAATCGTAACGCCACATGATAGCGGTCCCAGCAGCTGGAGCAATTAAAAAAGAGACAGTTCGGACAGTTCGGGCTTCTTGACGAACACTCGCGGCATGAGCCAGCCTACAGGTATTCTGATGCCTCTTGGGCAAATCGCGGCAATGCTGACTCGTTGGAATTGTTGAAGATCGTGAAGACAAGAGACCGGCACAAAGCCTGCTTCAGACACTGGCAACCAGCGGTCTTGCTTGAGATGATGGACGTACGCAGCGTGGATTTCACCGTGGGGTTTGCCCATCCACGTCAGCATGCAACCGGGGTCATCAAAGTTGAAAACCTGGCCATCCCGCGTTTGCACCTGTGCCGCAAAATGCGGGTCACCCACGTGCATGCGGCA
>JANYKD010000261.1 GCA_025361735.1 Phycisphaerales bacterium
GGGCTTCGAGGTGGCGGACGCGGCATTCGTGGCCCAGCTCGGAGGCGACCACGCGGGCCAGCTCGTTGACGGTCAGGGGCACGTCGGCGCCGATGTTGAAGACCTGGTTACGCGCATCGGGCACATCGACGGAAGCGGCGATGATGGGGGCGACGTCGTCGACGTGGGTGAACGCGCGTTTCTGCTCGCCGTCGCCGAAGATGGTCATGGGCTCGTCGCGCAGGAGCTGGTTCATGAAGATGCCGACGACGTTGCGGTAGCGGTCGCCGATGTTCTGGCGCTGGCCGTAGACGTTGTGCGGGCGGAAGATGATGAAATCCAGCCCGAAGATCCGGCGGGCGGCGGCGAGGTCCAGCTCGATGGCAAGCTTGCCGATCCCGTAGGGATCCTCGGGCATGGGGGTCATCTCTTCGACCATGGGCGTCTGGCCTGTGCCGTAGACGGCGATGGAAGAAGTAAACACGAAACACTTGATGCGATGGTTGACGGCCGCGTCGATGAGGTTCACCGAGCCGATGAGGTTGTTGGAATAGTTGAAGCGGCGGATGAAGTGGGAAAGCCCTTCGGCGGCGTAGGCGGCAAGGTGATAGACATAGTCAAAGCCGTGCTCGTCGAAGAGGGTGTTGATCAGCGGGTGGTCGAGGATCGAGCCTTTGACGAAGGTCGCGCCCTTGGGGACGTTGTCGGGGAATCCGCCGCTGAGGTCATCGAGCACCACGACGCGGTGGCCCATGCGCAGCAGGTGGTCGGCCAGGTGTGAGCCGATGAATCCAGCGCCGCCGGTGACCAGTGAGACAGGCATTGTCGACTCCGTTCATTTGGTTGCCGCGGCCGCGGGGACGAGGGGTTCGTAGCCGCTGTGGGGTTCTTCGCCGGTTTGGGCGAAGCGAAGCGGTTCCAGCTCCCGGTTCCAGCGGGTGATCACTCGAAGCATGTCCAGGCGGTTGCGGGCCGGCTCGTCGCGGGAGAAGAGGCCGATCAAGCCATACCCGATCTGGCGCAAGCGCAGATGCAGGAGGGTGACCCAGCGGCATTGGATCGCGCCGCGGCGGCCGAAGTGTTTGTGGAAATAGCGATAACGGTTGCGGTATTTTTCCAGTTCAAATCGCACGGGAAATCGCCCGATGGACTGCCCGCCGAGGTGGGTGATGACGGCGTCGGGGGTGTAGAGGATCCGCCAGCCGGCCTGGTGGATGCGGTAGCAGAGGTCCACCTCTTCGTAGTGGTAGAAGAAGCGTTCGTCGAAGCCGCCGAGGCGATCGAGCAGTTCGCGGCGGACGAGGATGGAGCAGCCGCTCTGCCAGTCGATTTCGCGGGGGGTCTGGCCGTGCCAGCCGCGGTAGGTGTTGGGGCGCAGGTAGAGAGCGACGAGGAGGTAGTGGGCGATGGTGGGAAATGGGCGGGCGGGATCCTGGAATGTGCCGTCGGGGTTGAGCACGCGGCAGCCGAAGGCGCCGGCGTCGGGGTGTTTGTCGGCGAACTCGATCCAGCGGTCGAGGGCGGCGTAGTGGATGATGGTGTCAGGGTTGAGGATCAGGACATATTCGCCGCGGGCGGCGCGGATGCCGGCATTGTTGCCGCGGGCATAGCCGAGGTTGGCGCGGTTTTCGACGATAATGGCGCGGGGGAAGTGTTCGCGGACGAACTGCACCGAGCCGTCGGTGGAGCCGTTGTCGGAGAGAATGACCTCGAATTCGGTTGAGCTCGTCTGCTCGTAGATGGATTTCAGGCAGGCGGGCAGGACTTTGAGATCGTTCCAGCAGATGATGACGATCGACAGTTTCATAGGATCGGTTTACTCTTGGCCGAGGCCGGCTCTTCGGGTATAAAATCCCTACCCCTGTTTGCCCCGGCCAGTGGAGAGCAAACGTCGCGCCCGTTTGGACGCGGAAACAGTGCCGCCGGTGCCTTCGTCGGCGGATTGTTGGTTTCTGGTATGCCGGGGTCCGCGGACGAGGGCGTCGGCGGCACTTGAATGAGATTGTTCTGCGGGGATGCTGGATGTCCGAGGTGTGACTATGACAAAATGGCTTGTCCTGACGTGTTTGACTCTTGTGGCCGGCTGTGCCACGAAGACCGAGACGGGCTATGAGCCGCGGAAGCTGGCCGACTCGATGACGGTTCAGCGGGGGTATTATGCCACGCCGTTCAGTCCCGAATCGCGGGCGGCGTCGAAAGAGCGCGAGATTGAGTTCCAGAACCGTCGGCCCACCGAATGGCGGCCGTGAGGCGCGGGGCTGAAATTGGGGAATCAGCCCGGCGTTTGGGGTAGCGGATTCAGCAATCTCGCGGCCAGACTGGAAAACAGCGCCCGCCGTCGCCTACAGTTGCAATGGTGTCAGGCACAAGCATCATTGATCCCGTAGTATTCGTAGCCTCGGTCAAGCCGCTGCTCGAAGCGAAAGACTTTGAAGGGCTTTTCTGCCATTTAAAAGACAACTGGACGTCGGATCAGATCACGTCTCTGCTTTCCTCGACCAACCAGGACGCCCGCAAAGTCGCGGCTTTGGCGCTGTCGCTGGTGGGGCACAAGTGTTCTATTCCCGCCCTGGCGGAGCGGTTGCGTGATCCGGACAGCATGACCAACCAGATGGCCGAACATGCGCTGTGGTCGGTGTGGTTTCGTTGCGGGTGCGCGGCGGCCAACGCCGAGCTGGCCCACGGGGCGCAATGCTTGAGCGAGCGGGACTTTGACTGCGCATTCGAGCATTTCAACCACGCGCTGGAGCTTTGTCCGGATTTCGCGGAAGCGCATAACCAGCGGGCGATCGCGTGGTACATGATGGAAGACTACGAGAAATGCGCCGAGGACTGTCGCCGGGCGATCAGGCTGATGCCATGCCACTTCGGCGCCTGGGCGGGGCTGGGGCACTGCC
>JANYKD010000288.1 GCA_025361735.1 Phycisphaerales bacterium
GCTTACGAAATTGGTCGCAGGTGCGCCAAGGGATTCAAGGAAAACATGAAGATCGTTTTCGACAACTTCCTGCCCAAATGGAACTACCGGGCCATTCCCACTACCACCTAAATCTGGAAGTTATTTCGGCCGCGTTCCTAATCGATTCCGAGCCTGCCAAAGAGCCGGGACAGGCCCGGGCGTTGCGCAACAAGCTGGCCGATCGTTAGAGTCTGAGTGGAAGTCATAAAGGTACTCCTGGGAAAACTTGAAGAAGGTGACGCTTGCTCGGGTGATTCACATCAAGCAGGCGATGTCAGTTGTTTATCCGTTCACGAGATGCACCAGGGAAGGTTCCTTGGCGCGTCCGCTCAATCGCTCCACCGCGATCTTGCGTAATGGCAGGTGCGTCAGTTCGGTGCGCCGTCCGTGGCCGGGGCGGTATCCGTGGCGCAAGCGGTCGTACTTGGTGTCGTTGTTCAGCTTGACCCGGGCCTTCTCCGTCAGGTCTGCCACGGCTCCGAGTCGGCCTTCAATCAACACCGACGCGTAGTCATCCAGAGTGTCGGAGAAGCGGTCGACCTCGAAGCAGACGCGGTCGTTCTGGCTGAGAATCTGCCCCTTGCGGCCGGTGAGGGGCAGACGCACGTAGAGGGCGCCGTCCATCCAGCAGAAAGGCAGAGGAATCGTATAGGGCTGTCCGTTGGCATCGGCCATGGACAGGCGGCCGATCCTGGCCTGGTTCAGGAATGTCACGATCTCGTCGGGTGTCATCTCAACCATGATTCACGACTTCCTTTCGGATTGACAGACAGGTCCGTTCACCATCACGTGCGCTGCGGGTTCCGGCCAACTGCAGCAGCCCGATTCCCGATGCGACGGTGCGGCCAGCAGTTGGGCAATGGTGGTCCCGGCAAGTTGCCGCTCGGCAGCGTCAACCGCGCCGTCGAGTTGGCGGTGCAGGCAGCAGAGGTTGGCACCGTGCGACTTGAGGCCCAGCGGACAGGTACGGATACGATGCGAGCCATCGGTCAGGTTGACGATGTCAAGCAGCGTGAGTTGCTCGGCGGGGCGGGCGAGGACAAAACCGCCGTTCAAACCGCGTTGCGATGCGAGAATCGAACGTCGCACGAGATCCTTGAGTATCTTGGCCAGGTAGGCCGGCGGGATTCGCCCGGCCGCGGCAATCTGCTGGATCGTCATCGGCAGGGCAGGGTTTCCCGTCAGGCACAGCACTGCTCGCAAAGCATATTCGGCACTCAGTGAAATCATCTCGGTCTCCGGTCCCACCAAACATAGATAACTGGACCTTCATATCTAGAATAGGCCGATTGTGATTGAGAGTCAAGTGGAGATCAACCCTGTTTCGGGGCTTTGCCTGAGGCAGATGCCTCGGGGAGCAGGTGCGCGATTTGCCAATGCCGCAACACCCCGCGGCGGCCGTTCTCACATCATTCTGTTGCCGGCGCAAACCCCCGTCGCATCGTGTTCTCCGTACAGCAGCGTGGGACCACGAAGTGCAGCAGATACTCCGCTCCGCCCGCCTTGGTGCCGCCTCCGGACATACCGAAGCCGCCGAACGGCTGTCGCCCGACCAGGGCCCCGGTGATTCCGCGGTTGAGATACAGATTGCCTACGCGGAACTCGCGCGCTGCCTGTTCCAGGTGCGCCGGCGTGCGGCTGAAGACACCGCCGGTGAGTTTGTACACGCAGCCGTTGGCCACCCGCAGCGCCTCGCTGAAATCTTTGACGCGTATCACCGACAGCACCGGCCCGAAGATTTCCTCCTGCGCCAGGCGATGTTCCGGCCGGATTCCGGAGAAAATATGCGGCCCGATCAGCGGCTTTCCCAGGCGTTCTTCCACGCCTTGTGCCACGTCGCCCGCCAGTTCCAGTTTTCCCTCGCTCCGGCCTATGTCGATATAGTCGCGTATCTTCCGTCCCGCGCCAGCGTCGATCACCGGCCCGATATCCGTTCCCGGCAGCGCCGGGTCGTCCACACGCAGCGCCCGGGTGGCTTCGACCAGCCGTCGCAGGAACACATCGTGTACCGCGTCCAGTACCACCACGCGGCTGCACGCCGAGCACTTCTGCCCCGCGTAGCCAAACGCCGATTGCCGCACCGCCAGGACGACCTCGTCCAGATCCGCCGATGCATCCACAATCACTGCGTTCTTCCCGCCCATCTCGCAGATCACCCGCTTGAGGTGCGGCTGCTGTTCCGGCGTGATGCCCGCGGCCGCGTAGAGATCCAGACCCACGGTTTTCGAGCCCGTGAATACCACAAGGCTTACCCGCGGGTCGCGCGCCAGCGCCGCGCCCACCGCTCCGCCCGGACCGGCAACAAAATGCAGCACGTCGCGCGGCACGCCGGCCTCCCAGAGCATCTCGCACATCGCCTTGGCGATGCCCGGTGTCTGTCGCGACGGCTTGACGATGGCCGTGTTCCCTGTCGACAGTGCCGCCGTCGTCATGCCGCAGCAGATCGACAGCGGGAAATTCCACGGGCTGATGACCACGGCCACGCCGCACGGTTCGTGCCATTGCTGGTTGAACTCGCCCGCGAATTTACCGAGTCTCCGCGGGGTGAACAGATCGACTGCCGCCCGGGCGTAGAACTCGCAGAAGTCGATTGCCTCGCAGACGTCGGCATCCGCTTCGGTCCAGGGCTTGCCGCCTTCCTTCACCATGATGCCCGACAGGTCATCCCGGCGCGCCCGCATGAGAGCGGCCGCTTTCACGAGCATCTCGGCCCGCGCCTTGGGATCCACGTCCCGCCACGCCGCAAACGCCCCGGCCGCCCGCGTCACCGCCGCGCCGGCCTGCTCCACAGTTGCGTCGTTGGCGACTTGCGGTACCACTGCGGCGTTGATCGCCGCCGCAAACGCCGTTCGCACTTCCGCTCGCGCAAAATCCCGCGTTGGCTCGTTGAGAAAGGGCCGCCCATCCCCCAGGCCTTCGATCGCGGGCGTCAGCGCATGCCGCTCGACCAACTTGGCGCGGTCGGGTCCCGAATCCACCGTCCCTTCGTGCGGCGACGCCAGCAGCACATCCATCCCGGCATCGTCAATCAGCCCCGCCCGCAGCCACGATTCGTTGGACGTATTCTCCAGCAACCGCCGCACCAGGTACGCCATGCCCGGGATCATTTGCCCGACCGGCACATACTCGCGCAGCCGCAGTTCCCGCTGCGTCATCGCCGCCTTCAATTCGTCGGCCATGCCGCGCAGCATCTGAAACTCCACCGCCGCCGGCGGCAGCCCGTTCCGCTCGCACATCGCCAACGAATACGCGATCGATCGCGCATTGTGCGACCCTAATGCCAGCTTCACCCCCGGCTCGCCCGCCCTGCGTGGCGTTTGCTCGAGAAACAAACGCGACATGCGCTCAAAGCACGCATCGGTGTCCTGCTTCCGCGTCCACACCGGCACCGGCCAGCCTTTCTGCTCGGCGTGAATCGTCTCATAGTCCCAGTACGCCCCCTTGATCAGTCGCACGGTGATCTGCCGCCCGCTGCGTTTCGCCCACTCGATGATCCGCCGTGCATCCTCGTCGCCGCTGCGCAGATACGCCTGCATGGCCAGTCCGGGTGGGAAGTCGAATCGCTCGCAGCACCGCTCAAACAGTGCGAGCGTCAGTTCCTTCATCGCGAACTGTTCCATATCGAAGTTGATCAGCACCCCATGTTTGCCGGCCGCCTCTAAAATCGGCCGGATCGCCGCCTCCAGCCCCGCCAGCGAGCCCTCGAAATCCGCGGGGTTGATCCGTGCGTACAGCGAACTGATCTTGATTGACACATTCGCCCGCGGCACCGGTCCGACATGATCGGCCTCCAGCACGGGATTTCCCTTCCACCCGGCCACCTCCGCCGGCAGCGCTTCGATCAGATCGAGATACCGCTTCTGATAGACGCCCGCCTCCACATCGCTCACGCAGGCCTCGCCCAGCAGGTCGAGGCTGAAGCCGATGCCGCCATGCCATAACTTCCGCAGCTCCGCGATCGCCGACGCCGCGTCGACACCCGCGATGAATTTGCCGGCCATTTTCTCGATCTGGCCCGTGATGATGCTGCTCATCGTCCCCTTGAGCAGTCCGCCCGCTGCCAACCCCGCACCCATGCCCGGCGGCAGTTTCACCCCCGGCCGCACCAGATAATCCAGCAGGTGCTCGTGTATCTCCTGTGGCGTTCGCAACATGGGAAAGACATCAATGAATCGGAACAACTGCACCTTGAAGTGCTCATCCTTCATCGACCAGTTCAGAAGCTGCTCGGACCAGAACTTCCGCGACAGGAATCCGCCGCGATGGCTTCGTGCTTCATCAAGGATCTCCCGCCCAATCTGTCCGACACGTTCCTCCAGCGATCTCCCCGACGTGCCCTGTTCTGAAGCCGTCGTGCTGCTCCTGCCGTGGCCGAAAAATCGCATGATTTGCTCCTGCCAGCCTTTGCTGACGCGGTGGTGCCGGGGCCCTCACGAGCATTTTAGCAGGGCGTCGTGGCGAGTGTCGACCAAATTGCCATCGTCACCGCCGTAACCCAAACCCTGATTCCCATTTGCCCGTTACCCGCTCTGCCCGTTAGAATGCTCGGCAGATGCGAAGCCCGTTGTGCTTCGCCGATACACCCCAGGAGACACACGATGGCCGCCACTGAACCAGTTGCCGGAAACGTCGAAGTCGATCGTCCGGCGATACAGGCCGACATTCATGTCGAAGAGCGCAAGCTCAGTCTTACCGATTTTCTCAAGACCGTAATCAAGTTCAATGGTTCCGACCTGCACCTCCAGGCGGGGTCGGTGCCCATGATCCGTGTTGACGGACGCCCTCGCTTTCTCGACGTTCCTCCCACGTCCGATGCGACCATGGTCGAATATGTCAACGAGATCATTGCCTCCCAGGGTGAACCAACCAAACGACGCGAAGCATTCGAACACAAAGGCTCCGTGGACTGCGCCTACTCCATGGGTCCCGGCCAGGCGCGTTTCCGCACCAGTCTTTTTCACAGCCGCGAGCGATTCGCCGTGGTCATGCGCCGCATCATCACCAAGATCCCGAATTTCGACGAGCTCAACCTGCCGCCCATCTGCGAAACCCTCGCCGACCACCAGCGCGGCATCGTCATCGTTTCCGGTACCACCGGCTCCGGCAAAACCACGACGCTGGCCGCCATCATCGGCAAGATCAACCGCACCCGCGCCGAGCGCATCATCACCGTCGAGGATCCGGTCGAATTCCATCATGAGAACATCAAGTCGATGGTCGCCCAGGTCGAAGTCGGCACCGACTCCGAAAGCTACGATTACGCCCTTCGTTCCATGATGCGCCAGGATCCGGACTGCATTCTCATTGGCGAAATTCGCGACAGTTTCTCCCTCACGACCGCTCTTCGTGCCGCCGACACCGGGCACCTGGTCTTCACCACCATCCACGCCACCAACGCTCCCATGACCATCGAGCGCATGGTTTCGCTCTTCGATCCCGACCAGAAAGAACTCCAGCAGGCCCAGCTTGGCATGAACCTCATCGCCGTCTGCTGCCAGCGCCTGGCCAAGAAGCGCGAGGGCAAGGGCCGCGTGCCGGTCGTGGAAATCATGTTGAACACGCCGCTGGTGAAGAAATACATCATGGACGGCGAATACGACAAGCTCAAAGGTTGCGTAGGCAACCGCGAGGCCGGCTGCCAGAGTTTCGACCAGCATCTGGCGGAAATGTTCCAGAAGCAGATCATCGATGTCGCCGAGGCTCGCCGCCTGGCCACCAACGCCGACGCCCTCAACCTTGCCTTGCGCGGCATCAGCAACAGCGACACCAGAATCCGCTGATACAAGCTATACTTCACCCATGAGGCTGCTGACCCCCTATCTCCTGCTTGTGCTGTGTCTCTCGGCTTCGGCCGAGGATCAGGTCATCCCGCTCAAGGTTGATTCCGGGGTGATCGAGGCAGGCCGCGATACCCGCATCTTCAACGTGCCCGTGAATATTCGTGGAGACGAGCACCGTTTCATCTGGGCCTGCGGCGGCTGGACCACCATCCGCGAGAGCCTCGCCCGCGATCTCTCGCTGCCCATCGCCGAAGACGACGAGACCTCCGGTTACACCGATGCCTCCGGCCACCCGATGTTCGTCGGCCGGACCCGCATGCCCCTGAGTTTCGGCGGCGTCACCCAGAATGTGTCCATGAAGGTCGCCCGCGACGCGGCCTACAACAAGGGTCTCGCCGGCATCATCGGCTACGATGTCGCCAGCCGTTTCCAGTGGGAACTTAATCCTGATCCGAAAACGCCCACGCTCACCTTACGCGTCGCCGGCACGTCCCGTCCAGTCAATCCCCTGGCCACGCTCTCGCTCCGCGACGACGCCGACAATCTCTGGATCTCGGTCACCGTCCGCAACAGCAAAGTCGATGTGTTGCTGGCCCCCCAACTCTCCGACATCCAGGCCGCCCCCGACATGCAGAAAGCCTGGGACATTGAGACCGGCAAGGGTTTCGACGTGCCCTCCGAGTTTGGTTTGCTTCGCACGCGAAAGCTTGTCGGAGCCAGGGATTTCGTCGAACTCTCCACCGAGGTCCGCGAAACCGGCTGCACGGTCATGCTTGTCGGTGACAAGGATCACCCCGAGCGCACCCCCGGCGCCCGCAGTGGCCTGGGCCAGAGCTTCCTCAACCGCTTCCACTATTGCGTCGACCCCAGAATCGGCAAGTTCTGGATCATCAAAAAGATGTCCCCGACGCAACCGACCACCCGCCCGCACGCCGC
>JANYKD010000325.1 GCA_025361735.1 Phycisphaerales bacterium
AATTGCATCCAGAGCCGCGGCGTTCCCAAATGCTCGACCGACGAGGCCTTCATTGAAACCGCGACCTTTCTCATGTCGCTGGCCTCGCAACAGCAGCGGCGCATGGTGCGTTGGGATGCCGCCCGGGAAGAGATCGTCTGACGCTGCCAACATCGTCACCGAGGACTCAATATGCGAACCCTGCTTCTGTCCGTCGTCAGTCTGGCCCTGCTGTCATCGAGTTCGCCCGGACAAGTGGCGCAGCCAAAAGATGCGCCGAAAGCCGAGGCCGGCAAGGTCACCGCCAGATCCAATGGCCTGCACGGCTACATCGGCTACAGCGCCACCCGCCCGCCGGCTCGGTCGGAATACAGTTCGGGCATGGGTTTCTATTCCGCGGTCTGGCCGCTGATTGACCAACCGCTGGCCAACTTTCAGATCGGGCTGCCCAGCGCCTGGATCACGCCGGACAACTCCGACAACAAGGACAAGCCGTTGGCGCCGGAGGGCACCCTGGCGCGAACGTGGAAGCCACGGGGTCCCACCTGGGAGAGTGTATTTCAAACCGTGGAGGGTGGCCTGGGCTACTGGGCGGGCAACCACTTCCGATACGGCCCGCCGAAATTCAGCATGAATGCCACGCCACAATGTTACGACTACGAGGTCGGATCGCCGGGATGGTCATTCTTCTACAGCAATCAGGCTCTGCCCGACAATCGCCTGGGTATCGCCCAATTGAGCAACCGCCTGCTGATCCCGCCGGATGCGCTGCCCTTTCAGGGAAATCCCAACGGCCAGTTCCTGGGCTATACCTGGATGGCATTGCCGTTTACCGACCCCACCACCGGCGACCCGCCCACCGGAGACCAGAGTTGGACATGCTTCCTGAGTGCGGCCAACTTCAAAGGCCCGATCGCCTATTACATTCCGGAAACGTGGAGCAAGGTCGGCAAGCTGTTCAACTATCCCTTCATCTATGGCCGCGGGCTCGACGCACGCCCCGGCAACATGGGCGGCGGCGCCATGGAAATCAACACGGTGCCGTGTTTTGAGTCACAAGATCCCCAGGGCGTGGTCTATTCGAAGATTCCCAAGCTGCAATTCCCGGTGGACAGTCAGGGACGAACACTCCTGGTGCAGGACGTAACCTATTACTCGAAAGCGGCCCTGGCCGACGCCTTCAAGAATTGGCGTAGCGGCGGCCCGGCCTGCTCCGGACGGTTCGAGGAAAAGGGCGCGTGGAAATCCACCCTTTCCACGCGCACCACGCGCTACGACCAGGCCGGTAAGAAGCTTGCGGGCGTGGAGCGCGTGTTTAACACCAAAGTGTTCGATGGCAACGTATGGGGTCTGGAGTGGTTCAACAGTGACATCAGTCCCAACGGTGTGTTCCCGCAGTATTACAAACACGTCGGCGAGGAGCGACTGCCCGTGGCCGCCAAGGACGTGCCTGCCCAGACGAAGCTGGCGGCCCAGGACTTCAAGGTGGCAAGACCCGGAGAGCCCTACACGTCACCCACGGCCGGCGCCTGGACTCGGCCAGGCCCCAAACGCGGACCCTTCACGGTCAAGCTCGTCGATGGTTCCTTGGTGACTTACTCGTGGTATCGTTTCGTTGACCAACCATCTTTCCAGCAATACGCCTGGAGCGACGAGAAAAAGGCGGCCCTGCAAGCCTTCGTGGAGAAAGTCCACGCCAACTGGCCCATCGACCGGGACTACATGGCGCCTCCCAGTCACGGATCGCTGGTCTCCCTCGATCCCGCCCTGCTCGTGACGCCACCCACCGGTTTGGAGGTCGGATACGTCCCCATCGTCACCCATCAGTCGCTCATCCCGGCGCCCTGATCCGCTGATCGTAACTCCTGAAACAGAAGAACCCTACAGCAATCTGTAGGGTTCTTCGTTAAGCGAGGGCGACGGGGCTCGAACCCGCAACCACCGGATCGACAGTCCGGTACTCTAACCAATTGAGCTACGCCCCCAGCTCGCTTTAAGAGATCAATAATTTAAGCGTCGGCCCTAGGGCTGTCAAGCGCGCGAAATAGTATAATTGCATCCCATGATCCTGGCAGGAATTGACGAGGCTGGCTATGGGCCGCTGCTTGGGCCACTACTGGTGGGGTGTTGCGCGATCCGCGTGCCGGATCCGCCAGGGCCGGGTACACCCGACGGCGGCGGTTTCGGCGAAACCGCCCTGCCGTTGCCGGAGCCGCCGGACCTATGGCACACTCTCCGCGGCATCGCGGGTAAGAGCCGCGAACGCACCGGCCGCAAACTCCACATCAACGACAGCAAACTGGTCTACACACCCGACCGGGGACTCAAGGAACTGGAACGGTCCATATTGGCGCTGGCCGGGGCGTGGGTCGGGAAGATTGACTCCCTGGATGCGCTGCTGGCCGCGGTCGATCCGCAGGCGGCCCCCCTGCTGCAGGAGCATCGCTGGTATGCCGCCGGCGGCGATGAGAAGTTCCCGATCGAGGCCGACGCCACCAGTCTGCGGCTCATGGTCCACGCGCTGGCGGCCGAGATGACCCGGCTGGGGATCGCCGTGGCACACCTGGCTGCCAAGGTCGCCCCGGAGCGGTATCTCAACCGCATGTTCGACATCACACGCAACAAGAGCAGCGTGCTGTTCAGTCTGTCGGCCGCCCATCTCGACCATTTGCTCCGCACCTTTGGCGAGCAGCAGCTGATCATCCATTGCGACCGCCAGGGCGGCCGGGAGCATTACGGCGGGTTGCTGCGGCTGATGTTCGATGAATGGTCGCTGGTGGTTGTCAAAGAGGAGGATGGCTACAGCGGCTACGAACTGCGCCGGGCCGGGCATGTGGTGCAGATCGTCTTCCGCGAGAAGGCCGAGGCCCAGTGGATGCCCGTGGCCATCGCGTCGATGCTGGCCAAGTACCTGCGTGAGGCGCTCATGGGCCGGTTCAACGCTTGGTGGACGGCGCAGATGCCGGGGATCACGCCGACGGCCGGGTATTACACGGATGGGATGCGGTTTCTGACGGATGTTGAGGCGAAACGGAAGGAGTTGGGGATTGAGGATGGGGAGATGGTGCGTAGTAGGTAGTGGGTAGTGGGTAGTGGGTAGTCGATAGTGGATAGTGGAAAGTGGGACGGATGGTTCAAGGGTTCAAGAGTTCAATGGTTCAAGGGGCGGATGGTTTGGATGAAGATGGAATGAATCCGCGTGATCCGGGGTATCCGCGGTTGGGTTGAATTCAGTTCCGGCGTGGCCGGTGGTCGTAGGCGCGGCGGGACGATCCGTCATTGGCCGGTATGTGGGATTATGTAGACGCACGGCCTGACACCGTTTCACTCGCACGAACCCATGTTCCATCGACGCCACATCTCTGGTGGACAACTCCGCCTCGCTCTTACGTTGGTACGAAAGCGAAGAGGCACACCGTGGGACATCCGGGGCATATTCAACATCCCAGAACTGGTCAATGAACCCGATGCAGCGGCTGGCAAGTATGGGATCATCACCCAGGATGGCCGGGCCAATGTTGGAGGCCAACGCTTCGTTGACCACCGCGAGGTACCACCGCGGCTGATTTTTGAGGAACACGCCGCCGTTGTGAAACCCGTACAATACGAGTCGGGATGCATCGGAACCGACGCGGGCCTCATGGATTAGCTGCCGGATGGCGCCTGCTTGCTTCACGGTGTCGCTCAACGAGAGGCGTGGCTTGGTCCAGCCCCTCATCAATGGTGTTAAGAGCGGCGAAAGTCGTGACCAAAGATTCGACCGTGGTGCGGTGAATATGTTCATGGTTCCCTAAGCGTCCGCATCGCCAAGTCTGCTGCGATCACTTCAGACTGGTCACATTTGCATTCACTGATGGTGGCCCGACAGGGCCGTGTACGACTGATAGGAAATTTGACTCCGTGAGGGCGTGCTTGCATGGGCCGGGGGTGAGGGGTTATCGTCCGTCCCGGCCACTGAACCACAGAACGCGGCGGTGAACCATGGGCCTCCAGTTTCAATCCCTTCGCTCCAGCGGCAGCGGCAACAGCCTTCTGGTGCGGACGGACCACATCGCCATCCTGCTCGATTGCGGGATCAAGACCCAGCACGCCTGCCCAATCTGCCCAGCCAGCGCGCTGGCGGCCCGCGGAAACTCCACGCCGTGGTGGTTTCCCACGCCCACAGTGGCCGCGTCTGCTACTCTGCACTCCGGATTCTGGGCGACCAGGACGTTCCGATCCATTACCATGGTGAGGTGGTCCAGTAGATTCAGGACAAGCCTGTGGGAGATAAGCGCGTTTAAGGAGACAGCCCCATGAGCACGCAACCGACCAGCCGGGAACGAGTGTTGGCCGCGATCAATCATGTGCAACCAGATCGCGTGCCGGTGGATTTCGGGGCGCACCGCTCCAGCGGCATCATGGCCATCGCCTACCGCAACCTCCGCAAGCATTTGGGGCTGAGCGAGATACCGATCCGCGTCTACGACCTGGTGCAGCAACTGGCCATCATCGACGAGGACGTGCGGCAGCGCTTCGGCATCGACACCATCGAACTCGGCCGAGGATTCTGCAACGAAGACCGCTTCTGGAAACCCTGGCGCCTGCCCGATGGCGGCGACTGCCTGATCCCCGCCTGGGTCGATGTGCGCAAGGAAGGCGACGACTGGATTCTCCACAGCAGCACCGGCCGGGCCATCGGCGTGCAGAAGCCCGGCATGCTCTATTTCGACTCGATCCACTGGCCTTACCTGGATGATGTGCCGGACGATCTGTCCAACATGCCCGAGGCCATGAAGGACATCATCTGGGTCGTGCCCTCGCCGCCGGAACCGGGCGCAGATCTGGCCGCCGGCGCCAAGGCCCTGCGGGCTTCGACCGACCGCGCCATCGTCGGCCTCTTCGGCGGCAACCTTATCGAATGGGGCCAGTTCCTCTGCCGCAACGACGGCTTCCTCATGCTCCTGGCCGGCGAACCCGAGAAAGCGCACAAGCTGCTCGACCGCCTGACCGAGATTCACCTGGCCAATTTGGAGAAATACCTCGGCGCCGTCGGCGCGTACATCGACATCATCCTCTTCGGCGACGACCTCGGCATGCAGACCGGCCCGCAAATCTCGCCGAAGATGTACCACGAGTTCTTCTTCCCCCGCCACCGCGCTATGTGGCAACGGGCGAAGCAACTGGCCAACGTGAAAGTGATGCTCCACTGCTGCGGCGGCGTCCGCCCGCTGTTCGAAGACCTCATCGCCGCAGGCCTGCAAGCGATCAACCCCGTGCAGATCACCTGCGACGGCATGAACGCCGCCGGCCTGAAGAAAGACTTCGGCTCCCGCATGTGCTTCTGGGGCGGCGGCTGCGACACACGCCAGGTGCTTCCCAAAGCCACCCCCGCCCAGGTCCGCGAGCACGTCCTCGGCCAACTCGCCACCCTGTCCCCTGGCGGCGGATTCGTCTTCCAGCAGGTCCACAACATCATGGCCGATGTCCCGCCGGAGAATGTCGTAGCGATGTTTGATGCGGTGGCCGAATTTAATCGTCGCGGATAACCGGGAGATCGCAAATGGCGGCAACACATCGCCAGCCGGGAACTACCGGGCCGCTGTTCTCCCGACAAAGCCGGGGCCACCCGGAACCGCAGCTTCGAGCCTTTCGCCCGGGCGTGGCAAGGCTCCGTGACGATCCCGCCAGGGTAATTGCATATGCGTGCGGTACGACGACGAATTCCGGCCTGCGCCCGATGCCTGAACCAGCCAACCCAGATACGCCTTTCGTAGTGATCTTGGCGTGGAGCAAGGCCATAGGGTATGCTTCTGGACATGCCAGGAAGAATTGGACTCCTCGATCTGGTGATCATTGCCGCGTACCTGCTCGGGATCGTAGCCATCGGCTGCTATGCCGGTTTTAAGAAGCGACAGGAGGGTGCGGCCAGCCAGTACTTTCTCGCAGCCCACTCGTTACGCTGGCCATCAATTGGCATGGCCCTGTTCGCCACCAATATATCCTGCCTGCACCTGGTGAGCCTGGCCCAGGCAGGATTCGACAGCGGCCTGCTCATGGGCAATTTCGAATGGATGGCCGCCTTCACGCTTGTACTCCTGTCGCTCTTCTTCGTACCGTTCTACATCCGCTCGAAAGTGGCGACCCTGCCTGACTTTCTTGAGCAGCGATACTGCCGCGAGTGCCGCGACTGGCTCGCCGTCGTATCCATGGTGGCGGCCGTCGTTTTTCATATCGCCTTTCCTCTCTCGGCCGGCTGGATCGTGCTGCACGGCGTCTTCGGCATCGAAAAATGGACCTGCATCCTGGTGATCTGCGGGCTGACGGCAGTCTACACGGTGCTGGGCGGACTGGCGGCCGTGGTCATGACCGAGACCATCCAGGCCATCGTGCTTATCGCCGGCGCCGGGGTGATTACCGCCTTTGCCTATGTGAAAGTCGGCGGGTGGGGCGAGATGTCGGCCTATCTGCACGGCGCCGGCGAAAGCATCAAACTCTCCGTGCTGCGCTCGCCGGCCGTCGAGAAAGACCTCCCCTGGTATGCGATCTTCCTGGGCTATCCGGTACTGGGGATCTGGTACTGGTGTGCCGACCAGACCATCGTGCAGCGTGTGCTGGGTGCCAAAGACGAGAATCATGCGCGGATCGGCCCGCTCTTCTGCGCCATCATCAAGATCCTGCCGGTCTTCATCTTCGTCCTGCCCGGGCTGATGTTCTACGTCATCCTGCGTACGGGGGGCCTGAAGGGCGTGCATGTGACCAACAGCAAGGAAGTCTACGGCATCATGATCAAGGAACTGCTGCCGGGCGGGCTCTTCGGCGTGATGGCGGCGGCGCTGATGGCCGCACTCATGGGCAACCTGTCCAGCGCGGCCAATTCGATCTCAACCATGTTCAGCTACGACCTCTGGAAACGGTTCCGTCCACAGACATCGGAAAGGAGGCTGGTCGTCATCGGCCGCACCGCGACGTTCCTCTCCTTCGTGCTCGGTATCGCGCTGGTGCCCCTGCTCGACATGTACGAGAGCATTTTCGCGGCCATCAATGATGTCATCGCCCACATCGCCCCGCCGATCACCTGCGTGTTCGTCCTGGGCGTGTTCTGGGGCAAAACGTCGGGCCGCAGCGCCAAGTACACGATGTGGCTGGGCTCGGCCCTGGGAGCGGCGCTGTTTGCCCTTAAGACCCTGCATGCTTGGAAACCGGCGACGTTCGCCTGGATTCCCGCCTTCTTCTATATCACGCCCTTCATGCTGATGGCATTCTATATGTTCTGCGCCTGCGCGATCCTGCAAGTTGGCCTGACGCTGGCAATGCCGAAACTGGCGACCGAGGATGTCCAGAGGCTATACTGGGCCCATCCGCTGGAGGCGTTGCGATCGGCCGGCTGGCCGGGGATCGGGGACTATCGCATCCTGGCGGCACTGGTGGTGCTGGTGATGGTCGGATTATATGTCGTCTTCCGCTGAGAACTGGGAGGTAATTCATGTGCTCGCAGATGGTATCGATTGTGTTGTTACTGATCGCATCGGTCGCCACCGGTCTGCAGGCCGCTGAGCCGGCACCGGCGGAGCCGTGGCTAAGGCCCGATCCGGCGGCGCTGAAACGCTGGCAGGACATGCGTTTCGGCATGTTCATCCACTGGGGTCCGGTCAGCCTCACCGGTCATGAAATCGGCTGGTCGCGCGGAGCCCAGACCCCGATCGCGGACTACGACAATCTCTACAAGAATTTCAATCCCGAGAAGTTCAACGCCGAGGAGTGGGTCTCGGTCGCCCGGGCCGCGGGCATGAAGTACATCGTGCTGACCACCAAGCACCACGACGGCTTCTGCATCTTTGACACCAAGCTGACCGACTTCAACATCATGAACAGCCCGTTCAAGCGGGATGTGACCAGGGAACTGGCGGACGCCTGCGGCAAACAGGGCATCGCCTTCGGCACCTATCACTCGGTCTGCGACTGGCATCACCCGGATTTCCCGCTGACAAGCCCCGGCGGCAAGATTAAACGCGACAAGTCCGACATCGAGGCCTATCGCAAGTATCTGCGCGGCCAAGTCACCGAGCTGATCAAGAACTATGGCCCGCTGGTCACCATGTGGTTCGATGTGCCGCAACAGTTTGATAGAAGCGAAGGCTCAATCAACGTAAAACTCTGCCGTGAACTTCAACCGGACATCCTCGTCAACAACCGTGCCGGGGGCGGCATGGGCGATTACGACACGCCCGAGCAGCGTGTTGGCGGCTTCAATATTGACCGACCCTGGGAAACCTGCATGACCATCTGCCGCCAGTGGTCATGGAAACCCGATGACACGATGAAGACGCTGCCCGAGTGCCTGCAGACACTCATCCGCACCGCCGGGGGCGACGGCAATCTCCTCTTCAACGTCGGTCCAACGGCCGAGGGCATCATCGAACAGCGCCAGATTGATCGCCTCAAGGAAATGGGCGCCTGGCTCACGAAACATGGCCAGTCCATCTACAGCACGCGCGGCGGCCCGTACAAACCGGCCAAATACCTCGCCTGCACACGTAGAGACAACACGGTTTATCTGCACGTCCTGGCCTGGCCTGACGAGACGCTGAAACTGCCGGCCTTGCCGGCGAAGATTCTCAAGAGCAGCGTGCTGACTGGCGGGCAGGCAACGGTCAGCCAGACCGAGGCCGGCATCGAGATCACGGTCGCCAAGGCCGACCGCCAGGAGATCGATACCATCATCGCCCTGGAGATCGATAAACCCGCCATGGAGCTCCCGCCGATCGCCCTCGCCAGTGTGGGCCAGTCGCTCACCGAGGGCAAGAAGGCCACCGCCTCCAACGTCTACCAGAAAAGCAATCGTTACGCCGCCGCCATGGCGGTGGATGGTGACGCAGAGACTCGCTGGGCGACCGATGCCGGCACGAAGCAGTGCTGGCTGGAAGTGGACTTGGGCAAGCCGCTGACCTTTGACCGTTTTGCGGTCAGCGAGTACGAGCCACGTGTGCAGTCGTATGAACTTCAGATGAAAGACGGCGACGAGTGGAAGACCTTCCACAAGGCCACGACGCTCGGTACACAATTCGAGGGCCGATTCCCGCCCGTGACAGCCCGGCATGTCCGGTTGAACATCCTCGATGCCAGCAACGGTCCGACGATCCACGAGTTCCAGTTGTTCGCGCCGGTGCCAGAGAAGAAGCCCTGACCTGACGCGTGTTGCGCCAAGTTTCGGATCATGGTGCAACGAAAGGAAGTTCATGAGACACGTTACTTCTCTGCTTCTCGCGGTCTGGCTGGTTGGCTGCGCCACAGCCGGGAATCCACCGCAGCGTTACGCCTGGATCACCGGTCTCAAGCCTGAGAAGGCTGCGTATTACCGCGAGCTTCACGCCAATCCGTGGCCGACGGTGAACAAGATGCTCCACGACTGCAACATCCAGAACTTCTCCATCTACCAGCGTGAGATCGACGGCAAACAGTATCTGTTCGCCTACCTCGAATACACAGGCAAGGATTTCGACGCGGACATGAAGAAGATGGCCGCCGATCCCGAAACCCAGCGATGGTGGAAGGAAACGGATCCGTGCCAGTCGCCGCTACCCGATGCGGCGGTCAAGGGCAAGATATGGGCGGACATGACAGAAGTGTATCATCTGCCCTAAAGACACCTGCCCTAAAGACGACGTTTGCCGGCCCGCGGCCGAAGTCCGATGCCTTTCGCGGAGTTCTGAGAGCCATGGCCCGATGCCTGCTCGAAAGCATTCGCACCCTGGTATTCCCCGCGGACGCGGTCGATCTCGCCCTGGCCGCCAAGACACAAATCCGACTCAACTCATCCTGACCGTGGTGCTGCAGGTGCGTCCGCATCCGAGCCCGCACAGTTCAAAACCGCCAAGCCGGCCGGGTCGCGGTCTCCGTCCAGAATACGCCTCCATCCTGCCGACACGTGCACCGCCCCGTCTATACGCCGTTGGGCATAGGGCTACTCGTCAGCGCTGTCCAAGACGCCGAAGCCCTGGCGGCGGCGGTGTTGCACGATACCGTGGAAGACACCCGACTGGCCATTGCGGCGATCCTCTCGGCACAGACACCGGCGATCTCGCGGGCATCATCCAGATTCCCGGCATCTCCACAGAACTCGACGCTCAGCTAGCCGCAGATCCCGCTGCCGTCCTTGATGGTGGCTCGGATCAGCGATCTCACGCCGGGCTTGGTGAGGCATACCCTCACGAACCCATGTTCCATCGACGCCACATCTCTGGTGGGCAACTCCGCCTCGCTCTTACGTTGGTACGAAAGCGAAGAGGCACACCGTGGGACATCCGGGGCATCTTCAACATCCCAGAACGGATCGACGAGCCCGATGCAGCGGCTGGCAAGCGTGGGAACATCGCCCAGGATGGCCGGGCCGATGTTGGGTGCCAACGCTTCATTGACCACCGCGGCTGATTGCTGAGGAACACGCCGCCGTTGTGAAACCCGTACAGAACGACTCGGGATGCGTCAGAACTGACCCGGGCCTCATGGATTAGCTGCCGGATGGCGCCTGCTTGCTTCACGGTGTCGCTCAACGAGAGGCGTGGCTTGGTCCAGCCCCTCATCAATGGTGTTAAGAGCGGCGAAAGTCGTGACCAAAGATTTGACCGTGGTGCGGTGAATATGTTCATGGTTCCCCTAAGAGATGCTACGGATGGGAATGGTGAAGATATCGTTATGACGATGGGTGGAGATTCTGCGGATCTACGATCCTGTCCGTGGCCTATGTATGCCAGTGCCTCTTTAACGGCAGCCGCAGTCGCCCGCCTCGCCCGTATGACACCTGCGGAGTTCCCCTGATGCCGCCCATTTTTCGGGAATTGCCACTGTAACTGTTGACAACAGCAGACGCGCCGGGCGCGCAGCGCTGCCGGTATATATAGAAGGGCTCTCCTTCTCGGCCCGCGCCGGCGGATCGCCTCTTTAACAACCCACCCCGCCTCGTCTGCGTCCCTTGCGCGCATGTCTCATTCGACCTTCGTGCTTCTCTCGTCATTCGTCCTTCGACTTTCGTCATTCCCTGCACCACCACCCGGGACTCGGCGGGACCCGATGGGACCTCATTCTTCAGACGTTCCGAGACCACGGAATTTCTTGTAACAGCATGACCCGTATGAACTTGTGCTTCCAGCCCGGATCCAGGAGCGGCCAACACATTTCTTTTCGCGATCGTCCGGGCCGTCTTCGGAGCCGCGGGCGGCGGAGATGTGTCGGAGTACCGACACCACGGGCTGGAAGCCCGTGCCACCAACGCCGGGCGGATACGCTGCCCGCTTCGCCTTGGCGCGGGCGGTAGCCTACGATTGTGCGGCGGCTCACAGCGCATGGGCCGCTTATCCATGAAAGTTGCTGCGGCAGAATTCGAGAGACTGGCCATCGAACAGATGGACACGCTCTATCGCGTGGCCCGGCGGCTGGCGCGGGATGGGACACGGGCGGAGGACCTGGTTCAGGAAACCTATCTGCGGGCGCTGCGCGGCCGGGAGCGATTTGAGCTGGGCGAGTTTGGCATCCGGCCGTGGTTGCTGCGGATTCTTCGCAACGTTTATCTCAGCAAAGGCGAGCGCGAGGCGAAACAGCCGATGGGCGTGGAAGATGCGTCGGTTTTGTCGGATGCGGCGGTGGTGGAAATGGCCGCGACGTATGATTGGGACCGGCGCGAGGGCATGGATGAACGGCTGGTGAAGGCGCTGGACGAATTGCCGCCGGAGTACGCGGCCGTGCTGACACTGTGGGCGGTCGAGGAGATGTCTTACAAGGAGATCGCTGAAGCGCTGGAAGTGCCCATAGGGACGGTGATGAGCCGGCTTTTTCGGGCCCGGGAGAGATTGGCCGGGCAATTGCAGGAACTGGCGGCGGAGAAGCGAATTGTGTGAGCGGACGATTACGGGAATAGAACGTCCGTGTTAGAGGGTTATACATTCAGGGAAGGACAATGCGCCGGCCGGGTGGCCGGTGTGGATCAGTGAAGAAGCCATGCAAGAGGAACGTAACGAGTTTCAGGATCCGTCGCTCAAGGCCGCTCTTAAGCGGGCCATTGGGGGGGAAGTTGCGCCGGAGAGTCTGCGGCAGCGGATTCTGCAGGCTGCCCGGGCTGAGCCGGAGGCGCTGGTGGTGCCGATGTGGCGGCATCCGGCGTTCCGCATCGCGGCGGCGTTTCTGCTGGCGCTGATCGGCGTGTATACGGTGATGGATCTGGGTTCGCCCAAGGCCACGGTGCCGCAGGCGATGCTCGTGGGGATGGCGACGCGGCACGATCGTTGCGATGCCGGCGAGCACGATCACCATCAGCGGGGCGTTCCGCAGGATGATTTCCATCTCATGGGCCAGTCGCTGGCGGCGCGATTGAAGATCAGCGTGCTGGCGGCCGATCTGCGGAGCGAGGGCTGGACGTTCCGGGGCGCGGCGACGTGTCCCGTGAACGGCGTGCCCGCGGCGCACCTGCTGTTCGGGCAGGCGCATGAGTCGCTCTCGCTGTTCTCCATTCCGCCGGGCGCGGCGGCCGATGGGGACATCGTCGTGGAAACCGTCGCCCAGCATCCGATGGCGGTGTTCGTGCGTGGCGGCGTGACGTACGCGGCCGTCGGACATGGCAATGTCAGCGAGACCGACGTGCGCGGCCTGCTGGCGAAACATCGGGACGAAATTGTGGCGGCGGCGGTCGCCATGGGGATCGGGCCGCGGCAGGAACACATGGCGCGGTAATTGTTTCGGGCGAACGCCAAAGGGCGGCGAAAGTAGCACGGCCGTCTCGGCTGTGTCCGGGCATTTTGACAGAGCCGAGACGCCTGTGCTGCTCCATGTGCCCCCGAAACAATTGCCACGGCAGGGGAACATTCGCTGAGGCCGGGTCGCTTTTGACAACTGAGGTGAGGACCGCTGAGGTAGGGACCGCTCGCCGAGCGGTCCGTGTCGCACGCCATGTGGTCGTGCGGGAATGACTCCGTGGTTTCGTGTCTCCCAGAGTGTCGGCCCTTCAGGCCTTAGACAACTCACCTTCGGTTTCCGTGGCCTTACGGCCACGGCTACCCAAGGTTACGGCCCTTCGGGCCTGCGGAGGCGATTTTGCACGGCTCGCAAGCCAGCGGTTTCGGCGAAACCGCCCTACCTTGCCAAGCGCCGCGGCGGGAGAACATTCGCTGAGCCCGCCTCATTCCCAAAACACCGGCGTCATGCCATAATGGTTGGTCTTGACCACGAGAGGTAATGGACCATGTTTGACGCCTTAACAGAGAAGTTCGGTTCGGTGCTCCGCTCGCTTTCAGGGCGGGGACGCATCACGGAAGAGAATGTGCGCGACTCGATGCACGAGGTGCGCACGGCGCTGCTCGAGGCCGACGTCTCGTTCAAGGTGGTCAAGGAGTTCTCCGACAAGGTCGTCGAGAAGGCCATGGGCGAGGAGGTCATCAAATCGCTCAAGCCGGGCGATCTGATGATCAAGATCGTCTATGAGGAACTGGTCAACCTCATGGGGCCGGTGGATACGAACCTGTACCTGGTTTCGCCGGGGCCGACGATCATCATGATGTGCGGCCTGCAGGGCTCGGGCAAAACCACGACCTGCGGCAAGCTGGCGAAGTATCTGGTCGGCAAAGGCCGGCAGCCGATGCTGTGCGCAGCCGATTTGCAGCGACCGGCCGCCATGGAGCAGCTCCGGGTGGTGGGCGAACAGGTGGGCGTGCCGGTGTATACCGACCCGACCAAGGCCGCGGCGCATGGGCATGTCGCCAAAGGGGCGGCCGTCAGTGTCTGCCGCGAAGCGATCAAGTACGCCCGGGCCAACGGGCGGGATGTGGTGATCCTCGACACGGCCGGCCGGCTGGCGATCGACGATGAGCTGATGGAAGAGCTGAGCGACATCAACGGCCAGCTCAAGCCGCATCAGATCTACCTGGTGCTGGACGCGATGACCGGGCAGGACGCGGTTCACTCGGCCAAGCTGTTCAACGAGAAGCTCGAACTCGACGGGCTGATCCTGACGAAGTTCGACTCCGACACCCGCGGCGGCGCGCTGCTGTCGGCCAAGGTGATCACGGGCAAGCCGGTGAAATTCCTGGGCACGGGCGAGAAGCTCGATGCATTGGAAGAGTTCCGCCCCGAAGGCATGGCCCAGCGCATCCTGGGCATGGGCGACGTGCTGGCGCTGGTGAACACGGCGATGGAGAAGTTCGACCAGGACGAGACCGCCCGGCTGCAAGCGCGGATGGAGAAGGGGAAATTCACACTTGAAGACTTTATGTCTCAGATGGCCCAGGTGACGCGGCTGGGCCCGCTGGGCAAGATCATGGGGATGATCCCCGGGATGAGCCAGCTGACCAAGCAGCTCAACGTGAAGGACGGGGACATTGAGGGGCAGATGGGCCGGATGAAGGCGATCTACAACTCGATGAACCTGGCCGAGCGGAAGAACACCGATCTGCTGGACTCGTCCCGCCGCCGCCGCGTCGCGCGTGGCGCGGGCGTGGACCTGGGCGAAGTCGGGCACTTCATGAAGCAGTTCGAGATGAGCCGCGACATGATGAAAGCCGTGGGCGGCCTGGGCGTGGGCGGAAAGATGAGCCTGCTGAAGAACCTGATGTCCGGCAACCTGAACACGCTGGGCATGCCCGGCGGCCCGCAACTGCGGGTGAAGAAGTCGGGGCACATGGAGAAGAAGGACCGGAATAAGAAGAAGAGAAGGTAGTTGATAGTTGATAGTTGCCAGTGAGAGATGACGAGAGAGGCACCAAGCTCGAATTGGAATTCATAGGACAGCGATTTGGCCGGAGCGGCCGCTGCGGACTTCGGCTTCGACGATGCGGATGGTGTCGGCCGCCTGCTGCATGGTGACGCGCTCGGGGCGGCGGGCGGATTGCACGCAGTTCAGGAAATAACCGATCTCGTGGTCGTAGCCCATGCCGGCTTCGAGCGGCACGGGCGTCGCCTTGCCGTTTTCGACAAGCGTGAGCGGGTTGTCGCCGGGGAAGTCGTAGATGAGCGAGGCACGTTCGAAATTGGCGGTGAACTGCATTTTGAAGGGGAAGCCGGCCGACATGCACCAGGAGCCTTCGGCGGTGACCATCGGGCCGGTTTCGTAGCGGTAGTGGGTGACGAGATGGTCGGGCTGGTTGGTGACGACGGAATAGGCGGCCGTGTAGACGGACTTGGGAACGCCGAACAGATAGTGGGCGAAATCGGTGTCGTGGATGTGCAGGTCGAGGGCGGCGCCGCCGGAAAGGTCGCCGTTGGAATAGAACCCGCCGCCGGGATGGCTGGCCATGCGGCGGAAATGGACGGCGAGACACTTGCCGTACGTCTGGTTGGCGACGGCATCCTTCAGATGTGTCCAACCGGGCCAGAAACGCAGGCACATGGCGGTCATGGCGATGCCCCTGGCTTTGTCGGCCGCGTCGGCCAGGCGTTTGGCGTCGGCGTAGGTGCGGGCCAGGGGTTTTTCGATGAGCAGGTGTTTGCCGGAGTTGAGCGTGGCCAGGGCGTAGTCGATGTGCAGGTGCGTGGGCAGGCAGATGTCGATGACGTCGAGGTCGGGGTCGTTGATGAGGTCCATGCCCTCGGTGTACTTGCGGGTCATGGAGAGATCGAAGGAACCTTGCGCCTGGCCATCGACGTTGCCGGCGGCTTTCTGCTGGCCGTGCAGACGCTCGGGAAGTTTGTCGCTGACGGCGGCGACGATGCAGTCGTTGCGCTTGGCGTAGGCGTCAAGGTGCGTCACGCCCATCATTCCGAGGCCCATTACACCGATGCGAATCATAGAGAGCTCCTGGCTGATTGAGCGGTATAGCATGGCGAAGTCGAGGGGAATTTCAACCATCAGGGCCACCGGATGTATGATGAACGCTTGCCAATAATCGAAAGACCGGCCAGAATCCGGGCAAAGGATGACAGACGGGAATACTCGTCTACAAGGATGACAGACAGGAATACCCGTCTATAAGGATGACAGACAGGAATGTCTGTCCCACCGAAGGAAAGGCAGAAACATGGAACTCGGTTATCGCTTTAGTTTTGGACCGTGGAACATTCACGAGGGCGCCGACCCGTTTGGGCCGACCGTTCGGCCGACGCTGTCGTTTGCCAAGAAACTCAAGGAATACAAGAAGCTCGGTTTCGATGGCGTGCAGTTTCACGACGACGACGCCGTGCCGGATCTGGGAAAGTTGTCGCCGGCGAAGATCGTGGCCGAGGCAAAAAAGGTGAAGAAGGTGCTCGACGGCGAGGGGCTTGTCGCCGAGATCGTCGCCCCGCGGCTGTGGGAAGATCCGCGCGGCATCGACGGGGCGTATACGTCGAACGATCCCAAGTGCCGGCAGTGGGCGCTGGATCGGTCCAAGCTCAACTGCGATATCCTCGATGCGCTGGATTGTGACCTGCTCGTGCTCTGGCTGGCGCGCGAGGGCACGTATATCCGCGAATCGAAGAACGCGATGGATTCGTACAAGCGGCTCATCGAAGCCTGCAACGTGATGCTGGAATACAGCAAGACCGTGCGGATCTGCATCGAACCCAAGCCGAACGAGCCGATGGACCACGCGTATCTGCCGACGATCGGGCATGTGCTGGGGTTGGCGCACCAGACGGTCGATCCCAAGCGCGTGGGCGGACTGATCGAATCGGCGCATTCACTGCTCGCCGGGCTCGATCCGTCGGATGAGATGGCGTTCGCGCTGCAGGCCGACAAGCTGTGGTCGGTGCATCTCAACGACCAGAACGGTTTGAAGTTCGACCAGGACAAGACCTTCGGGGCGGCCAATTTGCGCATGGCGTACAACCAGGTGCGGATACTGGAACTGGCCGGGTACGCGAAGACCGGCGCCATGATCGGGCTGGATGTGAAGGCGCTGCGCACGCAAAAGGCAGAAGTGGCGACGCGGCATCTGTCCAATTCCAAGCAGGTGTTCTGCCACCTCGTGAAGAAGGTCCGCACGTTTGACAAGAAATTCGAGGCGCAGTGCATCGCCAATCGCGATTACGAGGCGCTGGAACTGGCGGTCATGGAACATCTGATGGGTGTGTAGCAAACGAACGCAACAAACCGCACCGAACTCCGTATGTATTAAGACTGTGAAAAGCAGGCTCCCGGAAGGGGACGTCTGCGTACGGAGTATTTAATGATGATGTCACCTCAGCGTCGGTCTTGTCATGGCAGTTTAATCATTGCGTGTGTTGTACTTACGGGCCTTCTTGCCCCGCCGGTTCGTGCACAGTATGTCAGCCCGGCCGAGCGCTCGCAGATGGTGCTGAACGCGGCGAGGGCGGCGTATAACCAGCAGGACTATGCCTTCGCGGCCGACAAATTCCGCGAGTTCCTTCGCATTGGATCTGGCCGGGCGGACATGCTCAGCGCCCGCTATGGGCTGGCGTTGTGCCTCGTCGAAGGGCCTGAGAAGGACTATCGCACGGCGGTCGAACTGCTGACGACGGTGACCTCGCCCAATTATACTTTCGCCGAGCGGCCTTACGGGCTGTATCACCTTGGTCTGGCGTATCGGGGCCTGGCGGACCAGTACACCACGCGCGCGACCACGCAACCGACCACACAGGCGGCCACGCTTCGCAGCAATTCGGACAGTTATCTCAGATACGCGGCGAACAACTTCGGGCTCGCCGGTGATGCTTTGCTGGCAGCGGCACCCAAGCCCGATCCGGCCGCCGCGGAAGTTGCGCCGGTGCTGGAGTGGGCCGCCAAGGCGCGCTGTGACCAGGCGCAGATTCTGATTCGTCTCGGTCGCCAGAAAGAGGCGGTGACGGCGGTTGAACCCTTTGCGTTCGACGCGGGTCTGGCGCGAAGCCGATACCACAACCTCGCGCTCTACTACTTCGGTTATGCCGCGTTCGCCCAAAAGGATTTTGCCTCGGCTGCAAAAGCACTGACTCGCCTTGCACCGTTCGACGAACCTGACTTCGGCCCACACGCCCAGTTCCTGCTGGCGCGCACGCATCATCTGAGCGGCGATCGCGCCGAGGCGGCGGCGAACTACCAGGGCGTGATCTTCGCCCATGAGACTCGCCGCAAACAGGCGGCCGAATCGCTGAAGAACGGCGGCTCGCTACAGCTTACGCCCGCACAGAAGGCGGAGTTGCAGGCGACCATTTCCGCCCCCCTGCCGGACTACGTCTCACGCAGCGCCTTCTATCTGGGCATCCTGCTGTTCGAGCAGGAGAACTATCAGGAAGCCGCCGTGCGATTCACGACCTGCCTCAGCATGGCGCCGCAAGCGGCGGTCGTGCCCGAGGCCAGGCTTCACCTGGGCATCTGCCAGGTGCAAACGCGTCAGTTCACGGCCGCGTTGCGAACGCTGGCCAATTTCCCTGATGAGCGGCTGGGTGACCAGGCGTATCGCTGGCTGGCGAAGGCACAGATCGGGTCGGCGGATATCAAGTTCCCCATCCTGCGCCAGCAGCTTCTGCTGGCCGCAATCGAGAATCTCAACAAGTCAATCGAGATGCTCAAATCGGCATCGGCCGCCGACGTGGACGCGGGCAACCGCCGGGCAACGGCACTGATTGAACTGGGCGACACCCAGCGGATGCTCAAGCAGTTCAAAGAGGCGGCGGCTACCTACGCGAAGGTCGCTGCCAACGCCGTCGGCGTCACTCCGCAACTCATCGAGCACGCGCAACACCGCCGGGCCGTGTCGCTGCAACTCGCGGGCGAGTTCACCGCGTCCGACGATGCCTGCCGGGCGTTCATCTCCGAATATCCCAAGAGCGATCTCACGCCCGAAGTCATGGCCCGCTACGCGGAGAACTCCATGCTGGCGATCTCCGCAGGCGCGGTGAAACCGGCCGATCCGGTTAACCGATACGCCGAGGCGCTCCGCCGTTTCCAGAAGATTCTCGACAAGAACCCCGAGAGCCCGCAGGCGATCCTGGCCAAACAGGGACAGGCCATGGCGCTCTACGATCAGGGCAAATACGCCGAGGCGGCCAAGGTGCTCTCGGGAATCCTCGAACCCGACCGCATGGGCGAACTGGGCAGCGTGTCGTACCTCGAAGCGGACTGCCTGCTCCGAACGCTGCCCGCGCCCAGTGAGGACGCGATCGCACAGAATCGCCTCATCGAGCAGCTCGATCACTCCGTGTCGCTGTTCAATTCGTTCCTGCAATCGCAGGCGGCCGACCCGCGGCCGGAAGCACCCGAAGCGGCCTTCAAGCTGGCTTTTGGCTATACGAAGCTGGCCGAGTTGATTGTCGATCCGGTTGAGAAACAAAAGAATTCGAGCATGGCCCGCCGCACGCTGATGGAGTTGGTCGCGGCCTATCCGAACCATCCCGTCTATGCGGCCGCCACTTTCGAACTCGCCCGCTTCATGAGCGAGCGTGGCGCAGGTGCGGCCGCGACCGCGGAGTTTGCCAAGTTCCAAAAGGAACCCCTGGCCAGTTCGCCCTACGCGGCCATGGCGATGATTCTCCAGGGCGATGCCATCCGTCTCTCGCGAAAGCCCGACCTGGCGGTGGAGTACCTCAGCAAAGTTCGCCAGGACCGCGAAGCGGCCATGCTCAAGGATGCGAGGCTCGCTGAATACGTCCCGGTATTGCAGTACAGCCTGGCGCTGGCGCTGAAAGAGGCCGGCAAGCGTGACCAGGC